>CAZRMQ010000263.1:0-3154 GCA_964601185.1 uncultured Pirellulales bacterium
TTCTTTTTCTTGCCTCACGACCGAAGTTTTTGGTCGCAAGCGCCGCTCCGGTTTTAGTCGGCTCAGCCGCAGGCTACGCTGTTACCGGTGCTTTCCAGCCGGTTCTTTTCATCCTGGCACTATTGGCAATAATGGCCCTGCACTCAGGCGCCAACATAACCAACGATTACTACGACCATCTTTCCGGCAACGATTGGATTAATAAGAACCCGACGCCTTTTTCCGGAGGCCGACGTTTCATCCAGGAAGGTATCCTTTCAGCTAAAGCAACGTTGCTTGCGGCGTTATTCTGCCTTGCTGCCGGCTCGGCTATTGGACTTGTAATTTTATATCTGACGCGGAGCGTTTTCATTTTGGTTCTCGGCCTTGTCGGCTTATTAGGTGGCTTTTTTTATACGGCTCGACCTATACAGTTAGGCTACCGCTGCATCGGTGAGCTGGTTATTGCGCTGTTGTTCGGCCTGCTTCCTGTGTTTGGCTCATATTACTTGCAGACGCGAGCTCTTGATGCGGTTGTTCTTTTACCTGCTTTGATTGTTAGTATCTTGATTTTTTTGGTCATTTTAGTGAACGAGTTTCCTGATGTTGCCGCCGATGCCGCTGTGAATAAACGGACGCTTGTGGTACTGTTCGGCGTGCCGGCTTGCGTTTGGATTTACAGAACGGCGCTGATTATGAGCTTTGTTTTAGCAATAGCTATGTTGTTTTATCAGGTCGCATTTTTTGCGGGAGTGTTTTATTTATTTACACTGCCGATGGCGGTCCTGGCGATAAAATTTGCCAATAAAGAGGATTTAGCAAAGCCTGGTCAATACCGTGCCAACCGGATTACGGTTCTGCTGCATGCGGTTGGAACATTATCTCTCGCAGCAGGTTTAATAGTGTTCCATCTGTACAATTCTGCGGTTTAAGGTGTTACCTATGTAGCCGGTTGACATATATCCCACTTTTTATGCTGGATTTTATTTGTATTCTGGCAGCGTCTTTTTGCGAAACAATTTGCAAAATTCCACCGTATACGTTAGCATATTCCGTCGTGCGTCCTGCGTGATGCGTCGTGCGTTATAATACGCAATACGCACAACGCGATACGCAATACGAAAGTTCCGGCCGAGTGGCGGAATGGCAGACGCTGGGGACTTAAAATCCCCTGTCCAAATCGGACGTATGGGTTCGAATCCCATCTCGGCCATTGCGTCTTGAAACTATGCGTATCGTGGAGTAGGCAAATAAGCTGCTGTCCCGAATGTGAGATGTCCGGTCGAAAAACGCAGGCAAAGTGCTCGTTCTTCGCAGAGTAGAATTGGAGATAGATAATAATGAATAGAATCCCTGAGCTTGTTGATATAGAAAAACCCAATCTATATCGGGAGACGTTTCCATATACCGAATTTCCAAAGGTTATATTTGACAACAAGGTGGTTGAATATAATCTGCCGGACAAAATCTGGATAACCGACACGACTTTCCGTGATGGTCAGCAAGCCAGGCCGCCTTATACGCCGGAGCAAATACTGCGGATATATGATTTACTGCATAAAATAGACGGCGGCACCGGCCTTATCCGTCAATGCGAATTTTTTCTGTATTCCAAACGTGATAGAGAAGCGGTCCAGCTTTGCAAAGAACGAGGCTACGAATTTCCGGAGATAACAGGCTGGATAAGGGCGGTGCCGGATGATTTTAAGTTGGTTACGCAAATGGGCCTGACTGAGACCGGCATTCTGACCTCAGCCAGTGACTATCATATCTTTCTCAAACTGCGGAAGACGCGGGCACAGACGATGGATGCCTATCTTGATATCGCCAAAGCTGCTTTGGACAGCGGTGTTACTCCGCGATGTCACTTTGAAGACATAACCAGGGCTGATTATGATGGTTTCGTGCTGCCTTTTGCCGCTCAGTTAATGAAGCTCGCCGAAGAATATAAAAGGGCGGTCAAGATTCGTCTTTGCGATACGCTGGGTTTTGGCCTGCCCTGGTCCAGCGTTGCTTTGCCGAGGAGCATTCCTAAATTGATATATGGGCTTAGGCAGATAGGAGTGCCGTCTGAATGGCTGGAGTGGCACGGCCATAACGATTTCCACAAGGTTCAGGTAAACGCTGTTACCGCGTGGATGTACGGCTGCAGCGTTGCCAACACGGCGATATTCGGCACCGGCGAGAGAACAGGCAATCCGCCGCTGGAGGCCATGGTTGTTGAGCACGCGCAATTGAAAGGCCATACTCCTGGAGTCAACTACGCCGCGATTACCGAATTGGCTGAGTACGCCGGCAAGGAATTGGGTGTTCCAATTCCGCATAACTATCCGCTGGTTGGAAAGGACTTCAATGTCACTCGGGCCGGCATTCATGCGGACGGTCTGTTAAAGGATGAGGAAATTTACAATTGCTTCGATACCCAGAAGCTGCTCAATCGTGCTTTTGG
Source organism: uncultured Pirellulales bacterium (assembly GCA_964601185.1). GTDB lineage: Bacteria > Planctomycetota > Phycisphaerae > Sedimentisphaerales > Anaerobacaceae > CAZRMQ01. The sequence continues at coordinate 2,429 of CAZRMQ010000263.1, forward strand.
CGTAGCCATTACGGATAAAAGCGGCGCAGCGGGCATCAAACACTGGATAGAGGCCAGATACCAGATTGATATCCCCAAGCATGACCGGCGTATAACCAGGATAAAAGACAAGATCGACGCCGAGTATTTGGCCGACAGGGTATCAGCAATATCGAATGAAGAAATGTTCGAGTGGGTTCGCCAGGCATTTGAGGATAATCTGCCGCCATTGAGGTAAACCCTAAATTCTAATATCTAAATCCTAATTTCTAACTTTTTAGGATTTAGTGCTTAGGATTTCGAATTTCCTTTGGCTAAAGGCCAAAGGTAACGGGGTAAAGGGAATTGCCGGTAAAGAAAATTAAAGTAGTGTTATTTGACCTTGGTGAGACTTTGCTGAGCTTTGGCAAAATCGATACCAAGCAGCTTTTCCTGGAAGGTGCCAGATTATCCTACGATTTTCTTAAAACACAGGGCCAACCAACAGGAAACTTCACCTTTTATTTCTGGTCTAAACTGATATGCGTTCGTGTTCGATATTGGCTTTCTAATTTTACCGGTCGTGACTTTGATACCCTCGCGTTACTGAAAAAGGCCGGAACCAAAAGAGGCATAAAACTTACCCCAAAACAATGGCAGCACCTGGCATGGCTTTGGTATGAGCCTTTGAGTAAAACTGCAAAGTCTGAGCCTGACATAAAAGAGACGTTGGCTGTTCTTAAAGATTCGGGTCTTAAGCTTGGCATA
>CAZRMQ010000264.1:0-3147 GCA_964601185.1 uncultured Pirellulales bacterium
GCATATTTGGTAATCTCCCACTCTGGAGTCGGTATCAAATAATATCGACTTAAACATTCTTTGTTTCTCGAAAGGACATATACCGCTTCGTCAGTTGTTGGATAAACAATCCAATTTTTTAACTTTTGATTTATGGCTAACTGCCCCAAAAAAGCTGTAAAAGCTGCTCCGTCGGCTAGGGGGGGACATTTATAATATCCCTGCACAAATCTTGAAAATTTACTGATACAAAAGTCAGGATCGACTATAATAATAGGGACTTGAAGGTCGGCAAGATTATGAACAATACCCAAGCCTTGAAAATCACCGCCAATTATAACCGCACCATTCTTGAACATATTGTGCACAGTGTTCCTTGCTTACTTCCTTAACAACCGCCTATATCGTACTGAATGAAGAACCCCGTGGCAAGCCAAAGGAAATTATCAAGTTAAAGAAGTCTGGTGATCGGGCGAATAGCAATTCCGATTTACACATTTCTTTTTTTTATCTCTTGTATTACTCTCTTTTTTTCCTCTGCTGTAAGAGACGGTTCATATTTACCAAGCTGCTCAGAGGTAGTAATTGGTTTCAGCATATTCCTACTTTTTAAATTGACAGCTTCAACGAGGAGTTTTCCAGAAAGTTTTAACTCTTCTTCATCCAATTGCTTAAGAATATCTTCCTTGTAATTAATTTGAAAGTTCTCACGAAGATATATTTCCCCCGCATCGATTTTTTCTGTAACCTTGTGAATAGAAACACCAAGCGGATTTTTATCTCTAAGCGCCTTTAGGTTTGCATCCAACCCCCGATATTTTGGAAGCCAACCAGTATGAGGATTTAGAATCGTAAGACCATCAATATCGATGATTACCGGTTTTATGACGGGAATTGTTGCCGTTAATAAAAGAAGCTCAACATTATTCGATACCAATATCTCTCTAACCTCTTCTGAATTAATATCATCAACAAAATACACTTTATCAATTTGCCGGAGCATCTTTGATATTTGCCTTTTTCTTACAATGAGGTTTTCAGCCACTCTTTTAATAGCCGGGATAAATCCTCGTAGTTGGATTTTCCTTATCAATCTTCTCCAACTATGTTTTAGACCTTTAGGGAAAATTGCCCCATCAATAATAATCCCGTGTTTAATTAGATAATTTAAAAGATAACTGGTAGATATATTATCTGAATAACCAATTACAAATATTTTCATTTTTCTAGAGTCCGTTTGTTTAATCTTCCTCTTTGATCACAATACTTCTAATAGGTAAGTGAATGGTCAGGCCAATTCCGAATGAGAATAACTATTTATCTTGAAGCCCGTCTTATTGCCATTTTATATCTCAAACGATCTATAAATTCCCTAAAGTAAAAACTCTGGAAAAAGCATTTAAAAAAGATACGTTGCAATAATATGCTCAGCCAACTAGTTAATCATAGGAATTTTTTGAATATTTTTCAAGCATAACCATTTATGAATATGTGGTATGGCCTTGCTTTAATACTAATTTCTTATAGCGTATAAATTCGATAATTCTACGGAAGAAAAGACTATTAAAAAATAACTTTTCAAATATGATCACATTGAAGAAATACCTTATTAAAAAACCGATGAAAGGATTAGTTCCATAAATTCTGATAGCCGTATTTTTCATCACCTGTCTCTGTACTTTACGACATCGTTTCAATACCTTGAGCCGCTGCTCTTCTGACATTTCAGGCGTCTCAAAAACAGAGACATCCTCCTCTTCAGAAACATCATTAAGATAATCTTCAGGAGGAATTAGAAATAAGTTATGCTCTTTTACATAATCGAACATTTCCGTTCCAGGGTACGGAATTGGATTGTTAAAGTCAACCCTGGCTATAGGGTATTTTTTAGCAAGCCTGATGCTGTCTTCAACGTCAGCCTCTGTTTCGTGCGGTGTCCCAAAGATTATAAATATTTTTACGTCAAATCCCACTTCGCAGGCATCCTTAATTGCCTGTTCAATCGTCTCAATTGTCTCACCCTTCTTCAAGTACTTTAACATTTTATTATTCCCGCCATCAACGCCGAAGGCCACTTCTCTGACGCCGATTTCTTTCATTCTTTCCAGCAATGGACGGTCAACACTGTCTGCTCGGATGCCATTGGAACACCGTATGAACAGGTCCTTTAAACCACGCTTTTCTATTTCATCGCAAATGTTATAAACCTTTTTCTTGTTAAAAGTAAAATTATCATCATCAATTGCAAACTGTCTGATACCTTTTTCATACCAATACTGAATTTCATCAACAAAATTCTTTTCACTGCGGCTTCGATATTTTCTACCCAATAACTTATTGGGACAGAAAGTGCATTGGTGTACACACCCTCGTCCGAAGTGAATGGGGATTTGCTTAGAGTAGTTACTTGTATTAAAATTCTTATATCTTGGGAAGCCATATTTATCAAGATTTTTAACAGGCGGCCGCTCACCGGTATAAACTATTTGCTTATCTTTTCTAAAAATTAGTCCCTTGATATTTTCGTATGGTATATCAGCTTTACAAAACTCAAGGATGGTTTCTTCACCATCATAAACAACTCCAAAATCAATATCCTTGCACTCTTCGAGTACCTTTTCCTTCAAAATAGTCATGTGGTGTCCACCTACAACAATTTTAGAATCAGGCAATAGTTGTTTCATCTCAGAGATAATTCTATAGCCCGTTTTGTATCCCATAGTTATCATACTGAAACCAATCAGGTCCGGTTTAAAGGCTAATGCTCTCTTTTTTAAATACCGCAAAGAATAGCTTATTCGCATATCTACATAAGCATACTCAATTTCATTATCATCTAATACCTGAGCAATGTATCCGATTCCTGCTGGAACTCTTAGCCCGCCATAGCGGCTGGGTGTTGGTGGGCTTATTAAAAGGACCTTTTTAAACCTCATTAAATCACACTCCCTATATTCAAAATATTTAAATGTTGCGTTTTGAATATCATCCCTGAGCCTCTTAGCCTGTCTAACCTAAATGATGATAGGCCATCCACCCTATTATCTTTGCTATAGACAATGGTAGATGCTTTCCTATAGACCTTAACAATTCATGCCTTAAATCATTTTTCTCTAAGGACATCATTCCTTTGACTTGTGGATAATAAAAATAAGGAAGATCATACAT
>CAZRMQ010000265.1:0-3134 GCA_964601185.1 uncultured Pirellulales bacterium
CTTTACATCGGCAAAGCCAAAAACCTGCGCTCGCGGGTGGCCAGCTATTTTCAGCCTGGCGGCGAGATAGCTACCGCGCGTGGGCCGAAAATCACCGAAATGCTCAGCAAAGTTAAAACCGTTGACTTCCTTGAAACTGAAACGGAAGTAGATGCGGTGCTGAAGGAAGCCCGCCTGATAAAGGATATCCGCCCACCTTATAATTCCGACCTTACCGATGACAAGACCTTTCCTTATCTGGAAATCACCATAGGCGAGGATTTTCCCGGCGTTTATATCACACGAAAACCTCGGCCAACCGGCAGCAGACTTTTCGGACCTTTCGCCGGCGCAAAGGACCTGCGGCTGGTTTTAGTAGAGCTGCAAAAAATATTTAAGTTTCGCACCTGTACACTTGGTATAAAAGAAGGTGATCCGAAGCGCAGGTTCTTTCGGCCCTGTATCTTGTACAGTATCAAGCAGTGCACCGCACCCTGCGCCGCCAGGGTAGAAAAAGCTGAGTACAGAAAGAGCATTAGTGACTTCATTAACTTTTTGCGCTCGAAGCGCTCCACGGTTCTGCGGCAGTTAGGAAAACAAATGGCCGAGGCAGCCGAAAAGCTGGAATACGAAAAAGCCTCGATGTATCGCGACCGTATTCGGCTGATTGAACGGCTCGACCGTCGCGGCCTGCCGGAGGAAGATGTTCAGCCGGAAGTCTTCGCTGATGATCCAACCGAAGCACTTCTGAAGTTACGGGATTTGCTGCATATACCCGATCAGGTCAGGATTATCGAAGGTATAGATGTCGCAAATATTTCCGGAGCCGAAGCAGTTGGTTCGTTAGTCAAATTTATTGATGGAAAACCCTTTAAAAGCGGCTATCGGCGATTCAAAATAAAAACAGTCGAAGGCATTGATGACTATGCCATGATTGCCGAAGTTGTCAGACGCAGATATAAATACGCCTTGAGGGATGAAGAGCTTTGGCCCGACCTTGTTTTAATTGATGGGGGGCTTGGTCATTTACGCGCCGCTGAGGCAGCTCTAAGACAGATGAAGGCACCGGATATTAAAATCGCCTCGATTGCCAAAAGACAGGAAGATATTTATTTGCAGGGAAGTTCGGAGTCCGTGAGATTGCCTGCTCATTCGCCTGCTCGTAAGCTGCTGCAATATGTCAGAGACGAGGCTCACCGTTTCGCCCAGCATTATTTCCACATCCTGCGGACCAAGAAAATGCTAAACGAAAAAATCTCTCAATAAGTTTGGCTTGTTAACTTATCTTCATCTTCGATCCGCCGGAGATAGACCGTGAAGGGGAGCCCAAATCCGTCCTTGCCGGATGCGGTGAAGACGCACTTGGGGATTGCCGCTTTTCCGACCAATCACATGCCCCGCGAAGGCGGGAGTTCGGGTCCTTAAGCAACAATCAAAGTACCGTACAACCCAAACAAGCCCTTTTTTTTTCTATAAAAATGACATGTATCCCGTGATTTCCGAGATTAGCGTTGAGTCGGGTAGTACTATGGATGTAAGATTGGCGGGATTAATTATTGAAAAGGCCAGCGGCATACATAAGAACATAGATGCATAGAGCCAAAGTTGATTCTGTACTCTGGCTCACTGTGATTGTTGGTGGTATCTGAACATCGGCGAACTAACACAATCCGAGTTTCCTGATGTGTAAAACCTTATTATATATGCAAATATCTCACACTCAAGCCTGAATTTTTCTTTTTTTCTTGACTTTTCACAGCATATTGTATAGAATACTCCATAATGTGGGTGGTCACGTGAAGCTTGGTTAAAGACTAAGCTTTGCCCCTAAAGGGAGGAGATGACAAACGCGGGGGAATGGATTTCCAATTTTTAGTAATAAAGCAGTAATGCATGGTAATGATGCGTAGTAAAAACGCGAGTCTGGCATTACTGCCGGTGGTTGTTTTTTGGTATTTGAGGGAGGACAACAAGAGGATTAAATTTCTGATACCATGCCCACTAACGTTTTAGCAGATGTGAAATTATTATACGTAAACTACATGTGCCGTATATTTACTCGACCTCACAGGAGGAGGAAGCTTTTCAATGTTGAAATGTAACTGACGGGGACGGAGTTTATCCAGAACTAATGAAGAATCAAGATGCAAGCTACTTTAAACCTATGGGGGGTAAGATTATCCTCTCCAGCGGGCGCAATTATTGTATTAAGTTCAACTTTTAATTTATGATAACACAAATGGAGTTTTTTTTGTATGCGGGGAAGTTTAAAAATTCATAAAGAAGTCCTGTGATTTTGGGAGGTAGGCTGATGCGATATTATCGAGTTTTAAGAATGAGAAAATTGTTGGTCCTTATCGTGGGAGCGGTTCTGGTTGGCTCATTTATGGGCTGTCAGACCTCGGGATCGATGTCTGAAATGGAGGCGGAACATCAAAGGCTGACGGGTATCATCCGACAACAACTTAATGAAAGCCGATCCGGCGTGCTGGGTGTGTCTGAAACGGGGGTGAACGCCTCTTCAGATGTGGCTTTGAGGTCAGGCGATGAGATTGAGTTGAAGTTCTATTATACGCCTGAGCTTGATATCACTCAGACAGTGCGTCCCGACGGAAAAATCTCGCTGCAATTGATCGGGGAGATAGACGTTTTAGGGAAAGGACCTTCAGAACTTCGAGAAGAGCTGCTGAAACTATATATACCTCATCTAAAAAAGCCGGAGATTGCAGTGATAGTCCGATCACTGCTGAACCGTCGTGTGTATGTAGGAGGCCAAGTGACTACACCGGGAGTCATCGAAATGCTTGGAGAAATCGATGTCCTGGAGGCAATTATGGAAGCCGGAGGATTCATTTTACCCGAAGCTGAATTCAGAAATGTAATTGTCATTCGCCATAAGGAGGGTCAGCGATACGCATACTCGGTCAATCTGGAAGATTCCTTGAAAGGCAAAGGATCGCAACCGTTTTATTTGCAGCCACGAGATATCGTATATGTGCCCAGAACCAAGATCACCAAGGTTGGTCAATGGGTTGACCAGCACATAAATAAGCTCATGCCGGATATCGGCTTCTACTTTGCAAGAACATCTGGAAAAACCACGGTTGGTTATCGTACTTATTAAAACATATAAGTTTGTATGTTTCGGAAAGGGG
>CAZRMQ010000266.1:0-3117 GCA_964601185.1 uncultured Pirellulales bacterium
TTTATTGCGGGGTTTTCAAGGATGAAATACTAAAATGATATACCATTTATTGTGGTATTTGCGTGATATCTTCACCGAAAGAGTTCTGCATTTCTATGCCTACCAGAACGTGATGTTCCGCTGTGTATCTGCGTTATTGACCAGCCTATGGATCGCCCTTTTTATAGGTCCGAAGATTATTCGCTGGCTGATGCGGAAAAAAATCGGCGACCGCCCGGAGTTTAATCACACGGCTCTCAATGAGCTGACCAAAGGCAAAGCCAATACGCCTACGATGGGTGGGCTGATTATTGTTTTTTCGGTTCTTTCTTCAACGCTGTTATGGGCGAAACTGAACAATCCCTTTGTTCAAAAAGCAATTTTTTTAGTTGTCTGGTTTGCAGCTTTAGGCGGCGTGGACGATTGGCTTAAACTTACTTCCCGCACCCGTTATCGCGGCAGAAGTGGATTGAATGCATGGGAAAAACTCATCTTTCAAATTGCCGGTTCTGTCCTGATTGCTTCGTTTTTATTCTTTGACTTCAGCAATATAACCGATGCCAAATTATTCTGGCTGCCGTTCTATAAGTACGGCCTGCCGTTGGCCAACTGGATGTTCATCCTGATAGCGATTTTTTACTTATCAGCCACGAGCAATGCCGTCAACCTGGCCGACGGCATGGATGGATTGGCGGCCGGCTGCGTAGGCATAGTCAGTCTTGTCTTAGCGCTGCTCTGCTATGTTTCGTCCGAGACGATGTCACGAATCAGCCCTGTTACGTGGGCCAGCTATCTTCTGCTGCCGCACATACCGCAGGCCGGCGAGCTGAGCATTTTCTACTCGGCTATCCTGGGCGCTGTGCTTGGCTTTTTGTGGTACAACTGTTATCCCGCTCAGACCTTTATGGGTGACGTAGGCTCACTTCCGCTGGGAGCTGCGATGGGTTACGGGGCATTAGTGTCTCGAAACGAAATCCTGCTTTTGATTATCGGCGGCGTATTCGTAATTGAGCTAATGAGCGTGGTATTGCAGGTCACTTATTTCAAATACACCGGCGGCAAACGCCTGTTTAGATGTGCGCCGCTGCACCATCATTTCCATTTAGCCGGCTGGAGTGAGCCGCAGGTGGTGGTGCGTTTCTGGCTGTTGGCTGCCGCCTTTGCCGCCCTTGCCTTAGCTACTCTAAAAATACGCTAATTCCTTTCCCTGCTTTCTTTCTTCAAGCTCAAGATGCGTTGCTTAACGAACCGCCATTTGGTAAACACCCCTCTTTTCCCCTAATTCTCCGACATGAAAGAGCTCAGAACAATTGCAATTTGGGGATGGATTTGGTAAGATAGTGAGGTTGGCAGGCTTACTCTTGCCGCCAAGTAGTGTATAAGGAGAAATCTGAATCTGAGATAAATATAAGATAAATGAAAAGTGCCGCTAAAAATGTCAATCGATAAATGGCAAAGAAACGCTCAACTAGATGATTGGTTTTACAACCATTCAGTGAGTGAAAGAGCAGAATTTGAAAGAAAGATGGGGATAAAGTGGGAAGAAGGGACCCCAGAACAGAAATACGGTGCTGTAAAAGCCTGGACTAGAATAAAGGATCTGGAAGAAGCGGAGGCTAAAATAGAAAGAAGGCGTGAAAAAGATTATCAAAGAGAATTGGAACTTCAACAAAGGAGAGAAGAATTTCTTACAGAATTAGCAGGAAAGGTAATGTATGCTCAAGCAGAGCTTGAAAGAAGAAAAGCTGAGGCTTACGCAAAAGTTGAAGAAATGAAATGTGATAGGCTGCAACAAATGCTCACCCAGTTGTCCAGATATGTTGTTGGCGGTGTGAGGGAAGCATTAGAAGGTCTGCCAAAACAGTTCTTAGAGACCGGAATAAAATTTGTTGAAGAGTTAAAAGAGAGAAAACTGCTGCCAGCACCACCGAAGCCAAATGATATAGTCAATATCGGTCATGCCTCTCATTGTCTGTTATCCAGAGGCCCTGACAATGTAGTTTACACTTATACTAAAGCAGACGGTCATATGTATAGAAGGTGCATCATAGCCCACGCTTCTCATGATAGAAGTGTCTTGGGACTTCAATTCATAAATTCTCCTTTATTGGAACAGGGGGGCTGCCCCCTTTATCGCAGTAGAACCTTGGGTGCTCAGCTTCTTGGATGGATAGTCCCTCCCATCCGCCATGAAAAATGTGAATTAGCTGATGGTTCAGAAGATAGAATTTCGTGAATGCAAAATGGATAAGAATAGTGCAAAAGCCTTGATAGCATCGTTGGAAAATGCTACAATAACAGGAGCCGATCAAACAACATTGGCGCAGGTAATAGAAGATTCATTCCATCCATTGCTAAAAGAACATATATTCGAACTACATTATAATCACCATGGACGTTCTTCCTATGCCAATTTCGAAAAGGATTTTGAATTGCACAGAGAAATTGTGAAATTTTTTACAGAGATGAAATATGGTAGTTTTTCTTTAACTAACCTATCCAAATTTAAGGCTTTAGAAACAAGATTATTGCAAGGAAAGGACTTAGAGAGAAAAAGAACCATAGAATCCGATACCCAGAAACTATTAATAATGCTGGAAGAATATATAACACAAATACGGCCACTGATAAGCCCAGAAAGAGCCAAGGCTTATTTAAGTGAAGGAGAAAACCAGATATTACATGCTAAAGTTTATGAAAATGATATTACAGCTATCGTCAGAGTAGAAGACACTGGTTCAGAAAAGACCATATATAAAAATTACTTCAAAGCTTTGATGGCGAGGGAACAAGTAACTCAACAATTAGCAGTTACAAAAAAAGAAAGGCAAGATCTCCAGAGTTCATTTACACAATTAAGTTCCTCAGAATCTAAAAATTTGGATCTTTTTAAGAACGATAGAGACCCTAAATACTGTTCTCTCGTCTATGCTGTTAAATATGGGGAGTGGAGATTGAGGAAATTAAGACAAGGGGCAATAACAATAAATGTAGTTCATCGGTTTGAATAAAATGTCAGACCTACAAGATTTAGTTAATGAAGATTTAAGTCAAGAAATTCTTACAGATGCTGCTGCATCTAGGAGGATGTCCCTATTGTCGTTGAAAATTGATTGAAAAATCATGCGGTCTGGGTAA
>CAZRMQ010000267.1:0-3109 GCA_964601185.1 uncultured Pirellulales bacterium
CAATTAAAAATGAAAGGAGGTATTACTATGGCACTGGTACCTTTTAACAAACGAAACAAAAATGAGCTGGCAAGGCTTCACGATGAGATGGATGATTTGTTTGACAGCTTTTTCAGAGGACTCGGAAGACCTTTGACAGGCTATAAAGCCTGGCCGACGATTGATGTCGCCGACAAGGATGACGCCATCGTAGTAAGGGCAGAAGTGCCCGGCTGCAAGGCTGAAGACATCGACATCTCCGTATATGGCAACACACTATCTATCAGCGGCGAAAAGAAAGAGTCTAAAGAGGAGAAAGAGAAAGGCTACTACCACATGGAAAGCATCTACGGAAGCTTCAGACGTGAAATATCTCTGCCTACGGACGTGGATGAAGATAAAATTGACGCCGTCTGCAAGGACGGTGTGTTGTCCATAACGCTGCCGAAAGCCGAGAAGACCAAGGCCGTCAAGGTCAAAGTTAAAGAATAAACGCCGGAAAGCTCGGCTGATCTGTATGTAGTACAAATCAACAAGGTCTTGGCTGGTTGCTAAATGACCGAAAAGGTTCCCGCTTTGTAATGGATTTTTTGCGGGAACCTTTTTTTATAGTTGAAATCATGTGGACACAGTAATAAATTGCTGTAAATGTTTACCCCGTTAGAGAAAGAACTAAGTTCTCTAACAGGGTTTACCTGGGGATGGGTGTGCATATCAATTTTCAGGATTGATATTAAGCCTGTAAAATGGTGGCTTCGATGCCGGCAAAGCTAACCTGGGCCGCTCTTGAGAGCGAGTAACTATACTATTATTTGTGTTTTTTATCGGCTCGTCCCATAAAAAATAAAGTTTTTTAGATTCCTTTGCCGAATACTATAGTAAGCATCCTGACATTTTTATCGAGTATGGAAGAACCTACTGAAAAGGGAGTTTTTTTAGGACTATCATATTAAAATAATCCCACTTTTTAGGAGCTTATAAAGTGGGAGTTCAGAGCGTGGAGAAGAGCTATGAGGACGATAGCAGTTGTAAATCAAAAGGGAGGTTGCGGAAAGACAACGGTCTCAATAAACCTGGCAAGCGCTTTGGCTGAAATCGACAAGAGGGTCCTGCTGGTGGATATGGACCCACAGTCACACTGCGCGGTAGGCCTTGCTGTGCCCGAGGAGCAAATCGAGCAGAGCATCTACGATGTGCTGATAAGCAAAAGCAGAAACGAGCCGATAAGGCTGACGGAGATACTCTGGCAGATTAGCGACAAGCTGGAGCTGGCGCCGGCCAGCATAGACCTGTCAGCGTTCGAGCAGCAGATGGCTAATATAGCCAACCGCGAATGCTGTCTGAAAAACGCTGTTGACGAGGTAAAAAGTGAATATGATTATACAATCATCGATTGTCCCCCGGCGGTGGGCCTGTTGACCTTCAATGCCCTAAGAGCAGCAACCAACGTTATCGTTCCCGTCGAGACCGGCTATTTTGCGCTGCACGGACTCAGCAAACAGCTCGAAACACTCAGCATACTCTGTAACCGATGCAGCCAGCACGTACAGGTCAATGTTCTGGCCAGTATGTATGATATAAGGACAAAGATGGGCAGAGAGATCTTGGCTGAATTGCGTGCCCACTTCGGCGAAAAAATGCTCAGAACGGTCGTTAATTTCAATACTAAAATCAAGGAAGCATCGAGTTTTGGCCAGCCTATCAACGAATATGACTCCTCAAGCAAGGGCCAGAGAGATTTCCGCTCGCTGGCAGAGGAAATTATCGGCTCCGACGCAAGGCAGCAACACAGGCTGATCGTCAACACCTTAGCCGATCAGCTCGAATCTATCAGCACCGAGGCCGAGGAATTACTGAAGCAGTCCAAGCCCGAGGTAAAACCCCGGCTCACGGCTAAGCCACAAGCCCCTCAGGCGCAAGCTCCAAAGGCTGAGCAGGTACAAAGTATCAGCCAGCCTCTAATGGTCGAGGATAAAACGCCCCAAAAACCAACCTTTGCAGATACCAATGCCAAGCTTTCCGACTACTATGGCGTCAATCAGATAGATGACGCTATCGTGTTCGTCACGTTGTATCCACGTGCAAACACTGTGCAGATTGCGGGCGACTTTAATAATTGGCAGCCGGCCAGTAATCCTATGCAAAGAGTCGGCGACAGCGGCATCTGGCAAACAGAATTGAAGCTGCCCCAGGGCAAATATCGCTACCGCCTTGTAGTTGACGGCCAGTGGCAGCAGGACCCATATAACGAACGAACTGAAGTGAACCCGTTCGGTGAATACAACTCCGTTATTGAGGTAAAATAGATAAAGGTCGAAGTCCATCCTTTATTTTTCATTTTTGGGTGGCATCCTCATCCCTTAGTGATGGGGATGGTTTTCTCCTCTGGCTGAACATATCTGTGAGCTAAACCGAATGAGACGACAAAAATAGGAATGCGAAAGTATTTCAAACAATTTGTAGTCCGGTAAAATCTTAGCTTTCTACTGCCTGCACCCGTGGTGCCGCAGGCACAGGTGTACTAAACCAATTGGGGGATAACGGAGTATGGGCAAATAAAAGCCGCATACTACTCTGCGAAGTCCCTTAGGGACGTAGCACGAGAGTCAGTAGAATGAGTGCTCACAACACGGTACAAAGGATTGTGGCAATCATTATCCTTCTGGGGGGCATTTGCGTCCCTGTTTTTGCCAATCCCGTTTACACTTACGGCGGCGATTTCGACCTTCCAATTCCCGGCAATCCGAAAAACAGCAGAGGCTTGATGTTTGACGCCCTTATAGAAATTCCCGACCATTTCACTATCCAGGACCTTGATGTTAGCATCAATTTGACCCACAGCCAGGCGTTTGACCTGCAAATTTTTCTGATTAGCCCCTCCAGAAAAAGCGTTTGCCTGAATATGTATAATCTTGATAGGTACTTCGAGGGCGAAGATTACATCTATACCATATTTGACGATGAAGCCGCTGTTCCCATCGAAATGGGCGAGCCGCCATTTACGGGCAGATTCAAGCCGATGGAGCCGCTGTCGGTCTTTGACGGTGAAGATACCTACGGCCTTTGGCGGCTGCGTATATATGATGCTTATTATGCCGATACCGGCAGCTTGAACAATTTCAAGATTATT
>CAZRMQ010000268.1:0-3088 GCA_964601185.1 uncultured Pirellulales bacterium
CTGATTCTGATTCGTTTCAACTGAAACACAGTTAACAACTATACCGCATGATCTTCCGCAACCAGTCAGGTCAGAACTCTGGAGAACTACGACCGACGACGATTGATTCATCGAACCTGCCGAATTGACGGCATCTTGTCGCTGGTGCATAACGGCTGCATTCAGGGCGTCCCCTTCTCCCGAACCGCGAACCTTGAGGAACTGGTTCGACGTCAGGCCAAGGGATTGATTCTGGTTCATTGGACCGTACTGTCTAACATACTGCTCCTGGGCGCCATCGGCTTCAAGCAATCCTTTAACGAGCACAGACCCACGCCTTGCCTCCGCATTTCCAGAATGAACGAAAAAAGCAGTTTGATCCTGGTTTGCCTGTAACGGACTATGCCCACTGGCAGATTGTCCATTATTAACAGCCGTCATCTGGAAGGAGCTGCCACTATCGTATCCGTGAAACAGACCCACCATACTATGTAAACCGACGGTGAAGTCCTGACCCTGGTCAATAATGCCAATGCACGCAAAGGTCCCTGATGATACCAATAGAATAATCGCTGTGGAAAATAAAAATTTCTTAAGCATTTTAGAACTCCTTTTCTTTACTGTAGTGTTTACATTCCCTTTCGATTGCTCATCATGTATGAGCAGCCATAACACCATACACGTACTATTTATTTCTGCAACACAAAGCCTATATGTTTTACTGTACAGCCTACCTCCTTTCCTCGTACAGGAAGAAAATCCTCCCTGCCGATTCCTCCTCAAAGTTATAAACGACGCGAAACTTAGCGTATTACCAAGTTCTGCACATTTTGGCCTTCTTCGAATCCAGCCAGATCGTAAAGCTCCTTACTCACTCTCACTCCTACTTGCTGCCCTGCCGCTGAAGACTGTTGTTGCGATACTCCTCCTGTCGGCATCGGTCTAGCCTGGATTCTATCATAGAAAGCCTTGGGAATTCTTCTTTTAATCAGGGCTTGAGGCCAAAACCTGTAACCCTCGGCGCTGATCTGGGCTTTTCCTTTGCCTTCCGTGATTCCTTTCGACTTGGCGCCGAATAACGAAAGTGAATAATTGGTCTGGCTATATGCACCGGCAGCTCCGGGGAAAGAGACATTGGAACCGACGGTAACACCTTTCATGCCACCGGTAATAAGAAGAATATCGACATTCCACGGCAGAGCTTCCGCTACAGCAGCATCATAGACGTGGTCCCAGTTGCGGTCCACATCGCCTTCCAAACTTACTCTTCCGACGTAAGCATAACCTGCCTTCTTAAGAAGCTCTCTATCTACATTGGAGTCAATAAAGACTAAAAGAGGTTTTCCTTCGGGTCTGCGTTCACGAATCAGAGCATTTGCTATTTCAAAGCCCCTGCCGTGATGGAATTTATCAGGTCCACCAAACGCAGCACTCACACCATTTAACATACCTCCAACAAGCTTGAGTGGTCCTGTATGCGGTAAGGATGTAAGAACACCTTTAAGCTCATCCATGTCCTCGGGGTCGTCGGGATTGAACGTCCGTTCATATACCATATCATCGCTGCTTGGCCCATTGGGAAAATAAGCCTTTAGGAGCCCCCATCCTCCGTGCGTCCAATAGGGCAAATATGGAGGAATTATGGAAAGCGGCGGTATCCTGACTTTGGATTTTGAAATCGATGTGGTACTAATACTACTAACGGCAACAGCTCCGGCGTCACCACCTTGACCTCCCTGACCACCTTCAGCACTAATATCGCCGACGTCAACATCAGAAACAGCATAACCCGGCCCATATACTTGCTGAACCTGAGTCTGCTCGGTGCTCACTACATTATTGTTTACTAAGACATCATTTCCCGGTGGTGAGCCAGTTCCACCCCCATCTGCATAACCAATCTCGGCAAAAACCAAAAACGCCGACACTAAAGTTACAATAATTGTCATCCTTAACTGCTTCATGGCCGTCCTCCTTAACAAAAACTTCGTTTCTCCTTAAACTAACACCGACCTAACATACAAGGTCGCACAATAACCGCATCGGCTTTGCCGTCTGACATAATGCTTACACTTACGCATAAGATACGCGACAGCTTCAGAACTATGAATTTTCCTTTTCACCTGTTCCTTCGTCTTTAATTATGTACCTTCCAACCAAATAAATGATATTGTGGAGACTACGTATTTTTTATTAAACGCACTTTTCAGCATAGAATCGCCATTATTCTCCACACAAAATCCTGCGTGACATAAAAAATGCCGGGAAAAATGGGCTCGCGTAATTTTCAATTGCCGAATTCCGATTGTCAATTTGAAAATCGAAAATTGAAAATTATAAATCGAAAATCCTTTTAGAGATCAACCAGTCCCATCGCAGCAGCTCGTTTGAAAAGTTCGATTATGTTATCGGCTTCAAACTTGCGCATTATATGACTGCGGTGCACTTCAATCGTCCTTACTGAGCGGTGAAGCAAGGCGGCCATCTCTTTATTACTCTTGCCATTTAGGATAAGATGCAGAACTTTCATCTCAGTCCTTGTAAGCGGTTTAGCCATATATGGCTCGGTGGGCATAGATTGGCTTTCATCCAACAAATCACCCTTGTGCTTGAGGCCGTGTGAGGCTTGCTCAAATTCGGCTACACGTTTGCGCAATGCACGCAGCTCCTGGAGCAATTCGGCCTGGTTTTTCCACTCCTCCGATGCCACGAGATGCTCTCCCTATTCAACACCCATTATCCCTCGTTCCGTTGGCGCTTAGAGCAAAATGACATACCTCTTGTCTTATGCCCATTTCGTCGCCACAGTAATTAGAAAATAAATAAAAAATTTATCCGAACAAGTCAAGAAAAAAATGATTTGTTTAGCCAATATAACGAATTGCCCCAAGATTTAACTCCTTGTCAAATCACCTGGATGTTAGTATAATATTCACCTTAATTTCATACATTGGCCAGCTATTAGGCTGGCGGCATATAACAAGGTTTCGTAAATGTTATACTAAAGGCGATTTACCTGTCTTAGGAATGAATTTGGATTAGGTTAAAGGAGCGAACTATGCAATCCGAAACACAAAGAATCTCTATAAAGGAAAAGGTTGGCTACAGT
>CAZRMQ010000269.1:0-3087 GCA_964601185.1 uncultured Pirellulales bacterium
GTGTTACCACCTCCACCTTGTACAAGCGTGCTGTCTCTGCCGACAGCGTTAGATATTTTAATAAGTTCTAATAATGCCTTATCCATACTGTGTCCCTCGTCTTTTGTCCCTTGTCCTATCGCGGTGTAGCATCGGGCAAACCGCCGTCCACGGGAATTGTAGCACCGGTAGTCGGCGTTTGACGCGTTGCAAAAAACAGTACCGCATTGGCAACGTGCCGTCCCGTTATCTTTGCTTTCAATAGATTTCTGCTTTGATAATACTCTTGCAATCCTTTTTCATCAAGTCCGCGTGCCCGCATTCGGTCGGGACCAACTTGCTCCCACAAGCCGGACTTGTATTTACCTTCGGAAAACACACC
This sequence comes from uncultured Pirellulales bacterium, assembly GCA_964601185.1. Taxonomy (GTDB): domain Bacteria; phylum Planctomycetota; class Phycisphaerae; order Sedimentisphaerales; family Anaerobacaceae; genus CAZRMQ01. The sequence continues at coordinate 362 of CAZRMQ010000269.1, forward strand.
GTCCGGCGCCACCATATTAACTCGGACGCCATATTGTGCAAGCTCAATGCTGGCTATCCGGCCTAATTGGTGACAGGCGGCTTTGGTAGCGCTGTAGGCGCCGAAGCCGGCGCCCGGTGCAGGGACATTCTTGGTAGAGATAATTATAATGTCGCCTCCGATTCCCTGGGCGATAAAAATCCGTGCCGCCTCGGCAAGTGTCAATAGAGCACCTTCTACATTTACTTTTTCCAGCTTGCGAAAGGCATCGAGATCAATATCCTTCAAATATGAAACATAAGGGATTCCCGCACCGACAATCACAATATCAATGCCGCCCCAGGTTTGAATGACATTCTCAAAACCTCGAATGACAGACTTTTTGTCGGTGACATCGAGGGCTGCACCTATCACTCTGTCACCGCCGATCTTTTTCAGGTCGGCTATAAAATCATCGAGTTTCTTACCCGGCAGGTCCGTAGCTGCCAGATAGCAGCCGGCCTCTAATAGTCCCCGGCAGATTCCATAGCCGATTGCTCCGGCAGCGCCGGTAATCAGAGCAACTTTATTGCCAAGAGGCAAATCAGAATTATTGCTGCTTCGGTCAACATAAAGCACTCCACATTCACGAACACATATAATTTCAGGTTTTGCGTTGTGACGTTCTGAATAATCTGAAATGGTATCGTTTAACTGCTGACGAAGTTTTTCAGGGTCGCCGCCTTCTTCTACAGCATCTAAAAACAAAGGTGGCTTTTCACCTTTGAGCAAAGATTGTAGGGTGGACTTTAGCCCACCGATTACGCCGTGGTGGGGCAAGCCCCACCCTACCTGCTTCCCTTCCTCGGCATGTTTCTCGGAATTGGCAAAATCAATAGCTTCTTTACTGGTTAAAGATTTCAGAATAACCGGCTTATAGGGGAAATCCTGCTCGCCTGTTGCTTCCGACAGAAGCCCACGGACAATCGGCATCATCTGAGCTAATCGGCTCAAAAAACGTTGGTCAAGCCCAGAATAGTTCATTGTTTTCCTTTGTAGTTTGTGCTAATGATTACATTCCGCACAAGGCGGTCTATTAGCTGAGTTTGACAGCCGTGCCGTACACCAAAAGTTCAGCGGCGCTTCCTACAACACTCGTAGTCATATAGCGAACATTGATTATTGCATCGGCCTGCATCTGGGCAGCCTGGGCGACCATTCTGTTTGTAGCTGCTGTGCGGGCCTGGCCCATCATCTCTGTGTATTCAGTCAATTCACCGCCGAGAATGAGTCTGACTAAGGCGGACAGGTCTTTGCCCAGCCAGATAGCAAATACCGTATGGCCTTGGACGAGGCCGAGAATCTCGCGTGTCGCCCGGCCGGGCACTTCAGCAGAATTCAACAGCAAAACCGTACGATCAGTCTCAGCAGGCATTAGTGCCTCTGCCAGCCTCTTGCTTTTGGTTTGTTCGAGAGCCAATGTCAGCAGGACCACAAGTATACCGCCCAGAAGGCAGAAAACCGCTATCCTGAGCCACCAGGGCACGACTGGATCATCTTTAACGAGCACGTGCCACGGTATCCCGGCAAATACAGCAACGAACAACCCCACTACAAATGCTAACGACCCAATTTGTCGAATTGCTTTCATAGCTTTCTCCTTAAACAGGATTTTCCCTGACATAGATCACGGAGAAAACAGTATACAGTAGACAGCAGTCACAAGCCAGAATTAATATACCCTAAACGCTACACGCTGTATTCAGAAGACAGAAGTCAGAAGACAGAAGACAGAATCAATGTACACTGTAAGCTACCCGCTTCACGAGATACGAACGACGAGCGACGAATGAGGCCTGTCCCGAGCCCTTCGATTTTACTCAGGATAAACTCCGTCGAGGGATTGAAGAATCCAAAATCTCAGCTAACGATTGAGTCAACCTGCCTCAATTAGCGGCAGATAATTGAGGTCGCGGTTCAATGACTGGTTAGAAAAAAAGTTATTCTGGTATTCTAACATATCCCCCAAAATTTCTATTTACATTGTTACTTAAAAAGAAGTACATGTAACCAGGTCTCAATCCCATCAGGATGCTTTTCAGTAATATGTCTCAGATTTAGGAATCCTGCTTTTTGAATTTGCGTGATCCACCAATTCGGTTCTTTGAGTGTTAAATGAAGAGGTTGTCCAATAATCATTGGACCAAAATCGTCAGGAAACAATGCTATAGAAAGATAACAAAATATTTTTGTGCAACGGCAAAGATTATCTAATACTAATTCAACTTTTTCTGTTGGAATATGCTCAAGAACATCAGCGCAAATTATTGCGTCATATTTTTTATTAAAATCTTTTTCGTTCCATAACACTCCAATAGTTAGAATGTCATTTTTTATTTTATCAAAAAAGGGGTCTAAACAATTTTCCGCAATATCAAAACCATGAACAGAAAATTCATCACCATATTCTTCTATCAAGGTACGCATAAGTTTTCCTGATCCACAGCCAGCATCAAGAACGGTTTTTACTTTGCATGTTCTCAGAATATCTACTATATTAAGGTTTCTTATAGATCTTTCGCCGGAAGAAAATAGACGATATTCATCGCATTTCCAAACGGTCGAGTATTTCTCTTTTTCAGATTTGCTTAATGATTCACTCATAATTTTTTAACATTTTTATCAGAAAATGTACAGCTAACGCAAGCGAACAGCGGCACCATGTATGCGGCATCCGTGTGAAACCGCTGGCTCGGACAATTTAGTTA
>CAZRMQ010000270.1:0-3086 GCA_964601185.1 uncultured Pirellulales bacterium
AAACAGACATAGAAATAAACACCGGACTAAACAACCTTTATTATCAATTGTAAATAGACAATTGAAAATCGAAAATTGATAAGCGTTTCCTGCCTAAAATAACCACACAAAAGGCAGCAAGTTTTACAGATTCAGTGCACGGCTCCGGTTATCGTCTTCTGCCATTTTATAAGCATGGAAAGCCATGGCAATTCCAGGAAGATTTGGGATGATGATAGATGGGAAGTCCGTTGCGGTTTCTTCAATTGAAGCAAACGAATAGATTACAAGTAAAATAAATGGAATCAGGATTGCAACACCCCACTGCCTGCCACAGTAAATGTAACCAGCCCCCCAGAAGAAAAAATTTAGAACAGCAGCAATAGAGGGTGACTTCTTTGGTTTTTCCCTGCTTTTTACGAAAATTTCCCCACAGAATCTACACTTTATTGCCTCATCCTTAATATCCTCTGCACAATATGGACATTTCATTATTTTTCCCTCTCTAAAGAATTGTAATCTATTATCCAACTAAATAGGTTACCACTTAAGATATATCGACAAAAAATAGTCCGTTAATAATGTTTTGCAGAAAAAAATACGATAACTTCTAAATAGAATCTCTGATGAGGTGTATCCTCAAATCTTTAATCGAACTGTGTTTTGTAACATGATGCATAAAATACAACTGTTCATAATGTTTAAAAAATACCAATATGTTAGGTTTTTGGACGCTGAAGGTCACAATTTATACCAGAAGGCAAAAAATAAAGGCGGGAGATTCTTATGAGCAAATATGCATCTGATGTCCTATCACCTAACTTCGGAATACCTCATGTCTTCATTATTGGGGCTGGTGCAAGTCGCGCGGCATTCCCAAATGGTGATAGGAATGGATGTAAACTTCCACTTATGAAGGATTTAATCAAAGTAGTAGGACTTGGTTCATTATTGAAAGAATATGATTGTCATACTGAGACGACAGATTTTGAGGCTTTCTATTCAATGCTAACCGAGAACGACCAAAACTCCGAACTTCTATATCGCTTAGAACAGATCGTCTTTAAATACTTCGCTCAACTTGAACTGCCAGACAGCCCAACCCTTTACGATCATCTTGTGCTTTGCCTACGCAAGAAAGATATAATCGCTACATTTAATTGGGATCCACTGCTATGGCAAGCCCTTTGTCGGCTTGCCAAGAGATTCGGTGAAGACTTGCTTCCTTCATGTTTGTATCTTCATGGAAATGTTGCAATTGGTTATTGCAACGAGCACAAACCGGCTACCATCGGTCATCGAGGAGCACATTGTGGTAAGTGTGGGTCGTATCTTCAACCGAGCCGTCTTCTTTATCCTATTAAGAAAAAGAACTACAACGATGATCCCTCTATCAAACTCTCTTGGAGTGAGGTTCAAAGGTATTTGAAACATGCTTTCATGCTAACGGTCTTTGGGTATCGTGCACCAAAAACTGATGTAGAAGCCACGAATCTAATGAAACAGGCTTGGGGTGATGTTGATTCGCGAGACATAGAACAGGTTGAAATAATTGATATTCGAAAAGCAAAAGAGATGTACAAGAGTTGGAAACCATTTATATGCCAAGAACATTACTTCCTTCGCAGAGATTTCTATAATTCGTATGCAGCGCTGCATCCTCGGAGGTCCTGTGAAGATTTTTGGGAGGCAATTATGCAGAATAATCCACAAGAGGAAAGACCGATACCGCGTGATGCGAACTGGCAGCAACTTGAGGAATGGATTGCACCTCTATTGGAGCAAGAACGAAAAAGTACAATATGCAAAGACGAAACACGAAGTTAATGAATTTTTAAGTCAATTCCTAATCTACAATCCTAATCATAAAAGCCGAAATCGTATGCTGCGTCGAATAGAGCTATAATATTCTCCGGCGGTACGCCTATTTGAATGTTATGAACATTGTTGAAGATATAGCCGCCACCGGGTTTAAATATTTCAATATTCCGCCGAACATGCTCTCGAATCTCATCCGGCTTTGCAAAGGGAAGAATATGCTGTGCGTCTATGGCACCGCCCCAGAAGACTAATTTTTTGCCAAATTTTTCCTTTAGCTTCTTCGGCTCCATATTTACAAGACCGATCTGAACAGGATTAAGAATATCAATACCGTTGTCAATGAGGTCGGGAATATACTCAATACAGGAGCCGCAGGTGTGATACCAGATTTTTGCTTTAGTCAAAGATTTGACATGCTGAACGAGTTTTTTCTGCCGTGGTTTTACTATCTTGCGATAAAAATCAGGAGAAAACAGGGGGCCGTTTTGGCCCGCGAGGTCATCTCCTAACATCACAACGTCAATAATGTCACCCACTTCCGCCATAAAGCCATTGTAGTAATCTATCCAGTATTTAAGCATCTTATCGAGCAGAGCCTCGCAAAAGGGGAGATTTTCAACCATATCCATATACCAGCGCTCCAGGCCTCTCATATACCAGCAGGTCTCATAGACCACGCCGCCTATGCCGGTCGAGATAGCATAAGGAGTTTCCTTTCGCATCTGCAGAGCCTGCTCTCGAACACCTGTGAAACGAGTTGGGTCGCCTCCGTTCGGGAATGGAAAATCGTCCAAGTCTTTAATAGTAGCATTAGCAAAGGGATGATGTGAGATGTCCATGTAAAGTTGTTGCTCGTCAGGCATTGACCAGACGACGCCAAATTCGTCTTTAAGGTCGTGCCAGAGTTTACCATCGCGAGTATTGTGTTCGATTCCGCCTTTAAAATCATCTGGGCCGTGCGCACATATATAGCGAATGTCAACTCTGAAACGCTCCAGAACCTCTTCGCATGGCTTGGCAAGCTGCTGCACAGGATCAAGGATTGTTATCTCGTCTGAGTGACATTTCACGGATTGAATACCCAGAAAGTCGAGCAGCTCGATATATGCTCTTTTATGTATGCCGGTTTGAAACCCTCCAAGGTCGATCGGCACTCTATCGGGAATTTGATGATTGAGAGCCTTTAGAACACGCTGCCTTGAGGTCATTGTCTCTTTAGCCAGCATTTTTGATTTCTCCCGCAATTCAACTAATATTCAGTAACACATAATATGCATCATTGTCAT
>CAZRMQ010000271.1:0-3085 GCA_964601185.1 uncultured Pirellulales bacterium
CAAAAGAATCTATTTCAGCATAGGAAAGAAGCAGAAATCAGAAGCTAAGCCCGTGTGGCCGATGGTAGTTCCTTCGACTTCGCTCAAGACAGGCGCTTCGCGGCGAGTCCTTCGACAAGCTCAGGATAAAATCCGGTCATCGCCAGGATTTATAAAGGCCGATTCGCAACAACGAATCGGCCTTTTCCTTTGCGCATCAGCAACAATTCCTGTTATTCAGAAATTCAGCTAATAACAAGAATTCTTGGTTTTTTGTTAATATGGCAACAAGATTCAGCCGAAGAAATTTTTGGTGGGGAATCTACTAGAGTAAGTAAAAAAAATTGGGGGTCAAAGTTCCCTTCGACACAAGGAGAGGAGCAATGTCAGTGAAAGCGAAAGATCGTTTTATTAATAAAGTTCTCGGAAAGTTTTCTGACCAAATAACGAATCGAGAAGTTCTCGAAAATATTGCTGATGACATAACAGATCGAGTATTTTTAATGATTAAGAATGTTAAAGAACTTAAAAAAGAATACGACGCTTTAGTGAATAGTGGAACAAATAAGCATGGATTAAATAGCATCCTTGGCAAGAAGATTCCGGCCAGGTTTAACCTTAAGAATGAAGGCAGATGTAAACACCCTCAAAGTACCTTAATCCGTTCATACGAGCGCCACAAAATCAAATAGTACACAAAGCTGATAAATTTGCAGACATCGACTAGATTTCTTGACTCGTAGTTAATGTCTAACAATGATTGGTGGATTTTGCAATGTACAGTTTGATCAATAAGCATATTGATAGGCTTTTGACTGAAGGATTCAGGCCGGAATACTTGCCAGAGTATTTCAATCTTCTGGTTGAGAATCCTGAAAAAGTTCGGACAAACGAATATCAGCGGACCTATGTAACAACATGGAAGCTCGGCAGGCTAGGATTCGATGATCGTCATTGGGGTGAGTACTTTAACCGTATGTACAATCTCTTACAAAATCCACCGAGCAATAGTGAAGCTTGGTTGAAAGAGCTACACGACTTAGCAAGCAGTCTTTATCAGATAAAAACCAAGAGGTTAAGGAATGTCTTGCCATTCTCGGCGTGTACAAAACTCGCACATATAGTTAACAATCACCTTCCGATTTATGATTCCAAGGTCGCTGCGTTCTACCTCTGGAGTCCAACGGCAGCGAGAGCGTTTGAAAGAAGAATCATGGATCATCTGGAGTTCTACAATAAACTACTATTAGAATATGCAAAAGTCATTCAGACAGGCTTGTTAAATGAAGCGATTGAGGAATTTCGGCGCCGCTTTTATTCCCGTGTATGTACAGATGAAAGAATTCTGGATTTCTTGATCTGGAGTTGGGTTGGTTTCTGTAGAAGACAGGGGGTTAGCGGGAGGCGAAATATCTCACAAATAGGACATGTTCGTCGTGAGACAGAGAGAGACTTACGAAGAAACGCCTGTTCCCATTCTGAATACAGAAGCTAAGCCCGTGCGGCCGATGGTAGTCGCCAACCTACGCAAAAGCTTTGGCGGGTAAACTTTGCGGCGAGTCCTTCGATAAACTCAGGGTAAAATCTGGTCATCGCCCCTCCTTCGCATAAAGCTTCCATCTTCGCTAAAGCTACGACGGACGAGTCGGCGGGCAGGCAGGATACTTCGACAAAGTTCACCCCTTCATTGAATTCAGGGCAGGCTCTGAGCGCAGTCGAATGGGCTCAAGGCAGGCGAGAAAAGATTTTGCTTGTTTTTTTGCCGTTTTTGGGTATAATACCTGCTAAAAAATAGAAGACAGAATACAGAAGTTTACCCGCCGGAGGCGGGACGGAAGGCGGAGGACAAAAACAAATCAATAGTTAAAATGCAAAAGGTAAAATTACAACACAAAAATTCCCAAATTAGCCATGGCACCTGTGGCCATGGTCTGTTCGACAATTGTCGAGAATGTTCGACAAATCAACCTATTTTTATGCAAAACAAAGCCAATTTTTGTAAGGTCAAAATTATCGTAAGCTCTTTGATATAAAAAGAATATGAGAAATTTTCCGTTTTAGGGCCATGGAAAAACAAAGCCAAAACAAAGCCAATCCTTCGACGAGGTTAAGATTGAAATTGTTTGATTCTTCGGTTTAAGATAAGTATAAAGTGATAAATTCATTGATAATTAGGGTCAGCTCATTGTTTTTATGTTACCTGGAAATAATGACTGTTCTGGTAAACTCAACAAAACTACTTTTCGCCTATAGTGAAGTTCTAAGGAGATAATCAATGTTTTCTATGTTTCGTATATGTGTATCGATGTTGATTTGTCTCTTTGTCTTGACAGGATTAACTCCGGCCGCCAAAAATGAAGCTGGACGGTCACCTTTGAATGAGCTGCCTTCACATATCAAGCGTATCACCTATTTCGGCCAACGAGCTGATTGGTCGCACGACGGCAAATGCATCCTGTTTTTAGAACGGACTTTTGGCGACGTGTTCGAAGTGGAACTGGCCACCGGCATTATCCGGCCAATGACACATCATTTCTTTCACGAGGGTTTTACCCGGGCCTTGTACTTGGCCAATGGTGATATCCTGCTGTCTGGGGCCCGGCAATTTGACGCAGCCCATCCATGGGACAGTCGCAACGAAAAAAATGCCGAGCTCTGGGTCTTGAAAAAGGATTTGTCCGGGCCGCCTATGCCTCTGGGAGAACACTGCTCGGAAGGTCCCGCCGTCTCGCGCAAAAGAATGACCATCGCCTGGACCCGGCTAAACGCCTTTTATCAGGCGGATATTGTGTATGATAACGGCAAGGCCAAGTTGGCTAACAAGAAGAAGATTCTCGACCAGCAGGACCTGCCCTTCAAATGCGACCTCGAAACGCAGAACTTCAGGCCACCGGACGAAAAAGAGCTGATCTTCTCAGCCTATGGGTACCAGGGAAGCGAGGTATGCGGCCTGAATCTGGAGACGGGCAAGGTAGTCAACTATTCCAACGCGCCCGATCAATATGACGAGCCGGAAGGCATCTTTCCTGATGGTAAATATACGCTGGTCGAATGCAATAAACACATGAATGAACCCGAAGGCATCCAGGAAATCGACATCTACAAG
>CAZRMQ010000272.1:0-1873 GCA_964601185.1 uncultured Pirellulales bacterium
TAAAGACCAGTCTTATGCCTTGTCCATGATTGACAGTGGGATTTTACCGTATATCATTTTACCGATGGGTTGCAATTCAAAAGAGCAAACGCGGGAAATAGCCACGAAGTTCGGCTTAGGCACTGCACAAAAGGCCGAATCTCAGGAGATATGCTTTATACCTGACCATGATTATGCAGCGTTGCTTGAGCAGAGGTGCCCTGAACTTGTTCGTAATGGCAGTGTTATCGACAGCAATGGCAATATCTTAGGCCAGCATAATGGTATCCATCGGTTTACCATCGGACAGCGCCGAGGTTTGCGGGTTGCGATGGGTAAACCTTACTATGTGGTGAATATTAATGCCCAAAGTAATACAGTCACACTTGGCCCAAAGGAAGAGCTTGTACATAAGCGGCTTTATGCGACGAATGTGAATTGGCTGATAGATAAACCAACATCAGCATTTCGCGCAAGAGTAAAAATACGCTATAATGATAAAGGTGCTTCTGCGCTGGTTTGCCCCCTGCCCCCGCGTTTCACGCTCGCACCTGCGGTTACGCGAGTGCAGGCGCGAAGCGGGGCGGCGGGGCGAGGCGATAGCGCAGCCGTTGAATTTGACGAGCCTAAGCCTGCTATAACCCCCGGCCAGCTTGCTGTTTTCTACGTTCAGGAAGGAAAGAATAATAGAGTTGTGGGCGCCGGCTGGATTGATAAGGCATCTGGTTGAATTACATGACAGCAACATAGACAAAAACCTGAATATGAATAATTATATATGGCTTTAGGTTATGCCGGTAGATAGTGACATTTTGGTTTTACTCCAGCAGAAAGCAGCCCAAATGGCAAGAGAAATGCAGCGAGCAGTAATATTGCAACCCGGGGCAATTGGTGATTGTATATTAACTTTGCCGTTGGCCAAATTTATAAAAGACAGTCTACAATTAGGCGGTGTGGATATTCTGGGACACACTGAATATATTGGTATTTTGCCTGGCAGGGCATGTATTGACAGCATTCGCTCAATGGATTCAATGGATTTACATCGGCTGTTTGTTGAGCCAAAGACGTTTGACCTTGCAGACAGGGACCCTTTGATAAATGTTTTTGCAGACTATGCCTGGATTGTAACATTCATGGGTGAGACAAATAGTAATTTTGAGCAAAACCTGATTTTCACTGCAAATTGCAGCCATAGCGCAGAAGTGATAATGTTATCGATGAAACCGCCCGAAGGCTTCAATCAACATTTAACGGAATTTTATACACAGCAGTTTATCACCCAGAGTGGATTTTCTTTGGAAAGTTCCTCGGCTTGGTTTTCTGATATTCTGATAAGAGCCACAGAAGCTGATAGAGACAGTGGCAAAGAACTATTAAAAGAAATAAACGTTGACTTTTCTAAAAAACTAATAGTGATCAATCCTGGCAGTGGTGGAACGGACAAGTGTTGGTACTTAAATAATTTTTTAGCTATAGCCGAAGAAGTCAGATCGAAAGGTCTCGAAGTAGTCTTCCTGTTGGGACCGGCGGAGCAGCAGAGATTTAGTCAAACGAGAATCAAAGGCATAAATAAAGTTGCCAAATGCCTGGTGGATTTGACTTTAACGCAGGTAATAGGGCTTTTGAGTTGTACTGATGGATTTGTAGGTAATGACAGTGGCATTACGCACTTGGCAGCGGTTATGGGTGTCAGGACGTTAGCTGTTTTCGGCCCGACTAATCCAGCGGTATATAAACCTGTCGGCCCGGCTGTAACAGTATTTGCGAGCAGCAAGAAAGCTTTTGCCGAAAAACCCTCAAAAGGCTTGCAGCAGAAGCTTCTGACGGCCTTGTTGTTAGATTAGATTCTGGTGTTGACCACATTAGCTATTTTATTATAATGGCCAAGGTT
>CAZRMQ010000272.1:1973-3031 GCA_964601185.1 uncultured Pirellulales bacterium
GAGGCTTACCTATGCCTACGAAAACTTTAGGTGAATTAGCTGAGTATATAAGTGGTCAGCTCTGTGGCGACCCGAATATTATTATCACGTCCGCCTCTACATTAGGACGGGCATGCGAAGGTGATATTAGCTTTTTGGTCAACCGCAAATATCAAAAGCAGCTCAGAACAACCAAGGCAAGCGCAGTAATTGTGGGAAAAGAAATTACCGAAAGCTCGGTTCCTCTTATAATAGCCGATGACCCTTACTATGCCTTTATGCAGATTATGGTGTTGCTGCATGGCCATCGCAAACATAAAAAGGTGGGGATAAGCCCGCGGGCTTCGATTTCGGATAGCGCAAAAATAGGCGTAGATTGTCATATTCATGATTTTGTGGTAGTTGCTGATGAGGCCAGGATAGGTGATGGTTGTGTGATTTATCCCAGCGTGTTTATCGGGCAGGGTGTGCAAATCGGCAATGACAACATAATATATTCTAATGTTACCGTTTATGATGGTTGCACAATAGGAAATCGCGTAATTATAAATGCGAATTCAACAATTGGTGAAGACGGCTTCGGCTATGCCAGTTATAAGGGCATACATCACAAGATACCGCAGATTGGCGGCGTGGTTATAGAGGATGATGTGGAAATCGGTGCCTGCTGTGGAGTCGAACGAGGCACACTCGGTGATACCATCATAGGCCAGGGCAGTAAATTGGGTGACTTAGTTGCTATAGGACATGGTACGAAAATAGGTCCACATTGTTTACTTGTAGCTCAGGTGGGAATTGCTGGCTCAACTACTCTTGGTCATCATTGCGTAGTAGGTGGTCAGGTAGGTATTGTAGGCCATATTGCTATCGGTAATAACGTTACAATTGCAGCGCAGGCCGGCGTGGTGAACAATATTCCAGATGGTCATGTTGTATTAGGATCGCCTGCTATCGAGGCGAACCAGGGCAAGCGAGCGTACAGCATGATACAGTACCTGCCTGAGATGCGGCAGAATATTCGGAACCTTCAAAGTCAAATTGAACAAATGAATTCGTCTGTCGAATCGGATACCAAAAAG
>CAZRMQ010000273.1:0-1255 GCA_964601185.1 uncultured Pirellulales bacterium
TACGTGCTGAATTTATATCCTCTGCGGTATTCATATTTATCTACGGCCCGCATCAGGCCGGTGTTGCCTTCCTGGATTAAATCCAAAAAGCTCAGGCCTCGGTTGCGATATTTCTTGGCGATAGAGACCACGAGGCGGAGGTTCGCGCTGGAGAGGGTTCGCTTTGCGTTTTCGTATTGAGCGAAGGTTCTGTCCATCGCGCGCAGCTTTTTTTCTAATAGTTTTGGGGTGTCGGTGATTAATTCCTGAAGGCCGGCCAATTCCTGCTTTACTGCTTCGATGTCATCGGCGGTCATCCCCGCCGGTGGCGGATTGATGCCTGCTTCGATAAGCTGCTCCAATTGCTGCATCTTCTGGCAGATGCCGTGCAGCTTATTCTTCATCGGCTGAATTCTACTGGTACGCAGGCTGAGCTCTTCGAGCAGTGTTGCGATTTTTCGCCTGTTTCTGTGTATTCGCTTTAAGTCCGCTTTTTGCTCGGCGGTGTTTTGTGCCTGAACGGACCTTTTGAAAAGAGTTTGATTTATCCTGAGCAGCTTATTTACGGTGCTAATGTTCGCAAGTAATCGCTTTTTTATCACGCTCTTTGTGAGTGATGGCATCGTTCCGGTCTTAAGTGTCCTGTCAAACGACATCGAGCCTTCGTAAACCTGCTGCAGGAGATCAACGGAGTTTCTGGCACAATAATCGCATTGCAGCATTTTTCTTCTGAAAGCCATCCGGGTGATTTCTATCTTCCGGGCAAGAGCGATTTCTGATTTCCTCGTCAGTAGAGGGATTTGTCCCATTTGAGTCAGATACATACGAATAGGATCATCGATACGTCGAGAGATTTCACCTTCGACCAATTCTTTTTCAAGCAGCTCGTCCTCCCCTATCTGCCCTTTGGTACCGGCTTCTTCCTCATCTAAAGACTCTTCGTCTGCCTCAAACTCCTCTTCGTCTTTGTCTTCCTGTCGAGATTCTACATCAGCTTCATCAATCAAGCTGATGCCCAATTCATCCAGCGTAGCCAACAAACTATCCAGTCGGCTGGGGCTGACGATCTCATCAGGCAGTTCCTTGTTCATTTCCTCATAGGTAAGGAATCCCTTCTTTCGGCCTTTTTCGATAAGCGTTTTTACCTTTCGCTCAGCATCTTGAATCTGGTCACTCTTCGATCCACCTGTGACGGGGCCGCCGGTCTCCTTTTCATCCATGACACTCGTCTTGTCTTTTTCCATACGCTTTTTTGCCACCTCTGGTACCTATATAT
>CAZRMQ010000273.1:1355-3029 GCA_964601185.1 uncultured Pirellulales bacterium
TGTCCTTCGCTTTCCGAGCCTTACATCGCTGCAGAACCTCCATCGCCCCTGCCAATCGCGATTCAAAATTGCCTTTCTGCTGGCCCGCCTGAGCCAAATCCACAATAGCTCCACTGAGTTTCACCGCTTCGGCGTTCACGGTGTTTGCCAAAACTGTTTCTATAGATGCATCTCCATCGGCACTCAGCGTTTCAAACATTATCTCGGCTATCTGCCTCAATATCGGTACATCGAAGTCACCTGCTGAAATTTTTTGCTTAACCGCTTCAAACAGCCTCGGCTTATTTAATAACACTTCAAGCACCTCCCGCTGCGCGATAGCATACAGGCCAACGCCGTAATCGATACTTTGTACTTTTCTATTTTCCGCCCCCAAACCTGCATTTTTACCCAATCTTGCGATTCTTTTGCGCAACTCGGCTTCTATCTCATTAGTGCCAGCACCGATAATTTTTGATAACCTATTAATTATCAAACCTCTATCAATAGGTGACAAGCTGCCCGCCCATATACCCGTAGCTATGGTCTGAAAATACTCATCGATTGCGGCTTTTCTGCCAGCCAAAGTTTCATCTTCATTGAACTTGACCATTAGCCGGTCCCACTTGAACTGGAAAACATCTATCGCATCTTCAACAAGTCCCTCGAACGACTCCCTGCCTGCCGCCAATATGAAATCGCAGGGGTCTTTTCCTTCCGGCACGGATGCAAACTTGATATCAATGCGCTGCGACAGGCAAACTTCCAAGGCCCTGTTGGCCGCTGCAAGACCTGCAGCATCATTATCGAAAATCAATATTACCTTCTTTGCATACCGCCGTAAAACTCGCCCATGGCCGGAAGTAAAACTGGTGCCTAATGTAGCAACCACATTGTCGCAGCCGAACTGATGCGCCATCATGCAGTCCGTATAACCTTCCACAACAACCGCAATCCCTGTCGATACAATTTTGTGCCGGGCGTTCTGCAAACCATACAATGAATTGCTCTTGTCAAACAGGACCGTTGTCGGTGAATTTATATATTTGGCACGGGCCTCGTTTAACGCTCGGCCTCCAAAGCCAATCACTCTGCCTGTTACATCAGTAATAGGAAACATCAGCCGGCTTATGAATTTATCCTGCTGCTGGTCCGTGACTAACCCTGCCTGCTGGAGCAATTTCATCGGAATATTTTTACTTTTTGCCGCCTTGATCAAGTCATCCGGCGAATCGAGAGCCAATCCAAGCTGCCATGCTTTGGCGCTTTGGAGAGTTATCTTTCTTCCCTCAATATAATTACGAGCGATTTGGCCTTTTGTGCGGTCATGGAGATTATCCTGAAAGTATTTGGCCGCCCAGGCATTGGCCTTGGCCAACTGGTTGGGGTCAACCTCCGGTTCCTGACCGTCACTCTTTTTTGTTTTAATGGGCTTTAATTTTATGCCGACCCGTTCAGCCAACCTTTCCACAGCCTGTGGAAAGGTCAAGTTCTCGCGCATCTGAACAAACGTCAAGACGCCGCCGCCGGCTCCGCAGGCAAAGCACTTGAATATCTGCTTGACAGGATTGACACACATGCTCGGCCGATGGTCGTCATGGAAGGGACACAGCCCAACCATCTCTCTGCCTTTTCTGCTAAGGCTGACGTGCTCGGCTATTACATCAACAATGTCGTTAGCCTGCTGAACCCGAT
>CAZRMQ010000274.1:0-3006 GCA_964601185.1 uncultured Pirellulales bacterium
CAAATCATTGAGAAAACTGACGGCACTTAGCAGCAGAACGTTGGGCGCGATTTTTCTGTTAGACCGATTCCCCATAATCCTGCCCCAAACCCGGCTATTGATTCCCTTATAATTAAAGGAACAAATTTTTGCTTTTAGTCTCTTTTATTTTAGGGTGGCAGCGTCAAGGCCAAAGGCCTTGGCGATGGTCATTTGTCATTATAGAATTCAGCCATCCCCAAGCGCCGTATGGTGTCCCTAAGGGACTGCGCTTGTGGCTGCCACTCAGTGCTGTGGCGATGTTTATTTCCTTTATAAATACAGGAGTCAATAATTTCCCTATTGGTTGTCATTGTCCTCGTACCTGGACAAAGACTTTCCTATTGCGTGGGCCGTCGAACTCACAGAAGAAAATGCCCTGCCAGGTGCCAAGGCATAGTGAGCCGTTTGATATAAGGACCTGTTCGCTGCAACCGATGATTGAGCTTTTGACGTGAGCGTCGGAGTTACCCTCGATATGCTTAAAGCCTGCTTGATGCTCAGGTACCACTTTTTCCAGCGCAAGCAGTATGTCGTGGGGCACAGAACGGTCTGCGTTTTCATTGATAGTGACCCCAGCCGTGGTGTGGGGACAATAAATAATTGCATCACCATCCTTGATGCCGGATTCACCGACAATCGATCGAACCTGGCTGGTAATGTCAATCATTTGACAGCGTGTTTTTGTGCTTACGCTGAATTCTTGCTGGACGATATTCATAAGCGGTTCCTCAATGCCATAAAGCATGGCTTAGTCCATTACATTTGCTCTACGACTTCTATACCGAGCAAATTGCTCAGGCCGTGTTTGATAGTTCGTGCAGTTAAATCGCAAAGCAGAAGTCTCGTGGGTCTTTTATTGGGGCCGGCATCCAGAACGGGACAATTTGTGTAAAAGACGCTAAATTTCTGGGCTAACTCGTAGAGGTAAGTCGTCAGATAGTTCGGCCTGTAATCGGCAGCCGCAGATTGGATTACCTCGCCGTAACGAATCAGATATTTTGCAAGGTCTAATTCGGCTGGCTCCATCAGGTCCAAAGCTGTTTCTTCTGAAGTCTCTTTATTGGTATCTATTCCTCTGTCTTTGCCCTTCTTCATAATTGATTTTATTCGTGCGTAAGCGTACTGCATATAAGGAGCCGTGTTGCCCTCCATCGCCAGCATCTTATCGAAGCTAAAGACATAATCACTCGTGCGGTTATTGGAAAAGTCGGCATATTTGACTGCACCAATACCTACCGCTTTGGCAATTTGGTCTTTTTTCTCAGCAGGCAGCTCTGGATTTTTTTCTTCAACGATTTTCTTAGCTCGTTCGACTGCCTCATCAAGCAGCTCTTTTAGTTTTACGTTTTCGCCCTCACGAGTTTTTAACGGCTTGCCATTTTCTCCAAGTACCGAACCAAAAGTAACATGAACAAATTCCGTCCTCTGTCCTCTGTCCCTTCGGCTTCGCTCAGGGCAGGCTTCTGTTTTTTGCTCTCTTTCTTCTGTCTTCTGTCTTCCGTCTCCTGTCTTCTGTCTTTCATCCCATCCTGCCATACGTGCCACAGCAAAGAGCATTTCAAAATGTAATTTCTGCCGAGCATCGGTTACATAAATAATTTTGTCTGCCTTTAGTTCATTCACACGGTAACACATCGCAGCCAAGTCAGTCGTTGCATAAAGATGTGCCTCGTCACTCTTTTGAATGATAAAGGGCAAGCGAGTACCATTTTTAGTTTTAAACCCTTTTGGAAATGCACAGATTGCACCTTCCGACTTTTCAGCAATGGGGTTACCTTGTGAATCTTTTTTTTGTTGTAGTTCATCTACTATTTCTGGTAGCTTATCTCTATAAAAACTTTCGCCTCTAACAACTTGATAATTAAAGTGTTTATTTGTAATTTTAATATTGAGTTGATCATAAACAGTTTCGCAGTGTTCTAATGAGATTGTAGTAATCAGTTCCCATGCATCCTTTTCCTGCTCATTATCAGGATCATCAATTTTCTGCAACATAGATGTTATATGACGTGAAAGGTCTTCAAATGATATCGAGATATACTCGAAAGGTTCTTCACCTTCTCCATAAGATTTCTTCTTCTTACGGGTTGTGGTCATTAGCCCCATTCCAACTAATGATTCTTCCAGTAAATTTACATATTGGTATAGAATTGTAATTTTCTCCCATATTTTACCTTTTTCTCGGTCCCTGAGTTTTTTAAGGAACGGCCTAAAGCGTTTTCTCCCGTCGCCTCGACTCTCTTCAAAATCTTCCTCCCAATCCTCCTTATCTCGTATACATATTCGGTCACAAATGTTTTCTAGTTCCCGCTTGTTGTCCTTGTATGCTTTCAAATCTTCGATATCGTCCTCATAATATGGTTTGCCTCCGCGTTTCTCTGCCATGCACATATGCCATAGACCAAGGATTACTTTCCCTAATGCAGTTCCCCAGTCGCCGATGTGGTTTTGGCGGATGACATTGTGGCCGAGGAATTCTAACATTCGGCAGATGCAATCACCGATTATTGTGCTCCGTAAGTGACCAACGTGCATTTGCTTGGCGATATTTGGCGCAGAAAAATCAACCACGATGGTCTTGGGTTCGGCAGTCTTTTCAACGGCGAGATTTACAGCATCCTTACTGATTAAAAGCAGGTTGTTAGCGACAAAACCGGCTTTCAATCGCATATTGATAAAACCCGGCCCGGCGACTTCTGGTGGCTCGCAGATGTCACTGACTTCCAGATTATTGACGACTTCTTCGGCTAATTTGTGAGGATTCTTTTTGAGCTTTTTTGCAAGAGCCATTATGCCGTTGGCCTGGTAATCGCCGAACTTCGGGTCGGTTGCAGGGCTTACAATTGCAGCACAATCCTTCTGTCCAGTGACAGCAGCCATCGCAGCACTAATTTTTTCTTCGAGGATTTCGATTACAGGTTTCATTGTCATATCATTCTTGCCACAGAGGGCACAGAGAACACAGAGAATTATTTATTTTGATAT
>CAZRMQ010000275.1:0-2996 GCA_964601185.1 uncultured Pirellulales bacterium
TATAAATCGTTAACCCAGAAGGATTCACTTGTTGCACTTGTGAGTTGAATCCGCCGGAGGTAATTAGAAAATGAAAAAACGCTATCAGTTGCCTATACTAATTGAAAAAGATGAAGATGGCTTTTATGTAGTTGAATGTCCTGTATTTTCAGGATGTTACAGCCAGGGAAAAACCATAGATGAAGCCCTAAAAAACATTCGAGAAGTAATTGACTTATGTCTCGAAGAAAAAGAAAACAAAAAAGCCCTTAAAAATTTCCGTCCCCAGGAATTAAGCTTCTACACACTATCTTATGCCTAAATTACCTGTCATTTCCGGCAATCAGGCCATAAAATGTTTCCAAAGAATAGGTTATCAAGTTCTTCGCCACTCGCCCCTCGTATATCAAGCATCGAGAATCGAGTTTTTAACGAAGCGCGGAATCTTTATCGATTACTTTTTGTTTATGAGTTTTTTTGAATTGTGACAATTTTTCTGCGAGCTCCTTATCTGTAAGCGCCAGGATTTGCACGGCAAATATAGCGGCATTTTTAGCACCCGCCTTCCCGATAGCCATAGTTGCTACAGGTACGCCCGGCGGCATCTGAACCGTGCTCAGCAGCGCATCGATTCCCTCTAAACCGCTCGCAGAGATTAATGGCACTCCAATAACCGGTAGTGTAGTTCGAGCCGCTAACGCGCCCGCTAAGTGAGCGGCCATCCCCGCAGCGGCAATAATAACTTTTATGCCGTTCTCGGCTGCATTTTGGGCAAATTCAGCAGCTATTTCCGGCGTGCGGTGCGCCGAGATAATCCGCACTATAGGTTTTATACCAAAGCCATCGAGCGTATCGATGCAGCTTTGCATTACTTCCATATCACTATCAGAGCCCATTACTACTGCCACAGGAGATGTTTTTTCAGATGCCATTTGTTTTTTTCTTTCCAAATGCTTAGAATATTTCGCAGTTCCAAACCATATCGTAATCAATAATAGTGGCTCTACGCCGCTAATGCAAGTGATAGGTGCCAAAATGCTAACCAGAAAACCAATTGTTGCCGGTCAGTTCTATCCGGGCCAGCACGGCTCCTGCTTGGCCGAAATCGAAGAATGCCTTGAGGCCAGAGCGTTGAGTGTACCGCTTCCCGAAACAATTGCTGCCGGCATTGTCCCGCACGCCGGCTGGACATTCAGCGGCAGCTTAGCGGCAATGGTCTTTTCAGCCGTAAAAAAGTCCCTTGAATCCTCTAACGGGGTAAATACTTTTATAATATTCGGAGCCGCACACAGCTACTTCGGACCAATGCCCGCTCTCGACAACAGCGACTTCTGGGAGACGCCGCTTGGTGATGTGGCCGTTGATAATGACCTGGCTGAACGGCTGGTAAATCAAAAATTAGCTGTCATCAATTCGTCCGCCCACAGAGGCGAGCATAGTATCGAGGTCCAGGTGCCGTTTATAAAGTATCTTTTCCCTGATGCTCAAATTCTGCCGATTGTTGTCCCGCCGAGCGATAAGGCGATTGTGCTGGGCCAGGCCATCGGCGACATTATCACACAGGGGGGAAAGACGGTCATCTGCATCGGCTCGACCGATTTAACGCATTACGGGCCACGTTACGGCTTTGTGCCGATGGGAACCGGCCCTGAAGCGCTACGCTGGGCAAATGAAGTCAACGACAGAAAATTTATTGATTTGGCCTTAAAGATGGAGCCGCAGGCCATTCTCAAAAGCGCCGCTGAAAATTACAACGCCTGCGGTGCCGGTGCGGCAGCGGCGACGGTCGCGGCGGCGAAAAGCCTCGGAAAAGCCAAGGGGCTGCTACTCGCACACACCAACAGCAACGAGGTGATGCTCTATAAGATGGGCACGACAAGCACCGAAAGCGTCGGCTACGCAGCAATAGTATTTTAAGCATGTTTAAATCAACAGAGTGAAACTACTCCCTGACCCATTCGACTACGCTCAGGGCAGGCTTTCGCGGCTCTGTTTAATCAGAAAAATCCGGTTATAATATTGTAATAAAAGCCATCCTTTTTCGACTAATATACTGAAAAGGCTGAGTTATCCAGAAGGAGAGCAGTTTGCAGGTAATTGACTGGCAGGCAGTTGTGAACAAACACGGCCCGATTGTATGGAACACCGCATACAGGCTGCTGGGCAACCATACAGATACGGCTGACTGCTTCCAGGAAACGTTCGTCTGTGCCCTGGAAGTTTCACGACGCCAGTATGTGCGAAGCTTCCCGGCGCTGCTGGCCCGTCTGACCACCGCCCGTGCGATAGATCGGCTGCGTCAGCGGATGCGCGAGCCTAATATCAGTACTGATATTACTGACTGTGCAGCCATACCAGGCAGTGATGTGGAACCATATCAGCAGGTACAAGCACAGGAGCTGGCGATAGGGCTTCGAGAAGCGCTGGCTCAACTACCTCAACAGGAAGCACAAATTTTTTGCTTGAGATATTTGAATGATATGAGCTACCGCTCAATCGCTAAAGAGCTTGGCATTAAAGCCAACACCGCCGGTGTATTGCTGCACCGAGCCAGAACAAAACTGAGGGAACATCTTGAAAAGGCTGCTGTTACGTAAGAAAGGCAGGTTTAATTATGGAAGAACCGAAAGATATTTTAGATAAGGCGATAGACGCCCTTGCAAATACGGATGTTCCGCCAGGCCCGCCACATGAACTAACAGATGCAACAGTTGCGAAACTAAAGGAAGCAGGCCCCCCTGCTTTCTTGCGAAAGCAAGAAGGGGGACAGGATGAGTTCAAGACAATAAGGTTTATTGACAGAATTAAACCGACGAAAGGTCTGATAAAATTCGCCGCGGCAGCAGTATTACTAATCACTTGTGGTTATACAGCAGGCCGACTATCGGCCCCGAAAACGCCGGATATAGAACAGCTTCGCTCCGCTATTGAACCTGCCATTCGACAGAATTTGCTCCAGGAGATGGGTCAGTATATGCAGGTAGGCCTTGTAAGCGGATACGCTCAACTTAAAAATG
>CAZRMQ010000276.1:0-2993 GCA_964601185.1 uncultured Pirellulales bacterium
CTTCCGTGGTTCCACCCCCAATATCAACAATCATTGAAGCGGTCGGCTCTGTAATAGGCAGTCCTGCTCCGATGCCTGCTGCCATTGGTTCATCAACCAGATAGACTTTGCGGGCGCCTGCCCGTTCGGC
This sequence comes from uncultured Pirellulales bacterium, assembly GCA_964601185.1. Classification (GTDB taxonomy): domain Bacteria; phylum Planctomycetota; class Phycisphaerae; order Sedimentisphaerales; family Anaerobacaceae; genus CAZRMQ01. The sequence goes on from CAZRMQ010000276.1 coordinate 131, forward strand.
GCTGTCTATGACCGCCCGGCGTTCAACCGCGGTTATACCGCTCGGTACGGCGATTACTACCCGAGGTCTTACCAGGCCGCCTCTGCCGTGTACTTTCCGGATAAAATAGCCCAGCATCGCTTCGGTGATCTCGAAATCGCTGATTACGCCATCTTTAAGTGGTCTTATTGCGGTAATCGAGCCGGGTGTTTTGCCGAGCATTTCGCGGGCAACTGAACCAACAGCCTCGCCATTGTTTAAGACGACGTTGGTTCCTTTGCGTACGGCTACTACGGAGGGTTCATTGAGGACAATTCCCTTGTCGCGGACACAAACCAAGGTAGTACAGGTACCCAGGTCGATACCCATATCCATACTGAACCATCCCAAGAATGTGTCCAGAAACACGTTAGACTCCTTTCACAGTTTTTCGCTAATCCGCGACGGCGAATCAACTAAATATTTTTATATTATAGAGAGCTGTTTTGTCAATAGTTAATTAACTATGGTATTTTGAAAATTGTGCCATATTGAGTATGGCATGTATAGGCGACATAAGCCGCTGTAGCCAGAACGATGAAAAATGCTATCGCGACCATAGCCGTATAAATATTACTGGGTACGAACACTTTTTTACTACGAGTCTGCCCATTAGGACTCATATTATAACCTCACAGAAGATAGCGTACAGAATATATTTATATTAAAGATTGATTGCTATAGATTAGTACTTATGCTGTCGCCCGGTTGCGGTTCATATTGTACGAGTTCCAGACGGCCAACGGCTTTTTCAGGCTCAACGTCTAAAATCACGATATCACAGATAAACTGGTCGCCGCGAGTTACGTGGAATCTCATGTTCTCTGCGACGCCGTGGGCTTTTCCTATGGATATTTCTGCTATTTTATTTTTTATGTCCACATTGGCTATACGACCTTTCAAGCCGATATCTCTGGTCGGAAGTGGAACCAGGGCCGGACGGGCCGTATCTCTTATTGTTGTAACCGGTGGGGGTGGGGCGACGGCCTTGCCATACTGGCGCATGGGCTGGTCTAACCTGGATTGCAGGGCGGTGTTTTCTTCGAGCAGGCGTTTGTTTTTTTCGTCTAAAGTTGATATTATCGCCAATTTTTCAAGAAGAAGCCTTGCAGTTTCTTTGTGCTGGCTCTGCTCTCTGATCAGGTCGGCTTCGACACTTTTCCATGTCTTAATGGTTTCTTCTAATAAAGATCTTTGGTCCTGATTGGTTTTTGTGAAGGTTGCCACTTCGGCAGCAAAACCATCTACTCTCTGAAGCAGTTGCGATTTTTCCCGTTCGGCTTTATCAAGCTCACCTTGTAGCTGCTCAATTTTGATATTGAGTGCGGTAATTTTATCATTTAGCTCTTGTCCAAGCCGATTCATTTGCTCTGTTGTTTTTTCTAATTGCTGCTCGGCACTCATCTTTTTCTGTTGTATACTCTGGTACCTTACGTTTAATTGGTCATATTTCTGTCTGTAGTTGTCGGCGTTGGCTACGTATGTTACTACAATCCCGGAAAGGAAAATCGCTGCTATAGTAAGTAAAACCATTAAAATCTTTGTAAGCGCGCTCAAGATAAGCTCCTTTCACTAATTAGTTTTTATGAAAATGTAATCAACTCCGCACATAAAGAACGTCCGGTAATTATTATTCTCCAACACACCCTTCGACTTCACTCAAGACAGTCCGCCCAGTAAAGAGTTAAATCGTTGTATTAGGATTTTCTAATATAATTTTACGTTTTGAGTTTGTAAAGGTCAAGCTATTTTTACTAAATAGCCCAAATAAAAAAGGACATGAGATACTCCCAAATAAATTGTGGGATTATCTGGGTTATTTTCGTGTTGTACATTGTAAAACGGCCTTGGCAGCGGCAATACGGACGGTTTTTGATTCATCTCTTAGAAGCTGTGGCAGATATTTTTTAAGGGTTTCTGTGCCAATTTGGCCTATCGCCAGTGCTGTCAGCACTTTAACGCGTTCCAGGTCTTTTTTGTCCAGGCTGGCGGTGAGATTTTTTTCAAAAACCTCGAGAACTTCCGGCTCTCCGGTGCTGTCTCTGAGTTTGCCGAGCTGCTCGGCTGCCGCCAGGCGAACCTCCAATATATCATCATCCAGCTTGGTGATCAGCACGTCCCTGGCTTTTGCCGTTTTCAGTGCTGCCAATGCCCTTATGCCCACAATCCTATCGTCGGCATAGCCGCTATAAGCTATCGCCCAGACCTTGGGTAATATTCGTTCATCACCCAGCATTGCTATGGCTTCTACTGCATTGAATCTAACCTTATCGCTCGAATCTTTGCGTTGCAAAACCCAATACAAGAGTTTCAATGCGTCCGGATTGCCGCTTTTGCCTAATAGCAGGGCTGCGTTAGCTCTGACAGTCTGGTCATCACTGGCTATGGCAGCGCGAAAGATTTCAAGATGCTCAGGATGCCCAAGCTTGGTCATTGCGTATGCGGCGGCGATTCTGATGTTTTCATTCGAGTCGTTTAATAATTCTTGTATCTGACTTTTAGCCAGGGAGTATTCCAAATCAGCTACAGCTAAAATAGCCAAGAATCTAACCGGTACAGCTTCATCCTCTAACAGTCGTTGTACTTTGGGCATCAACCTAATTTGTTTCGTGGCTGCGACAACTTCAATTGCGTTAGCTCTTATTTGTGGATCTGCGTCGGCTAAACCTGCCTCAATAATCTGTAACGCTTCGGGAATAGGTTTATCAGCAGAGACGGAAGAGGGTAGAAGGTTTGTAGCGGTTTGCGTAGATTCGTTACAGCCGACGAACATTATCGATATGCAGGCGATAAATAAGACATTTAGTAAATGGTGATTGGTAGCTGGTAATTTAATTTTTACCAA
>CAZRMQ010000277.1:0-1731 GCA_964601185.1 uncultured Pirellulales bacterium
GTCTCGATATACGCAGCTAATACGAAAGATTCAAAAATCTATATCGCCGATGAACGTGGCCGGATCGCCTGTTTAGAGCCGGTTAAATAGTAAATGATAAATAACAGGAGAAGGAGTTTATATGGACATGAGAATTAAAACAGCATTGATAAGTGTTTCTGACAAGAGTGGTGCAGTTGAATTTGCCAAAAAACTCAGCCAGATGGGAGTCAAGATAATCAGCACCGGCGGGACAGCTAAAAGTCTGAGCAAGGCAGGAATTGATGTCGTTGGTATTGAGTCAGTGACCGGCTTTCCTGAAATGATGGATGGCCGTGTAAAAACGCTCCATCCGAAGATACATGGGGCATTACTGGGCTTACGTGACAAAAGCGAACACACCGCGGCGATGAAGCAGCATAATATAGAACCAATCGATTTGGTTTGTGTGAACCTATACCCGTTCGAGCAGACCATTGCCAAGCCTGGCTGCAAGCTGGAAGAAGCGATTGAAAATATTGATATCGGCGGGCCGAGTATGATTCGCTCGGCTTCGAAGAATCATAAGTTTGTTACTGTCGTGACGCGACCCGACCAATACAATAGAGTCATTGAAGAAATGCAGCAAAACAGCGGCTCTGTCAGTGAAGAGCTGCGGAGTGAACTTGCAAGAGTGGCATTTGCGCTGACTGCTTCTTACGACGCGGCGATTTCAAAGTACCTCGATAAGATAGCCGGCGTAGTGTATCCGGACAAAGTTTCGATTGCGGTCAGGAAAGAAAAGACGCTGCGTTACGGAGAGAATCCTCACCAGACTGCGGCGTATTACAAGCTGCCGGCAAGCGGCGAGACTTCAATATGCAGCGGCAAGCTAATGGAGGCCGAGACAGAGATTAGCTTTAATAATCTTCTGGATGCCGACGCAGCATTTGAGCTGGTAAAGGAGTTCGATGAGCCGGCTGCCGTTGTTGTCAAGCATCTTAATCCCTGCGGCTGCGCCGTTGATGATGATATTGCAGTTGCATACCGTAAGGCATACGAAGGTGACGTCGTCAGCGCTTTCGGCAGTATTGTTGCTCTTAATAGAAAAGTCAACGAGGAGCTTGCCAGAACTATTATGGAATCTTACAGTTTGTATGGTAAAGCCCTCGGTGCCGGTGGTTTTTTCGCGGAGGTAATTATTGCACCCGAATTTGATGAGGACGCGGTTGAGATAATAAGAACGCTAAAGAGCTGGGGCAGCAGAGTCCGCCTGATAGAAACCGGACCAATCGACCGAGCAAAGATTGACTGCGGAGAGTATGATGTGCGCTGTATTGTCGGGGGACTTCTATTGCAGAAGAGAGACCTCATCGGCTGGGAACCGAATGTGTTGACATATCCTACCAAGAAAAAACCCACTAAAGAGCAGCTTGAAGATTTGAGAATCGCCTGGCTCACAGCTAAACATACCAAGAGTAATACCATTGTGCTGGTGAAAAACAGAAAGGTCCTTGGTGTCGGAGCCGGACAGATGAATCGAGTCGAGTCCGGCTTGATTGCATTCAAGCACGCCGGTGACCAGACTAAAGGCTGCGCTATGGCTTCCGATGCGTTTTTCCCGTTCCCGGACAATATTGAAAACGCCGGCAAAGCAGGCATAGCTTGCATTGTTCAGCCGGGAGGCTCAAAGAAAGACGATGAGGTTATCGCTGCGGCAGACAAGCTCGGCATCGCGATGGTCTTTACCGGCAAACGGCACTTTAAGCATTA
>CAZRMQ010000277.1:1831-2949 GCA_964601185.1 uncultured Pirellulales bacterium
GGGTCGATCTATCGGTTATCTCCCGGATAAAGTTCGGCGGATTTTTACAAATTCTCGTAGTTTCATTAATCGGCCCCGAGTACAGTTATGGTTGGTTCCCGCAAACCAGCCAAAAGAGTTTCCAGCTCGCTCACGCGGCGGCCGGCGTTCTCCAATGTTTGTTTTGTGATGCGTATTTGCGAGACTTGGGGATCAAACGTTGTAGCCGTTGTTAGCTGTCTTTCTGTTTGTTTAAATTGTTTATCTACGACGCCAAGTACGGCTCTCTTTTCGGCCAGATCTATCATTACGTCGGCCAATTCGCGATTAAATCTGGCTAATTGATCACCCCCGGCAACTTTGCTCAGCTCTCCACGCCTCTTTGCCAATTCCGTTTTGGCTTGGATGAATCTCTTCATCGCGTCTTCGAGCTCACGGGAGGAAACACGGCCACTTCCGCTAACAAGCTTCTCAAACTCATTATAGCGTTTGCTAAGCATATCCACTATTTCCTGCAGTTCATGGGTGACAGGGTCATCTTCAACTTTGTTCATTATCTGCCTGTTCATTAAGGCGATCTGTTCTTCAATCGCCATATTACGTGCCTCCAACCGGGCAATTTCCATCTCCAGGCCTCGTTTTTCCCGGAGCAAGTTATGCTTTTCATCGAGCAGTGGCTCCAAGGGAACATCGATAGTAACATCGACAGGGATATCAACCTTGATAGTTTGCAGAAAGTTTTGGATTTTTTGGTGAATTTCGGGAGCTTGAAGAATGACCAGCTTTTTGCCCATGTAAGTGCTGATTGTTCCTTCTCCTGTACCGATATCAAACCAGCTATCCGGCTCGATTGAATCCTGGATAAGCTGTATCAGATTATCAGTTCCACCGGCTGGATGCCCAAGGCTGGGAATATCATAGACCCGTGTTTCCAGGTTGTTTGGAAGCGAATCCGAATCTACAGTTGCTATCGTGATTACTCCATTTTTAATAACGTAACCAAGCTCGGTAAATCCGCCGGAGACTGTTTTTAGCAAAAGCTCCAAAGCCGTGCCTATGCGGACTCCCGATATCCCATCCATATTTATCTCCGTGGTTGGCTCGATCTCAGCATTGTCGAGCAAATCCCGCCAGAGCAC
>CAZRMQ010000278.1:0-2938 GCA_964601185.1 uncultured Pirellulales bacterium
GAAAAATTTTTGTTCTTTTGGATTATATTTCTTTATCGGCTTGTTGTCCACAAAAACTTGAAGGGTTCAATCATCGCCTTACCGACGATGGCTAAAACTTTATATCTACCCAAGCACCGACAGAAAAGCCTCGATATTTTCGGTCGGAACTTCTGGTGGCATTCCTCCTCCACAGGAAAGAATAACCCGGCTTTTATCTGTTACTGAACTAAGCGCCGCTTTGATGCTGTTACTTACATCTTCGGGCGTGCCCGCCGCAAGCACATCGCGAGGCGGAATATTACCCAACAAAGTGATACTGTTGTTAGTCAGCTCTTTCATTTCATTCAGGCTGTGCTGGTGACTGAAGTTAAACAGGTTCACGCCAATCTCGGCAAGATACGGCGCACAGACCAGGCCGGCCGCATCATTATGGAAGAACCTCACGCTCATATTTAATGATTGAAAAATGCGTTTAAGATATGGAAGCACCGCTTGTTTGAAATCCTCATCTCCCAGGAAACCCACGATGTCATCAAGAACCAGTATGCCGTCGATAGAGGGAAAAGCCTCCGTTTGAAGCTCGAGCCAGTCGATTATAAAGTCCGTGACGACGTCGAGAAGCTTGTGCGCTTCTTCCGGATTAGTGCGGATAGCCATAAGGAATTCGGTCGTACCCATGAGGAACGTGGCAATATTTAACGGCCCTCGTGACACCGCGAATTTGATGGCGTGACCTGCCTGCTCGATTTGGCTGCGGTAGTGTTTCAGGCGGCTGATGACAAATGGAAGCAGGCCGTCTGTCTTTGGATTTGGCTTATCGAGAAGGTTAATATCCTGAATATCGTTAATGATTTTATCCGCGAAGGGCAGCTCGTTTTCCTGCCAGGTGCATTTTGCCCCGAAAGCCGACGGCTCGGTGCACATGCCGAATTCAGCCCAGAAGCCCGGCAAAAAAATGGCGTCGCTGAATCGGCGAACCGCCTTTAGATTGGCCTCGAACCACAATTGTTCGCTTGTGAAATAATCGAACGTGGATATACCCACCCAGCCCGGAAGCCAGGGACTATCTATGATAAAACCAACCGGTAGCGGCTCAAGCAGCTCGCCGGCCAGCACACGCTGTAGTTCTTCCCATTGCTCGCCCGTCATACTGTCCCTGCCTGTGTTTTAGCTTTGTGTAAGAAATGGACAATAAGAATAAGCCCGACAAAAGCAGCGATAATTACAATGCTCCACCTGCCTAATCTCGACCATAGACTCCATATACTGACGAGCGTTGCTACTGCCGTGGCAATTATCATCAGGATATTCCAGACCACACGTTTACCCCCAAGGGGCATATTATCACCCAGCATCTGCTTCTGATTCATTAGTAGTAAAAAGGCGAAATATGCAATCGGCAATAGTATAATGCAGAACACCGACGTTGGCATAGCCAGCCAGGGCGCCGGTGCATTCCAGAAAATAGCTGCCAGAGCGCCAACTGAGACAATCAGAGAACCAATGCGCTGAGTCCAGCCTTTCGCAGGCCTGTTGAGTAATTCACAAAGACACAGGCCGTTGATTGCCATCAGCATTGTCGCAGCCCCTATGCCCATTCCTAATACACCAAGGCCGAATACGAATTGTGCAAGAAAGTTGCCGGTCAGTGGAGCTAACGAAGCGGCCAAGTTAAGATTATCACGCTTGACTAACATGGCCGCCATCTTTTTGTCGGCGTAGGGCAGGGCATTTGTTCGCTGCTGCAATTGCTCAGGCGAAAGCCCGGCAACAGTGTCGGTACCAATGTCAAAGGCCAGCCGTCGTTTCAACAGATTGTTGTATGGACCAACGAGATTGTATGCCGGCTCGACTGTCACTACCCCACCCGGTTCATCCGGCACAAAACCAGGAGCCGGCGTTACGTGGAACCGCGATGCCGAAGCTATTACCACAAAGCCGGTAGCAAGAATAAAGGGTATAAACAATCCCGTTGAAAGGTCGAATATCGCCAGACCTCTGAAGTCCTTGTCCCAGCCCTTCCGCAGCATCGAGTAGGGCAGCAGAAACGTCATATTTATACCTACCGCAGCAGCAGTTGCAGCTATCATTACATCACGCTGCTGGGCGACAATGTGGTTTGTCCAGAACTGCTGGAACTGGGGGGCTACGGCCTCAATATAAGGTTTAACAGTAGCAGCCGGCTCGGTTAACATTCGCAGCCTTGGTATCAGCCCATGTAAAATTTGGCCCCAATCAATAACGCCTTCGATGCTCAGCTTAACGACGACGCCGAGGAAAGATAAAACGATCATGCTTACTATCGACTTTATAATGATTTCAAATATCTTGACCCCTCTTCCTCCGGCGCCGTAAAACATCGTTGTGGTAATACAGATTGCAAGAATAAAACAGACAATAATTATTCTGCCCCATGGGTCCGGCATCGCCTCCGGACCGAGGACGGAAGGCAAAAGATTTTGTTGGATGGCACGGGTTCCAAGAACAAATTGCGGCGTAGACCATACGATGTTGGCAGCCATTGATGCGAACAGCCAGCTCCAGCCGAGCACTGGGCTGACGTGCTCATTGATTGCCTTGAGAGGACGCTGCCTGATGGAAAGTGTCACGTATGCAATAGCACCGAGCATAATGATGCCTAATATCATAGCTATCGGCTGCAGCCACATCATACTGAAACCCGCCAATACACCAAGATATAGACTGGATGAGAAAGACACACCTCCGACAGTGATGCCGCTCTGCAGCCAGCCGGGACCCGATAACCTCAAGAACGTCTTGACAATCGCTCCGGTGCCTTTACGCCGCGCCTCCACTATCATTTGACGGTCTTTTTCAATGCGAGGATTCATGTGCGTGACTTGCTGCGCCGAGGCAGCGGTGGCAGAATCTTTTTGCGTTCCATTTGAAGCCATGTTCTCGACCTCCTGATAGTTAGTGTCTAAAGTGAACTAAA
>CAZRMQ010000279.1:0-2937 GCA_964601185.1 uncultured Pirellulales bacterium
AATTATTTTCTAACAGGAGTCTCGCAATGAAAATTACTATATTCAACGGTTCGCCTCGGGCGGAGAATGGCAACACCCACTTTATGGTAGAACAGTTTATAAAAGGGGCTGAACAGGCAGGTGCTGAGGTCGAAAATATATTCCTCGCAAAGAAAAAAATAAATCCCTGCAAAGGTTGTTTTTCCTGCTGGCTGAAGACGCCGGGCAAATGCGTTATTAAAGACGATATGGCTGAACTACTCGAGAAATTCGCTGACTTGGATATTATCGTTTTTGCAACGCCGCTTTATGTTGATAATGTCACCGGCATCATGAAAAATTTTATGGATAGAATTATACCTTTAGGCGACCCTCATATTGAAAAAGACGAAAACGGAGAGAGCGTGCATGTAAACAAACTTGGAAATGTCCCAAAGCTGGTCGTCATATCAAACTGCGGTTTTCCGGAGCAAAGCCATTTCCAGGTGCTCGAATTGCTTTTCAAAAGGATAGCGAGAAATATGCGTACCGAAGTTGTCGGCGAAATATACAGAGGCGGCGGCGCCATATTGAAAGATGCTCCTTTAATCTTAAAACCTCTGACTATGAAATATTCAAAGCTGCTTCAAAAAGCGGGCAAAGAAATCGCCGAAAACAGCCGGCTCTCTAAAGAAACCAGGCTGGAGCTGGAAAAGCCGCTTATCCCCGCTGATACTTACATCGCAGCGGCAAATCAATACTTTGACCAGTTACTATTAACTTAAAGAACATCGGCAGTATGATGAGCCGGTGGCTGGGGCCTCTATTTTCCACCTTGTGCTCCTGCGCCTTCTATCCTCCGTCCTTTGTCCCCCACCTTCTGTCTTCTGTCCTCTATTCTCTGTCGCATGCTTTCCTATGAACAGATTATAAACACAAGCTTCATAAATAAAAGTTCGTTACTTTCTTCGCTCGGGCTGCCTTAAATCTATGGAGACGTAATACACAGTATGCCCCCCGAAAGGGGTCCCTTACGGGATTACGGCAATAACAAAAAATGTGAACTGGTTCTTCGCAAAGTAGAAAAGGAGTACTAACAATGAAACGGTTCATAGTGACAATCTTACTTGTTATACTGGCTGTTTGTCTTACCGGATGTGTCTCGGTCACGCGCCACAAAGAAGAGCACGTGCATTCTGCACCATTCCCAGGCCATAGACGACCTGTTATCATTAGGCCGGCAAAGCCGCCTCGTCACAATGCCCATCGCCAGATGGCAATGCGTCCCAATCCCAGGGACAGACACCCCCTGCACTAAGTTAGTCTCAGTCATGAGCCTAACAGAAAGTGCAGAAGACAGGAGACGGAATACAGAAAAAGAGCGATGATTAGCCCTGCCACCCGTGGGCAGGGCTTTTAATGCTCCGGAGAAGGATGTTGCCGGTTTAAAAGAGAAGCAATACGAAATACGAGCGACGAGCAACGAAAATTTCTTGCCTTTTCCAATACTCCCAAACATAATATCACCAGCAGTGGCGGGATTTTAAACAATTGATGAATCTAAGTTTAGCCGTCGCCGTTCAGGCGACGGTCAGAGTTATTTGTGAAGCAAATTGAAAAAATATTTAGCTCGGTTTTACAGAATAGAAAGATCGTTAGAAAACTTGGTATAAAACTGAAAAAAGCATGGTGACCTCAGAATTGACGTCCGCGACCTACCTATACCACTATACCTCTGCAAAGACGGTTGTGGAAAAGATTCTTCCCTGTAGCAAAATAAGGTTGGGACCCTTCGCCGAGACCAACGATCCTCGGGAATCGAAGGACTGGATATTCGGATTTGGGACAAACACAGGCTGGGAAGGGATATCAGAGGAGTTTGAGAGAAATCTTTTGCAAGAGGCAACAACTACTCTTAAAGAGACAACTAAGGTTCTGTGTCTTAGTAAAGACAATGATCGCATTGTTGGGTATAACACGGACCAACTCCACTATTGGGGATTCTGCCGGCCACGGATGTGGGCGCAGTATGGAGATAAGCATTCCGGCGTCTGTCTTGTTTTTGGACGCAAGGAGCTGGAAGACGCGATTGTGACCACACTTGGCGGTAAAGGTTTACTTTTCTCTGGCGATGTCGTTTATCGGGATTGGTCATACTCACAGGCCCTACGAAATAGAGCCTTCATACTCAACGCTGATCTTGCAAGAGAGAAAGGAGTAAAGGCGGCAGTACAAACACATCTTCAACGCCACTGGAAAGATATCTTCCTTGAAAAGTCGGAAGACTGGCGTGATGAACACGAGTATCGTTGGATATTCAATGATGGTGAACCCGGCGCAGCCTATGTCCCAATATCGAATTCACTTAAGGCTATCGTGCTCGGATCTGACTTTCAGCAAGAACGATGGGGAGACCCGTATCACTTCAAGAGAGATTATAATCTTAAGGCTACGAAGCTGTCTTGGCACAATGGGATACCTCAAATGCTTCCCCCATTTGGTGGTCCATGGACCTAAGTTGGGAAATCTGGGGACACTATATAATGGCACTAAGTTAAGGGAATTGTGACCCAAAGAGCAGGTTGTTTACCAGCGAAGTAACTGAGATTTCCAATCAAACGGCACTCTTCGTCGGCCTCTAAGGCGACTAAATATGCTTAACTTAGTGCCATTAGGGACACTATACACATTTCCTTTTACTGGCGGGTGGCAGGCTCAAAGCCAAAAATCTTGTGGGTAGTTGAAACTGTCGTCGGAAAGTGCTTTTGTTACCCCAACAAAATTAGAATTGAAATCAGGCAAGGGCCTTGACAACCGCCTTGGGATTCTCCGCAAAGACCCTCAATAACGCTTGTGCAGGACCACGTGGTCTCCTTGTTCCCTGCTCCCAATTCTGAAGCGTTCGTTTACTAACTCCTATCATCCGGGCAAGGCTGCTCTGTGATACGCCTGCACGCTGTCTGAGCTTTTTTATATCAA
>CAZRMQ010000280.1:0-2934 GCA_964601185.1 uncultured Pirellulales bacterium
TACGTTCATTTGGCTATCCAGCAAATTGGCTTTGTTTTGCATAAAACAGGGCCGATTTGTAGAGAACTCTCGACAATTGTAGAACAAGTTGGTTGGCACGCTAAAACGTAGTTTAGGTGTAGATTTTGCACTGATTTTGCTGTCTTCTGTCTTCTGTTTTCTGACTTCTGTTTCAAAATTGGCTTTGTTTTGCATAATTTGTCATAATTTATCGCTCATATTTCGTCGTTTGTCGTAAGGAATAACCACGAATTCACACGAATTCACACGAATTTTCGCTGATTATGTTTTATCATCGCGTTTTTCCCGGGATTTTATCATTTTGAACTTTTTTGTGTCTAAAACAGCCTGATTCCTGGAACTGCTGTCCCTTTTCGACCCATCCCCAAGCTGCGCCGGCGCCCACCCGACGCGTGCTTGTCGTTGCCGGCCAGTCGCGACGAGCCCGACTCGGCGGGCGTCATTGTCCCCTATCCGGTCTATATTATACCAAATTTTGCCTATTTGTTCAATGAAAATCTACATTAGGGGAACAGAGATTTCGATACGAGAAGGACTGTTTAAGTAAAAAAGAGGAAACAGCTTATATCGGTAATGCCGTTGTGGGGCATCCCGTGGATGTAAATTCTGGAGAGAATCCGACCCGCCGTGCCAGAGCCACGGCGAGGCAGGAGCGATTCAACGTGAAAAAGAGTAAGCAGGCGGGGAGCAGGAATCCAAAATATTTAGTTCTCAGCTTTACGCTAGGCGTTTGCTAAAATCAATCTTTGCGGTTTTATCCACAAACCCGTATAATTTGCAAAGGAAAAAAATAGAAAGCTTTGTTTAACGTGTCATTACGAAGCCCAAAGAGCTATGGCAATCTCAATATTTAGTTTGCATTTCTTCACAATTTCGTCCAAACAGTTCGGCAATATACGGATGCTTTTCAGAGTTCTCTCGAAAGAATAACTCGAAATTTATACTCTTTTCTCTAGGATGGAATAGAAACCACCCAATAATGTTTGAATCAGAATGCTTCCCATTGGACCAAAAATCTTCCACTCCTTCTCGCAATTCCCCAATACTGGCGCTGTCTCTCCAAGCACTCGTGACTAGAATAATATTTACACCATCAGGCATAAATTGTTTATACGCTCTCTTCAGCTTCTTTAGATATCTGCTATCTTCTCCGCCATCCTTTACACGGGGATCATTCCCGACATTAAGGTCATACTGCATTTCCCTGTCGAAATTCAACCGTTTAACATGAACAAAAAATATGCTACTCCCTTTAGAAACTTTGAAGTCGGCACTTTTGCCATTTTTTGTCGGAACTTCAACTTTTATTTCGCACTCCTGACTTATAAGATGGCGTGCAACCATTGCTTCAGCATAAATATCTAAGAACGGCTCCCCATCTTTAATTGACTCAAGTTTATTAAGTAGCTTTGATAGCTCTGGGTGCTTAGTCCACCCTCTTATCTCAGCAACAACCTCTGGGTGCAAATCTTTTTCAAATATCTCAAGCCCCGAGCTCACTTTTTTCTTCTCCGGCTATATTTCTTTCTTCTAACTCCTATTCTTCTAACTCTTTCCTTCTCAACATCACCGCTTGTCGTGAGCGAAGTCGAACGGCACCGAGGCTGAGAAGTAAAAGCGTGGACGGTTAGTGATTGTATTGAGTTTGAGTTTGCTGTATGTTAATTCTGGTTGGTATTCTACCTTTGGTTTTTGGTCCACCCAAAACGTGCCAACCAATAGCAATTAACTTGTCATCTTCAAATACATAAGGAGTAAATTCGTCATCAGTGGTCATACCATCCGGCGTACGTCCAGTACGGTAATAAATTATATCTATAACTTTACCCTCTTTGACAAAGGTATCGGGTGATTTTTGGGCCGTTGCAGACAATCCTTTTTGGGTAGGATTCAGGATTGAGTAAACCTTTTCTTTTGAATCACCGAGAGAAATTTGAGGAGCTGCATTACGGTATTTTTTAACACAAGGGTCTATTTGCAATGCTGCACATCCTGCTATTATTAAAAAAAACGTGAATAGTATAAAATATTTTTTCATTTCCTTTACTCCCTTTATGTTCAATACTTACAAAACTCACGTCCGATATATGAGTTCTTTTGCCTTCGTCTGTTCGACCAATTGTGGCTATTTTACTTAACATCCTTGAAATAAACAACATATATCATTTTCTTCAATCGTTATGAGACTTTTGCTAATTTACTTTGCCACAGGTGAAGCTTCATCTGCGACATATTAAGCCTTGTTTATTACGGATAACGCTTTATCTACGATAGATTAAACTTCATATACGGCATATCACACTTACTTTGTCATAGCTAAAGCCTGCTTTTGCATAAAGTAAACCGCCTTAATGGAAAAGCTCTATTCTAACAAATTTTATTTCCTTTCAGGGTAACATAAGGAAAATGAATATTTCGCGAAGATATAACGTCGCCCCTTCGGCAAGCTCCCTCCTTCGCTGATGCTTCGGAGGACAAGCAGGGCAGGTGTGCCGGGGACCCCGCCACGGGTGGCGGGGTCCCTAAACGGAGCCCTCACTTACGTTCGGGGCCCTGTTCGTTGTATTCGTCTGCCTTTTCCAAAAGCGCTTTTAAGTCATCAGCGAAAAACATTCCACGCCATCTGACCGGGCCTTTCTCCCCCGGCACAAATAACATACTAACCGGTACTCCCGGCTCATTATAAATATTTTTCAAGGCCGACGTCGCTGGAAAGTTCTTTTCCGTTGTATCAGCTTTAATTGCTAAAACACCTTTTTGTTCTATTAGTTTCGCAATATCTTTACGCTGATAAACCAACCTATCCACAACTTCGCAATTAGTACACCAGCCGGCAGTGAACTTTATCAAAACAGGCTTTTGCTCGGATCGAGCGCTAGCAATCAAATCTGCATTATATTCCTGCCAATTGAT
>CAZRMQ010000281.1:0-2933 GCA_964601185.1 uncultured Pirellulales bacterium
GTCCTGAAGCAGCAGGCAAAGGAAAACGAGAAACTTCTGAAAGCTATTTAGAAAGCGTGGTCGGCACTGGGGGGCTTCGACCGCGCTTTTATTTTATAACGCAATGTGATTAAATGGTCACATAGGCATATATAAGCGAAGGGAAAATATGAAGCGAGAGCTGAAGATCTTTGCGGTGTTGGCCTGTATCTTTCTCGTGGCTTATTTTTTGCCATTAGGTAATCCTAAGATTCAGCAAGCCATACAGGAATCATTTCGGCTGTTGCAATGGTACGCCCGCAATCACACATTGGCTTGTGTTGTGCCGGCTTTATTCATCGCAGGAGCAATTATCACTTTCCTGTCCCAGGCTTCAGTAACGCGTTATCTGGGCCCCAACGCCAATCCTGTTTTAGCCTACGCTGTGGCATCAGTCGCCGGCTGCGTCTTGGCTGTTTGCTCATGCAGTGTGCTGCCTATGTTTGCGGGCATCTACAATCTCGGAGCAGGTCTCGGTCCGGCTACAGCCTTTCTGTACTCAGGGCCCGGCATAAATATTTTGGCGATTTTTTTAAGCGCCCGCGTCTTAGGTTTTTCCATCGGGGCAGGCCGATTTATAGGTGCTGTGGCCTTTTCGGTAATTATCGGATTGCTTATGGCAGTTATATTTCGCAAGGGTGAGCGAGCAAAGGTAGAAGCTGCCCTTCAAGTACCAGAGCCGGAAAAGTCCCGACGTCACATCGCCAAGACCGCCCTGTTCCTGGCTTGTATGATTCTGTTTCTTGTTTTCAGCGACTGGTACAATCCCGGCAATGTCACTGTAAAGACTACCGATGGCCGACAATTCAAGGCGGTGGTCATTCATGAGACAAAAGACGCCGTTAGGTTTCAGCTCGAAGAAGACCTCGGTGAAAACAAAATGGGGGACAAGATTGAGTTACAAAAAACCGAGATCGCAGATATGCAGGAGCAAAAGACATGGGTCATCACGCTTCATCACATACGGTGGTACCTTGCGGGTTTGTGCGGCCTTGCGGTGCTTATTATGGCCTGGCGATGGTTCGAGCGAAATGAGCTCCGCCAGTGGATGAACAACACCTGGGAGTTCACCAAGCTGCTCGTGCCGCTGCTTTATGGCGGAGTGTTCATCGTTGGATTTGTGAGTATGCTGCTGCCGGAAAAGCAGGTCGCACAGTGGGTGGGCGACAACAGCCTGCGGAGTAATCTGGTCGCAAGTGTTATCGGTGCGTTTTGGTATTTCGCTACGCTAACCGAGATTCCCATCACGCAGGCGTTAATGAAGCTGGGCATGCACAAGGGGCCCGTCCTGGCATTGCTTCTGGCCGGGCCTGCACTGTCACTGCCAAGCATCCTGGTTATCCGCAGAGTTATGGGAAATGCCAGGACGGCTGTTTTTATTGTTCTGGTAGTAGTTATGTCCACGATTGTTGGTATGCTCTTCGGTGCATTATTCTAAAAAGGATTATACTGGCAATGAAATCTATTGATACAGGCTCAGGCATAAATCAAAACAGCAAGGGTAAAGGTCTTAGTGTCTTCGAGAAGTATCTGACCTTATGGGTCGCTTTATCTATTGCGGGAGGAATTATCCTCGGCAAAATTGCCCCAGAACTGGCAAAGTCTCTTGACGGCTTGTCAATCTATGTTGGTAAAGCCCCGGTAGTATCGATACCAATAGCGATATGTCTTTTCTTTATGATGTATCCGATTATGGTCAAGATAGATTTTGCCGAGGTTCTAAAGGCCGGCAAAAGTATTAAGCCTGTGGGACTGACCCTCTTTGTCAACTGGGCGATCAAACCTTTTACGATGTATGCGATTGCACTATTTTTCTTAGGCACTTTGTTTTACGGCTTTATTGGGCCGGACTCGCTTGATTTGGTCAAGATGCCTTTCGGTTTGGATTTGCCGGTCGGAGCAACATACGGAGTAGGAAAAGTTGTGGAAATAAACGGCGTGAAAATGCTCGAAGTGCCGCTCTGGCGCAGCTATCTAGCCGGTTGTATCCTTCTTGGGATCGCCCCTTGTACAGCGATGGTTCTTGTCTGGGGTTATCTGGCCAAGGGCAATGACGGACACACACTGGTTATGGTTGCTATAAATTCGCTGACCATGTTATTTCTCTATGGCCCATTGGGCGGATTTCTGCTCGGAGTCGGCAGGCTGCCTGTCCCTTGGCAGGCTTTGGTATTGTCGATTTCCATATACGTTGCCTTACCACTGGTTGCCGGATACTTGTCTCGGAAATGGATTATCGCACGCAAAGGTAAAAGTTGGTTCAAAGAAAGATTCCTTCATTTCCTTACACCCGTTACGATAATTGCATTGCTTATTACCCTGGTTTTACTGTTTTCATTCAAGGGAGAGGTCATTCTCTCGAATCCATTGACTATTTTGTGGATTGCGATACCTCTGTTTATACAAACTAATCTTATCTTCTGGCTTGGTTACGGCCTTGCGAAGATTTTGAAACTTCAATATCAGGATGCAGCCCCTTCAGCGATGATCGGAGCATCGAATCACTTTGAAGTCGCGATTGCTACCGCGACAATGTTATTCGGCTTGTCATCCGGGGCGGCTTTGGCAACGGTGGTGGGTGTGCTTATTGAAGTGCCGGTAATGTTAATGCTTGTGCGTATATGCCTTAAAACCCAAAACTGGTTTCAGACGGCTCCAACAAAAATAAATTCATCTGCAAAGGATATGTTATGAGAAAAATTCAGATTCTCGGTACGGGCTGTCCCAAATGTAAGAAGTTAGCTGAAAATGCCGAGGCAGCGGCCAAAGATTTGGGCATCGAATACTCGCTGGAAAAGATTATCGAGATAAACGAAATTATGAAATTAGGCGTGATGGTGACGCCGGCGCTGGCGATAGACGGCCAGGTAAAGAGCATCGGCAAAGTTGTCTCGCCGGATGAAATCAAAAAGATG
>CAZRMQ010000282.1:0-2899 GCA_964601185.1 uncultured Pirellulales bacterium
GGTATATAATAAATGTATTCGTTGACAGAGATATTTGAGCCTTTTTATAATAGCACCATAAAGAAAATGCAAATCTACTTTTAGAGCACTAAAAGGAGATCGAAATGAGTGATTACACACAATATTTAATGATATGGACACCTCAGGGTTTGGATTGGCTGTGGATTCTTTTAGTCGTCCTGCTGATATTCGGCCGGCGTCTGCCGGAGGTCGCCCGAAGCTTGGGAAAGAGTCTGACCGAATTTAAAAAAGGTGTTCGTGAAGCCGAGGAAACCAAAGATGAGCTGGTGGATGATGTGAAAAAAGTTAAAGATGAGGTAGTAAATCAGGCTAAGGACGCCAGCGGCCTGAACGAGTTAAACAACAAAGATTAACAGGCTGGTAATTGGTAACTGGTCCCTTAGGGACCGGCTGAATAATTACCAATCTTCAATTACCAATTTCCAATAATGAATCCAAATGGGCGATGACAAAAAGAAGAAAAAAGAACAAAATCCTCCCGACGCCACCATGAATCTGGGCGATCACCTTGATGAGCTGCGTGCAAGGCTTATTCTGGCCATAGTGGGTCTTGTTATAGCTCTTATTGTATGTTTATGTTTCAGCAGGTACATAATAGCATTCATCGAAAAGCCTTATATTAAGGTAATTGGTCCTGAGGCACACCTGCAGAGCTTAGCACCAGCCGATGGTTTTATTAGCTATATGCAAATAGCGGTGATTGCAGGGCTGTTGCTGGCCTCGCCCTGGATTTTTTATCAGTTATGGCTTTTCATCGGCGCTGGGCTTTATTCACATGAAAAACGATATGTTTATCTCGCATTTCCTTTCTCAGCGGCATTGTTTATCACGGGTTCTTTATTCTTTATCATTGTTATTGCGCCGCTTACCCTGCGTTATCTTATATGGTTCAATGAAAATTTCCTTGGTATCGCGTCCAATTTCGCTTTTCCAAAGTATGTGTCTTTCATGGGCACGATGATGCTGGTGTTTGGCGTCGCTTTTCAGACGCCGATCGCTATTTTCTTTTTACACAAGACAGGACTTGTTTCGATTCATAATCTGCAAAGGGTAAGGAAATATGTTTTGCTGGGAATAGTAGTAGTGGCAACTGCAGCGATACCCGGAAGTGATCCGTTGTCCTTAATTGCCCTGGCAGGGCCAATGTATCTGCTATATGAGTTAGGCATACTGCTGTGCTACTTCACTGGCCACAAGAAGATAGACGAAGGATGATGGATGATAGACGATTAAATCTTTTCTCTCGTCCCTCGTCTCTCGTCCATCTTCCCTCGGTTAATCAAGCGTAACTTCATCCTGATAGGCTGGAACGGATACTTTCCAGCCGGTTTCCTGACCAACGAGCTCGGCGAAATGCTGTGCGCTTTGCGGCTCACCGTGCACAATAAATAATCTTTTGGGCGGTTTTTTAAATCCCATGAGCCAGTGGAGAAGCTCGTCTTTATCTGCGTGAGCAGAAAAACCATTTACCTGCACCACTCTCGCTTTGACCGGATATTCCTGGCCGAGTATCCTGACCTTCTCCTGTCCACTGACAATCTGTCTGCCCAAAGTGCCGTTTGCCTGATAACCCACAAACATTATGGAACACTGCGGCCTTGTAATGTTTTGTACCAAATGGTGCTTTACTCTGCCGCCGGTACACATACCGGAGCCGGCTATGACCATGATTGTCCCTTTTATGTGATTAATCGCCTTCGACTCCCTGGTTGACTCGACCATTTTAAGTCCAGAAAAGTCAAAAGGAGACTCATGCTTGCGGATCAACGCGGACGTCTCCTTATCAAAAAGCTCGCTGTGTCGTTTAAATACTTTGGTAATTCTTGAAGCCATAGGGCTATCCAAAAAAACCATAATATGTGGAATTGCATCTTCCAGCAGCAACTCATTTATGTAGTATAAAACCTCCTGGGAACGTTCCAGAGCGAAGCTTGGGACAATAATATTGCCACCGGCTTTTTTCGTAGAGTTGATAACTTCAGCAATTTCCTTTTTTGTATCTTCGCGTTTCTGATGTACTCTGTCGCCATAGGTTGACTCAATTAGCAGATAATCCGCTTCCTCACAGGAAGTTGGATCGCGGACTATAGGTCTGTCAGGCCTACCCATATCACCTGTGAACAGAATGCTTCTTTGTTGTCCATTTTGATTGATCTTAACCTTTATTATCGAAGAGCCGAGAACGTGGCCGGCATCATAAAAAGTTGCTTCGATACCTTCATCAAGCTTAACTGATTGCTCATACTCAATAGGCGTAAAGTGTGGAAAGCAGGCCTCGGCGTCGGTTATAGTATAGAGCGGGATTACTGGATAAGGGCCTTTTCGGCCTTCGCGCTCGTGTCTCTTGCGTTTGAACTCAGCATCTTCTTCCTGCAGTTTAGCTGAATCCAGCAAGATAATCTGTGCTATTTCCGATGTGGCGGCAGTACAATATATTTTGCCTTTGAATCCCTCTTTAACCAGCTTCGGCAACAGGCCGCAATGGTCCAGATGGGCATGAGTCAAAAGGACAGCGTTTATGTCCTTAGGGTCAACTTGAAATGGCTCCCAGTTTCTCGCCTTCAAATGTCTTTCCTGATAAAGTCCACAGTCCACAAGAAGCCTTTTGCCGTTGACCTGCAGGAGAAATCGGGAACCCGTTACATTTTGAGCTGCTCCAAGGAAACTTAGTTTTATTTGCATAATTGACCTCTTAGTAACGAACCATAAAAAGTATTGGTGAATACTATAGTCTAATGGCTGTAATGTCAAAAAGAAGTTCAATAACTGCCTGGATAGGGTGCATGTCATAAGTGCTCGCCGTGCCCGCTGGACAAGCTGTCCTCTGTCCCGCCTCCTGCGGGTAAACTTCCGTAATTTGTCCTCTGTTCTCTGACAT
>CAZRMQ010000283.1:0-2888 GCA_964601185.1 uncultured Pirellulales bacterium
ATACTCCGCAAGATTAAAAGATTGTGCTCTAAAGTCTTGCCAAATCCTATGCCGGGGTCGATGAAAATTCTCTCCTTCGGTATGCCAAGCTGCTCCGCTTGCTCCGCCCTATCCAAAAGAAACTGCCGTACTTCGCCAACTACATCATCGTACTTCGGCTCAATCTGCATCGTCTGTGGTGTCCCCTGCATATGCATCAAGACAACCGGCACCTGATACTTTGCTGCCAGTCTGCCCATCCGCTCATCGCTCAAAGCGGTAATATCATTTATCATCGCCGCCCCGGCATCCAAAGCAGCTTCAGCAACTTCAAGATTGCATGTGTCAATGCTAATCGGCACGGTAATCTCTTTGCAAAGTGCTTTTATCACAGGAACAACTCGTTTTATCTGCTGCTCAGGCGAAACAGGTTCTGAACCCGGCCTGGTAGATTCGCCGCCGACATCTATTATCGCAGCCCCATCGGCAGCCATCTGCAGGCCGTGCTCAATAGCCTTATCAGGCTCGAAAAACTGGCCGCCGTCACTAAAGGAATTCGGCGTTATATTCAAAACTCCCATAATAAGACAGCTCGCCCCGTTAGAAGCAGACCGAGCCATAGGTAAGATTGTATCTCCAGTGGGGTTTCTAACGGGGCCTGCCGAGAAATCCAACCGTCCTCTCGGCCATTCAAGTATATTTCTGTTACCTCTTTTGCTCATTTGCAATCCTAAATCCGATACCAGCCAACTTCTCGGCGATGGACTTATTGGGCGATTCCAAAATTACCCGCGTGTTCTGAAATTCCCTGCGAACTGGATAGTTCTTACGCAGGCCGTCAAAAAACTGCCCTTTTTTTTCTGCACTTTCTTTTATGATGTCCCTCAGCCTGCGGTCGTCCTTGCTAATATCGTAAACCTTTTGCACGGTCTTCCATAACACTTCCTGCTCATCACTGTCACCTGGATTTACCGCTAATTCCGGCACGATAGGCTCAGGTAAAAAATCCTCAATATCAAATTTAGGACTAATCCCAAAATAGTTACACGCTGCTTTATAAATCATAATCATGCCTGTGATTTTGCCATCCAGCGAATAGCCTGCGATATGCGGCGTACCAATATCGATCATCTTTAAAATCTCCACGTCGATATTCGGCTCGTTTCCCCACACATCAAGGGCCACTGCTTTTAATTGTCGGCTTTTTATTGCAGCCTTTAAGGCTATACTATCTACAACAGCACCACGAGAAGCATTGATAAAGACGCATTTTTGTTTTAATGATTGGAAAAACTTTTCATCTGCCAAATGAAACGTCTTATCGACGCCATCAAAAGTCAACGGCGTATGAAGTGTTATAAAATCACAATCGAAAAGCTCTTCTATCGACAGATATTTTGGGTCACCGGTCTGCCTTTGTAATGGTGGGTCGTTGAGCTTAACCTTTATTCCAAGTGCCGCAGCCTTTTTAGCCACCCTGCTGCCGACGTTACCCACACCTATAATGCCTATCGATTTACCCTCCAGGTTAATCTTATGCTTTTGCCCTATTTCGAGCAGCGCCGCGATCACATATTCGGCGGCGGAATTGGCATTCGAGCCTGGTGCGGACGCAAAACCAATATTGTTCTGTGATAGATATTCGGTATCTACATGGTCGAAGCCGATAGTAGCCGTACCGACAAAACGAACCTTACTTTTAGCTAATAAGCTGGAATCCGCCCGCGTGACGCTACGGACAATCAACGCATCGGCACCAGCAACAACAGTCGGCGTAATTTCACGTCCTCTAACAATCTCAATCTCGCCGATAGACGAAAAGCACTCCGCAACATAAGGAATATTTGCATCTGCAATAATTTTCACCGCTTTCTCCAAAACAATTTCTTATAACTCAAAACCCGCGATTTCGGTGCCGCAGTCCGGACAACGCGAATCTTTTACATTATTTGCAGCTATTCGGTAACCGAGACGCTCAATTAACATTCTGCCGCATTTATAACAAAACGTGCTCTCCGACTTTGCTCCCGGCACATTGCCGAGATAGATATAATGCAGTCCAGCAGATTTTCCTATCTGGTAAGCACGTTCCAGGCTACTCACGGGCGTGGGCACAGAATCCAGATACTTATACTGCGGATGAAATCTGCTGATATGCCAGGGGACATCGGGGCCGGCCTTGGTAACAATAAAATCGACGAGCTTTTTCAATTCATCTTCAGAATCATTTTCACCCGGCACTAACAAAGTCGTAATCTCAAGCCAGATATTTGTCTCCTTCGCAATATAGCTAATCGTATCGAGCACCGGCTGCAAACGAGCGTGACACAGCCGCTTGTAATAATCCTCGCTGAACGCTTTCAAATCAACGTTTATGCCGTCGAGCCAATCTTTAGCAAAATCAATCGCTTCGGCTGTTTCGTAGCCGTTACTGACAAAAACATTCGTAAGGCCGCGATCTTTAGCCAGTCGACCGCAATCATTACACAGTTCCATAAAAATCGTCGGCTCGGTATAAGTATAAGCGATGCTTTTGCAGCCGGAACGGACGGCGGCCTCGACTATCTGCTGTGGACTAATTGACTGTCCATCGATCCGCCCTTCTTCAACGGCTGCCTGGCTAATATGCCAGTTCTGGCAGAATTCACAGCGGAAATTGCAGCCGACGCAGGCGATTGAAAAACTTTGGCTGCCCGGCTGAAAATGAAATAGAGGCTTTTTCTCGATAGGGTCAGGATTGGCCGCACAAACCTTGTAATAGTTCAGCGAGTACAAAGTCCCATCAATATTTTTTCGTACGCAACACTGCCCAAATTTACCATTAGCAATTAGGCACCTCCAGTTGCAAAGCCTGCATTTAACTTTTTTATCCCCAGCAGACTCCCACAGAACCGCTTGCTTAAGACCTT
>CAZRMQ010000284.1:0-2876 GCA_964601185.1 uncultured Pirellulales bacterium
GATTTATCGGGATTGGCCGTGGGTCTGACAGAACCCACGGCCAATTTTTTGCGCTGTGCAAAAAACGCTGCCTGCAAAATATAAAACAGCGTAAGTTAATAACAAAAGAAATTAGTTGTTATTCGATTTCACGGGGTAAGCCATTTTTTCTTTCTGAAAATTGATAATTCGTTCAATGCTCCAAGATGTGCTCATTTTCTTTTCTTTCCGTCTTTCGCAGATTATGCCAGCCAACTCCGGAGTTCACCTGCTCGGCGTAATCCACATCTATTGCAGTGCCTTGTTATGCAATTTACTTCACTTCCCGCAACTTCTGACTGCTGCCTGGATAACGAATCCAGCATTCATTCCTGCGGTGAGATTGATTGCCTCGTTTATGACCTGATCGGAAATACCTGCTTGTTTGGCTGTTTTCACCCGCGCAGCGGTGCAGTCAGGACAGCCTTTAGTTGTAGCCACCGCCAAACCGATCAGGTGTCTTTCTCTCTCGGTTAGCTCACCATTAAAATGACCACCAAACACTGGGTCACCTGCATCTGTCTGAGCCTGAATCAAAGAGAAATCAGTATACTTCATGTTTTGTCCTTTCTTTTACATAATGCCGGAATTCACCGGCTTAGCGAAGCTACGTCGGGTAGAGCGATTGGTTATCTTTCCTTCTTTTCTTCTGTTTATATCTCGAAGATTGAACCCATCCTGCAGCAGCGATTTGTCCCATCATGCGTATCACGCGCTGGGAGCTTATTGAGGTCAATTTCCATGTTTAACTTTCCCTTTCCTTCCCGGCTACAGCTTCCACCGCAGGCGAGAGCGTTTCGCAGAGACGAGCAGGAAGATAACGATTTAAATCAGCGGCGCGACGCAAGGAGCATCCGCTTGAGCGACAGGTTACGTGAGATTCAGTGATAAAAGTGATCCCACGGATAACCTTCTTGCCTTTTCTGTAGTAGATCACCATTGAAATCATACCCGAGGTAAGTTACGAGCCCCATTCGTGCTGGATCTATCTCAACTTCTTTTCCTTCCCACCTTCTATGGTAGTACCTGGCAATAGTGAAACTTACAAAGTCAGCCACTTCCAGACCCGGGAAAGAAGCTGGAGGAACGAACTTCGGTTCGGGTATTTCGATGCCTTTCGATAAAAAGCCATAAAGAAGGGAATACTGGCTGCTCTTGAAAGTATCTCTCGCCCAACTATGTGTTATTTCATTTGCTTTCGACTCTTTCTCTGAATCAAAAAATATGCACGGCTGAGTATTCTTTGTTGTCCATTCATCTATCGCGCTCAATACAAGCATAATATATGCTTCGTTTCTCAAAGCGTCTTGGCGGAACATACCCACTGAGTTGCCCTGACCAGTCGTTAAAGCAATATTGTAAATAAAAAGATTACTTTCCTTTATCAAAGTAAGAAGATCATCAACGAAACCAATCACATCTTTAAAGCTCAAAGACTGGTAAACAGGATGTTTTCCTCTGCTGCTGCCAGCCCACATATATTTCATGTGAATCTTCCATCTATCTGCGGAGATTGAAGGAAGTAAACTTTGTTTTAAGGCTTTAACCTTCATTTCGAACTTAGGAAGCAAGCTCTGGTCGGCGCCAACAAGGGAATAAATATATACTTTATTGCCTTTATATTCTCTTTCCGCATCATCGCCAAAAAGAGAGCCTTTTGTCCTCATTTTATTAATGGGCAAGTTTATCATTACATTGGCTTTACAGTTTGGGCATTCCTGTGGAACTTGCTGCAAAATCCATCGCTTGGGTCCTGTGTACTCAACTCCTTTGGTTTCAAATCTCGGCTTCACAGGAGCCATAGATGTTTCGTGTTTTTTGAACCAGTCAGGCGAAAAGATTATTCTGCAAAACGGGCAGGTTATCGTAATGCTTGATAGATCTTCTGGTAGGTGCCTCAGTGGCACAGATAGGCGATCAAATTCAAACTGCTGACGCTTGGTCTTCCCATGCTGAATTATGAAGGTTTTAGGCCTCCTATCTCTTCCTTCAACCATGGCAGTTCACCTTTTAACAACATAACTATGTATTATATGGTTCTATATAAGACGCCTGATTGTCCGTATAATATCCCGATGAATCAGATGCTATCCGCAATCAAAGTAGCCCTTTCCCATTGAGCCGTCAATTTAATTTTCGCCTTAATAAAAGTGATATTTTTCGTTTACGAAAAAGTAAATTTTTCCGCCAGATTTAAGTTTCCACACTCCAAAAACCGGGTGCGCATCATGTTTGTTGATAATACACAGCATGGCGGGCGCCAGTTGGCGTTACCACTAAGCCATAGGCTTACAAGAACCGTTGTTATCCGCCCGTTATAGGTTGGTCACTCTTTGTCACCTCGACCGAGGCCGACTGACCGAGTGGAGAGGTCTGCCTTCAAAGTAGATTCCTCCGCTTCGGCCCACCAGAGGTGTGCCTTCGGTCGGAATGACATGGGGCTCCAATGCAGTCAGGCTGCGAGTTTTACATATAATCTTGATTCGCACAAAAAGACCTATTCCGGTTACAAAAAAATAAAAAAGGCCGAGCGGTAAAGCTCGGCCTCACTGTTGCAATAAACCCGATACTATTGGCTTTCAATTCTGATATGAGCTATCCACATACTCCTCTGCAGGAACCAGGCTGATTGACTTTCTGTCTTTATCTACGTGGATTGCTCTGTTTAGCTTACGGCTACCAACTATCATCACTATTATAAATGCGCAACAGAATAAAACGCGGCAAAAAATATCAAAAATTAACCCGCCAGAGGCGGATAAAAATGGAAAAAACAAAATGACGTATTAAAATGCAAAATGTAATTGTCATCTCTGAAAGCGTGCCTGTTGTCAAGTTGGCGTAATGGTTAATTTCAT
>CAZRMQ010000285.1:0-2874 GCA_964601185.1 uncultured Pirellulales bacterium
CAAAAGGGCTGCGATTGAGAATCATCACAGCCCTTTAGTTTACTCTAATTGGATAAGTTGTTTATGCTTTACGACGTTTGCGTAGAAAAGCCAATCCACCAAGGCCCAGCAGACACACGGTAGCCGGCTCAGGAACCTGAACAATAAAGTCCTGCTTTCCACTGTTTACAAAGGCCATAAGCTGCGCCTTCGGTCCAGTGCCGTCTAATGCTTGCAGCCAGCTATTAGCGGTAGCTGAGTCACAATTCTGAGCATGGAAACCATGGGAACCCCCGGAGCCGTCAACCGTGACATCCCAGTTCAGTGGAGATGTCGGCATATCCTCATATACAATCTCCCACACAGCAGCAGCAAAGGCCTCGGCTTTACTCCTTTCCTCACTGGAATATGGCCAACCGTCTGCCCAGGCGGGGTTATAGAACCTGCCCCAAAGCTCGGCCAGATAATCGGCTTTCGCGGCGCCTAATGAACCGCCCATAAAACTGTTGTTCACTTCTTCCAGCGCAACCACATCATATTTTATCGTTGTATCCGGTGCCCATTGATGTAATTCGATGCAGAAACCGCCGATCAGGCCGTCAGGCCAAAGATTTCCCTGGCCGGTACTGGCTGTTTTATCGAGCATATAGACACCGCCGGCCCCATTTAAGCCGCTGTGTCCCCCGCCCCAGATCGTAAGTACGTCACTTGCACCATAGCCGGTATGAGCTATGTCCACAGTACCGACGGGTGAAGCTTTTGTTAGGACTGGCAGAGCCAGAACCATTGCTGCACAAAGGATTGTTGTTTTCAGTGTTTTCATTTTACACCCCCCAAAACTCGACATTTACCGTAGATTGAATCCGGCCATTAAACTTATACGATTAACTGAAAACCGGATTTTACCATGTATTTAATCGGTGGATTCTGACATACCCCCATTCCGATCACAACCGCTCTGATAGCGATTATGAAATCAGTATATCGTTTTAGCACATGAAAGTCAAGAGAATTTAACCGATGTCACCGGCAACGACCAAAAATTTTTCATTATGTCCCCTTGTAGGCAATAAGCAGAATTATTATGGGATCTAAGCAAAATTTAAGTTGTGATATTGCTCTGTAGAAATGACAACCTTTGCTCTTTTCTAAAAAGCACTGTGGTATATAAAGGGAAAAATTCCGGCCTTTGCTATAGCTTATATCGTTTGTAGCCGGAGTCGGCTTAAAAATAGGTAGCCTTTCGTTATTGACAATCTGGGCGGAGCTCATAAAATAGCCGGTAACCAGTTACCAGTTTTTGGGAGTCTTTGACATGGACCCGGCGATTTTTAAGGCGTATGATATCAGGGGTATTTATCCTGACCAGATTAGCGAGGAAGACGCGTGGAAAATCGGCTGTGCCGCAGCACGATTTCTGCCGTCTCAGCTTCATGGCTACGAACGTGGTCAGCCTAATAGTCAGTCGCTGTGTGTAGGCCGTGATATGAGAAAACACAGCGAACCGCTGGCACAGGCTCTTTCAGAAGGAATACGTTCCGCAGGGATGAATGTAATTGATATAGGAATGATCGACACGCCGCAGATGTATTTCGCAATCAATTATCTAAATACCTGCGGTGGAGTGCAAGTGACGGCCTCGCATAATCCTGCAAAGTATAACGGCTTTAAAATATCCGGCAACGGTGCTAAACCTATCGGCGTAGATACCGGCCTGAACGATGTTAAACATCTCGCAATGGCCTTAATTCATACCAAAGGTAAAGCCACAGGCAAGCTGGAAAAGCTGGATTTGACCGACGAGTATAAAAATCACGTGCTGAAATTCTTAAGCCCGAAGGTAAAAAATTTGAAGGTTGTTATAGACGCCTCGAACGGCATGGCGGGAAAAATGGTTCCCTTGATATTCGGCGGTATTTCCATAACAATAATTGAAAGGAACTTCGAGCACATCGGTAGATTCAAGCATCCACCGGACCCTCTTGATGAAAAAAATCTCGCTCAGATCAAATCGGCGGTCAAGAAAAATAAGTGTGCCTTTGGCGTTTGTTTTGACGGTGACGCCGACCGAATGATGATGGTCGATGAAAAAGGTGTTACTATTAGCTGTGATTTGATGACCACTTTATTGGTGTCGTATTTTTTACAGAGCCATCCTAAATCGACGGTTGTTTACGACTTGCGCAGCAGCCGGGTCGTAGCCGAGGAAATTATCAGAAACGGCGGCACTCCACGCAGAGAACGTGTGGGGCACGCCTTTATGAAAAAGGCCATGCGCGATTCCCACGCAGTATTCGGCGGAGAGCTTTCGGGTCATTTCTATTACCGCGATAACTACTATACCGATTCAGCCTTAATTACATTGGTGCACATATTAAACATCGTCAGCGAATCCAAGGTACCTATCAGCGAGCTGATTAAGCCCTTGCGACGCTATCATACCAGCGGCGAGATCAACTTCAGAGTGGAAGATAAACAGGCCAAAATAAACGAGCTGGCCAAACGATACAATGACGGCCAAATCGACCGCTTAGATGGTCTTACTGTTGGGTATAAAGACTGGTGGTTTAATTGTCGGCCCAGCAACACCGAGCCGCTGCTGCGGCTGAACGTCGAATCGAGAAACAAAGAATTACTCGGTCAGAAACTGTCTGAAATCGAGCAGGTGCTCGGAAAGCCCGTCTAAATCATTCGTAGCGCGTATTGCGTAATCTCGATTACTAACTTCATGGGATAAAAGGTAAACACCAATGGAAATAAGTACCAAGACGTATCAAACTCCAAATGGATTGGTAGAAGGCATACAAACCAAATGGGCCGGATTCAACATACTGTTGGTAGCCGGGGCCAAAGGATTTTTAGCATGCCCTGCCATTGATGTGGAGGCCTGTCAGC
>CAZRMQ010000286.1:0-2862 GCA_964601185.1 uncultured Pirellulales bacterium
GTTGGCCCCGGGCAAAGACCTTGTCAAATTCAGCGGCGGCAAGTTGAGCGGTTTCTCCATCATAGAATTGAGACACAATAGTTTTGCCTAAAATAACCTTTGCTTCCTTCAGATGCGTTTTATTAGAATCTACAAGCTCAGCTATTTTTTCGCTCGGAAGATCAGTTAAGAGCGTAAAATAATCTTCCATCATTTCATCTGAGATGCTCATTACTTTGCCGAACATATCGTTTGGCTCATCGGTTACGCCGATATAGTTGCCTTTGGATTTGCTCATTTTTTCTTTGCCGTCCAGGCCAACAAGTATCGGCGTGGTAATTACAATCTGCGGCTTCTGGCTGTATGCTTTCTGGATGTCCCTGCCGACAAGGTTGTTGAAGGTCTGGTCTGTACCTCCCAATTCAACATCGCTTTTGACCATAACAGAGTCGTAGCCCTGCATAAGGGGGTACAGGAATTCGTGTGTATAGACATCTTCTTCTGCTTTCAGACGCAGCTTGAAGCTGTCCCGCTGGAGCATTTGAGCGACTGTTTTTTTAGCTGCTATTTGAATAAGCTCCATCAAGGTCAGCTTCTCAAGCCATTCGCTGTTGTACCTTACTTCCAGCTTTTCTTTGGATGTATCCAGGATTTTGCCTGCCTGCTGAAAGTAGGTTTTTGCGTTTTTTTCTATTTGCTGTTGTTCGAGCATCGGCCTGGTGGCACTTTGGCCGGTTGGGTCGCCAATGCGAGCCGTATAGTCACCGATGATGAGCACCGCTTTATGGCCGAGGTCCTGGAACTGCCGCATCTTTCGCAGAACCACCGTATGGCCAAGGTGAATATCGGGGCTGGTCGGGTCCAAGCCGAGTTTTATACGTAGTTGCCTGCCGGCCTTAGCCGCCTCGGTTAATTTTTCGGTTAACTCAGCAAGGGTTATGATTTCGACTGTGCCTCGTCTTAAAGACTGAATTTGTTCTGCGATATCTCTATCCATACCTTTGTCTCTGCAAAAAATGGTTTTTCAAAAAGTAAAAGTATAGAGTATGAACCGAAGATAAGCAAGAGCGGGTCAGGCAAATTAGAAGAGAATTATATCAGCTTCTACTGCTAATTGTCTTTTTGAATCTTCTTTTGTTTTTGTGCTGATACCAAAACAATCATATACACAATAACGGCGGCAAGAAAGAATATGACACATATATCCTCTATTCGATCTTGGTTAGCGTATCGTTGTATTATCATCCTGAAGGATAACGTTTTATTCGGCCAAAATACCTTTACATCAGGGTGATAAGCCCCATCAATCAAGACATGAAACCACACACCAAGAATACCGGAGATAACCATCTTGCTGAGGCTTGTCTGATATGGCAGGCTAAATATTTGCATTACCCTTTTGAACAAGCGCCGAAATGGATATGCCGCGGCGCCCCATAAGACGCCAACTGCCGCCCCGATTAAGAGCGTATGGCAATATCTGTGCCACGGCATACCGAGGCCAAAAAGCCAGATGACTGCAACCTCTATATCAACAATTACATTGGCAAGAACAAAAACAGGGATATCAAGCCACTTTTTAAAAACCAGGCCAACGAAACCACTCGGTCCAAAATGATATGGTGTAAATGGCATGATGTTATACGAACAGCGGATTATCCCTCATTATTTTTGGATAGTTGTCCCAGGTTTTACCTTGCAGAATTCTACCGGTTTTTTTCTTATTTACGCCGCCCCATTGCTTAAAGAAAAACGGTATATTGTATTCGACCTCACACTTTTTCTTAATATTAATAATCCACTTCTCCTGCATAGGTCTCGCACCCGGTCCGGATTCTCCGCCAACGATGACCCAATCTATACCAGTAAGCTCCAAGTCAGGCAAAGGTCCAAGTAATGGCTCTAATGATAGAAATCTTACATTAGCATTGACTTGACTAAGGTCATCGGCCCGATTCACATAATCATTATTTTCAATTGTGACTCCCATCCATATATTTTCCGACCAATCTAACAACGATGAAAGCTCTTGAAGACGCCTTGATCTTTTTGTCAGGATTTGAAAAGTATGCTGCTGGTTATCATTCATTACGGCAAAAACGTCTTGTATGAATTTTAGTGGTATTTCTTCATGGAATAAATCACTCATAGAATTTACGAATACGATTCTGGGCCTTTTCCACCTATATGGTTCTTCAAGGGCTTCCGTATGCAGCGCGACTTTGAAGCCATTTCTGTATCGCCGCTGCCCCATAGCTTTCAGGCGCCTTGCCATTCGTTCGGCGTAGCAGTTCATACAACCAGCGCTAATCTTCGTACATCCGGTTACAGGGTTCCAGGTTGATTCTGTCCATTCTATAGCTGATAGAGTGGCCATTACGTGATTCCTCTGTTTCTATATTTGTCAAATATATGTTTGACGATTTTTTCTCCTGTTTTGTTAGGCGAAGAGAAAAAAAGATAATAGACTACAGTACCTTTCAAATTTCTCATTGGGATTGGTTTAGGCACATAAGCAAAACCAGCGATTTTCTTAAGTCGACTTTGATACGCATTTACGATAGCTTCGTTTCTCGTTTTTTCTTCCATCTCCTCAAATAGACCCGATATTTTTCTATATGCAATATCGCGCCAAGTACGGTCTCCCCAAAATCTATCCATTCGAACAATCTGGCTTGGTTCGACTTTATTAGGATTTTTAAGTAAGACATTTCTATTCATATCCATCATAGGAAAGTTGAGAAAAATCTCAATACTTTTCATCTGTCCGGCTCTATAGACTACTTGCCAGTCAAGGTCAAGTCCGTAGGGATCGAGAAGACAAAGAGCGCGTCGATAATCAGACCATTTTGCAAGAGGGAAAATCTCCTCGAGCAATATTTG
>CAZRMQ010000287.1:0-2848 GCA_964601185.1 uncultured Pirellulales bacterium
CGGTGAGCCATAGGCAGCAGCTCATCGAGCGATATGTATATCATCACTCCTGCGATAAAGGCCAGGGTCGCCGCGAGAACAGCAGGCGTCAAAAACGGCAGCAATATCAAATAGCCAACTACAGCACCTACCGGCTCGGATATGCCGGACAAAAATGAGTAAAAAAATGCTTTGTTCTTATTCATTGTAGCATAATAGATAGGTACCGAAACTGCGATTCCCTCCGGAATGTTATGGATAGCAATCGCTATGGCGATAAAGATGCCCAGCCGGATGTCACTAAGCGCCATAGTAAATGTAGCCAAGCCCTCAGGAAAGTTATGAATGCCGATAGCCAATGCGGTAAGCATACCCGTCCTCATAAGGTAATTGTCCTGCCGGGGACCTGTGGGAGCATCGAGTCCTTTGTATTCGTGCGGATTTTCCGGTTCAGGTATGAGTAAATCTATCAGGGCGATAGCTGCTATGCCGATAAAGAAGGCAACCAAGCCCCAGATTTCACCGACAGCCTTAAAAGAACCGGGCAGAAGCTCCATAAAAGAAATGTAAATCATTACGCCAGCCGACAAGCCCAGCGAAAATGACAGGTAGGCTATTCTCGGCTTTTTAATGAAGTAGGCGATTGCGCTGCCTATGCCTGTGGAAAGACCTGCAATTACCGTAAGCAGCAAAGCCCAGCCGATATTGCCGGATACATCCATAAACTGCTCTGTTGATAAACAAATATTTGATTTATGCAGACAATTTATTAAACTATTTATTCATTTGTGTAAAGTCAATAAGCTTTATTATCGAGAAATCGCAATGTGGCAAGATGATGAATTCACCAGGTACCGAATCCGACAATGAAAACAAGAAAATAAACTTTAAAATATCTGATTTTGTGTTAAAATATTTATGATAGTATGAAACGTCAGCGGTGGCCAGAATGGTGGGATTGGGAACTGGAGTTCAGCCCACATTTAATCAAGCGCATGATTGACCGCAGCTTTTCAGAATATGAATGATTCGTACTTGGAAGTAATGTTTCGACATGGCCGGGCGATAGCTGCGTACTATTATTTGCCTCGTAATCATAAAGACAAAAGCTGTCGGACCAAGCGAGTTGAACCGGGGCTCGTGATTGATTTTGCCCGTGATGGAAGGCCTATTGGAATTGAGATATTAGCGCCGAGTAAGCTTACACTAACTACGTTCAATCGAGTGCTTCGGGACCTTGGTTTTCCGTCGTTGAAGCGCGTTGATTTGGCTCCGTTAATGGCGGCTTGACTGCTACGATGGCCTTCATCGGAAGTTTGTGTGTTCTTTTAATCGCCCGCAAAACTTTTTGGAAAAATTTGCAATTATTGTCAGAAACAAAGACCAGCCGATATTGCCGGATACATCCATATCTTGCTCTGATTGTCCGAGCCACAAATAAACCGCTCCCTGACGGTCGCGGCTCTGCTTTTTTGTCCGCCTATTCGATACGTTCTCTGTTTTCCCGGCAGAATTTGCTCATCAACTCCATGGCTTTATTTGTTCTTTCGGTTGAGCCGTCCATTTTTGCATAGGCATCAACCAGCTCCAACAATTCGCCAGCCGGCTCAACCGAGCCATAATGGTGTTCAACATTAGCGATAACGGCGTCAAGGCCGTACTCCATCGCCTTTGCCACGTATGCCCTGCATACGCCGATTTTCCGCCCCGGCAAGTCACGGACGCAGTTACTCACACCAAGCACACAGTGTGCTGCCTTCATCTTCGGGTCACTTTTAATCTTCTTTATCGTCTCGAACGTGCGATAGGTATAACCCGACACGCCCGGGGTCATCGGCATATCTATCGCTAATGGAAATACAGTCGAATCAAAATAAATTTCGTCCGGCTGAAAGCCGTATTTGCCAACAGCCGCATCAAAGATTTGCTGCGCTAAAGAGTAAAGCTCGTCAACTGAGTGCGAGCCGCCCGGACCTGCAGGTTTATCCTCGCTCATTAAAAGAGCGATGAACGTAAAGTCGAAATCCTGCTCGCCGGACGAGCCTCTGGGCAGGCGGGCCTTCTTAAGCGGCAGCATTTCATCCATCGTATAAACTTTGACCGAATTCACAAGCGGCTGCGCCACTTTCTGCTCGGCATCGTACCATTCTTTCAAGCCCGCTTTCAAGACATCATCGTCACTGCTGTCGATGCAGACGGGTACGCCATTACTCCACTTGCGCACCAGTTTGACATATTCACGCATCATATTAATTGCTGTCTTCGGATCATCTTCTCCGAAGGCATCGAGATTGACTGCTATATAATCAGCCCCCTCGGCTGCCTGTGATTCAATCAGGTTTTTGATATAATCCAATGGCTCACTCGGCGTAGAATGCGCAGCAGGCCCAAGCTCACTTAATTGCTTCATCATCCCTGCGGTCTTCGGAATTGAAGCATGAATTGATTCACCGATAATAATCAATGGTTTTTTCATTTCGATTATTTTTCCTTTTGTCCCTTTGTATGAAATACACAGCCATCCCCAAGCCTTGTGGTGAGCCTGTCGAATCCATCGGACCCCGCTTCGCAGGCGTCCTACGCTTGAGGCTGCCACACGTTCTTCAGTTTCATTGGGTGGCAGCCTCAAAGCCATCGGCTTTGGGGATGGTTTTACTCTTGTATTGTTCCATTAGTTCTATAAATGTTTGGAAAAGATAGTTTGAATCGTGGGGGCCGGGCGAGGCCTCAGGGTGATACTGAACAGCAAAAGCATTAAGCCCAACACAGCGAATCCCTTCAACTGTATTATCATTCAGATTTATGTGTGTCAATTCAATATCTTTTCTTTTCAGCGTATCCATATCCACACAGAATCCGTGGTTCTGGC
>CAZRMQ010000288.1:0-2844 GCA_964601185.1 uncultured Pirellulales bacterium
CTCCATCAATAGGTTATAGTATAGACCCCGAAATAATACAATCCACCACGATTCGATAGACTAAGGAAGATATAGTCTGATATCATCTATGTACAAATCACCTGCACCACCAGGCTGTGTATTGGCTCTGTCGCCGACACCTATGGTCACTTTCTTGATAGCCAATGGATTAACACCGGTAAAATCTGCCAGCGGAATATTCCACTCTGTCCAGCTTATTGCGGCCGACGCGCCCGTATCTGAATTTGTGACCACTGCATTGGTACCTGCGTTATCCTCCAGAACTACATACATCGACTCAGCAGCGTTAGTTTCTATGCCAATATCCTGCGACTGCCACTCGCCTGTAACTGCGCCGGTCATGTTAATTTCTGAAAACTCGGCCTCACACGTTGCAAAATTGTCATGGCTGCATACGATTAAGCCTACGTAAACATCCACGTTCATAGGTATCGTCAGCGAGCCCAGCGTTTCCCATTCGTCTCCATCCTCTGAGTACTCGCCCCTAAACGTGTTTAAGCTGCGGGTCAGCTTTACCCAAACCGGGGTGCCGATTTCACTCTGTCCGTCGGCTTCACTGTTAAGACCCATCACGGGACGGCGCAGGAACTGAACCTCATTCACAGGCTGGATGGCCATCATGGCGTGTACAGAATCAGGCTCCAGTGAATCGCGAATCATCACTCCCGCCTTGGCTGAGTTGTGTGTGTTAGTCATACTGACCACCTTCGCCTTTATGCTCCCGGCGCCGGAGAGCCGCTTGTAGGCAAAGTGGAAGCTGTCAGATGTTTCCCATATATCTGCACCGGCACCGGTCATCGTGTAGGCTGCTTGCCCCTTAGGGGTGAAGCTGCCTACGGGTGCAGGCAGACCTCTGAACCAAAGCGTTAAAGACTCAGCACCGTCTATTGTCCAATCCTGTGGGTCCGACCACGTGCGTTCGACCTCAGAATACAATAGCATTCCACCTTGTTCATAGTCGGTTCCCTCGTTCACGGTACCATCGTTATCATAACGCATGTACATGGATTGCGAGCCACTGTGAACTATATCTTGCTCAGCGAACGGTGGATCAAAGTGCCCCACAGTCATACCGGTATTATTCACAGCATAATCTGTCCATGTATCAAAAATTCTGTTGCTGACGTCGTTGTAGTCTTCGAAATCATCGACTATCGTAAAGTTGGCTACTGTAAAGCTCCAGACATCGCCTCTCCACGGACCATCTGGATTCACATCATTGATCTCATCGACCCGCCAGTAATAAGTCTGGCCAAATGCAAGAAGGCCATTAGGGTCATAATCAGTATTGTCCTGATTTTGACCGACCAATACATCCCGTGTATCTGTCGTGCTGGCTTCGTTGACATCTGCAAAAACTGTTCCAAAGTACACATCATGCTTGTTAGCTGAAGAACCCCGCCGCCAGCTTAGGGTCACATCCCTCGGCACTTCTACGGCCCCATTGGCAGGTTTCGGGTTGGCAGCCAGGGTAAGCGGCATTGCTTCTTTGCCTTCCATAATCAACTCAACGTCCGTCTCAGTAAGTGCATGGTCGTAGAAGCGTGCATCATCGAGCATACCATTGAAGTAGGATGCCCCCCAACTATCCGGCGCGGTACCAGCAGTGTCGCCTCTGGTTCCTATATACACACTGGCATCATTGGCTGTTATTGTCCCTGTAGTGACTCTTTCTCTGTCAGCTTCTCCATTAATATAAATATAAGCCATGCTATTATCGAAGTCATATACGCAGGCAATGTGAAACCATTCGTTCATTGGCGGTGCCGTGGTACCATTCATGTTATGATTCTCACCCTCGTCACCCGAACCGTCTCCCGTAAGGCCTGCTCCGCAAAAGTCTATGGTGTCATCTGAGAACCTTCGCACTGACCAGCCACCTCTATCATTATCACCGCCCTTGCTAATCATAGACCTGCCCCAGGGGTCGCCCCAGTCATTAATGTATGCCCAAAACGTGATGCTGAAGCTGCCCGCTGGATTGAATATCGGGTCATTTCCACAGTCCACATAGTCACCGTCACCGTCAAATTGTAATGCCCCTCCCAACTTTCCTTCTGCGACCCAACTTGTGTCACCCATCAGGGTTCCATCATAACCACCGGCAGAGTCTTTCGCGATAGTGCCGGAACCCTCATCAAGCCCCCAATGGCCGACTTTCTCGGCAGAGGCAGTTCCTGCCATGCCCGCAACGAAAACTATGCAGGTTAAAAAAATCAATTTTTTACACATAATAGACCTCCTTCGCCCCCCAAAACCATTGTTATTGATGAATGCTCAGTTTAGTGCTGGAAAAATATGATTACTATTTTGGCTTGATTTTCTACCTTTTTCCTCCAAAAACTCTACACGAATTGTCAGTTAAAGTATAGCCAATTTACCTCCGCCGTACAATGCTCATATTGCTTACTTGCACCTTGAACGAAATTAGTGCCACGGTAGTCAAAATCCCTATCCTCCTTCACTATAATTTATATCAAATCCGGGATTCCTAATTCAAGATAAATCTCACTTTTATGATAAAAAAGAGTTTTAACTTGACCCAAAACAATTGATTTATGCCAAAGGTAAATCTTTAATGTTGACTATTGTACTTATAATTGGTAATTACTAACAATTTTGGATTCGATTGTTAATTGAATTGATGGTTAAATACTTTATTAGCCCACATTTAGATAAGGAGCGAAAACGAGGGCAAGGTATATCTATGGCTGAGAAAATTGTCAAAGTAGGCCTGGTTGGATTTGGGACCGTAGGCTGTGGAGTGACAAAGCTTATTTCTGAAGAAGCTGATTCTATCGCAGCCAAAATGGGTCTGCGCCT
>CAZRMQ010000289.1:0-2835 GCA_964601185.1 uncultured Pirellulales bacterium
CCTTTGTCTCCAGCCAAAAAAGTACCCCCTATGGGGCAGGCGGACACCTTTAATTCTCCAGCAAAATCTTCGGAATCGGTAAACGTCCCCAATAAAAACCTTTTTCCCCCTCAATTAAGCTATCACCCATAGACAGACCGAGTAGAAAGAGTAGCTGTGCAAACCGGCGGTTTGTACACATGTGCGGGTGCTGAAGCAGGTACCGTAAATATGAAGTGGTTATAGCCTTTATCTCCTAAAATCCCTGTCGGTTTCGCTCTATAACTAATTTCAAAACCATTTGCTTTTGCCACAAGCTGAGCAATATACAATCCTAATCCAGATCCTTTTGCCCTTACATTGCTGCCTCTTACACCACGCTGAAAAATGAAGTCTCTCTCTGTTTCTGGCACAAGTGAGCCAAAAGATGAAAAATCTATTTTAATCTCTCCATTGTCTTTGTCCTCCATCCAAACGCGTATCTCCGTATCCCGATCAGAATGTTTAATGGCATTATCTAAAAGTATATGTGGTATAATTATGAAAGAGTTGTAAAGACTGACTTTGTTAATGGAATGTCCCCTAAGAGTTAATTTCTTATTTTGCAAAAGGGCTTTATTCTCATGTATCTTAATCAACTTCAGTATTACTCCATGAACTGAAAATGCCCATGGCGTCCCGTATTGAGCAACAGCCGGATTTGTCAAAATATCAGTTATCTGAAGTAGAGATTGAAGTATCTCGCAAGAGTGATATATTGTTTGTATATGCGGCGGTGAAGCTTCTATTTTTTCGTCTATCGTTTTACCCTTTTGTTCGCTAATGCATTGCTCTGCTGTAGTCAGTACTGACCCAATGAGGGATTTTATATCGTGCAAAGCGTGAACTGCTTCCTTAGCTTTCTCATCGACATATCTTTCGTACTCTGGGCGGATGGCTGAGAAAGCATTTAACCACCGTTCTAACTCTGGTGGTTTTAACTTGCGGCTTATTTGTTCTTTCTTGAATATTTTTGAAGCCTTGTTAGTGCTAACTTCAATTACCCCATTTATCCGAATCAGTGATTCTTCTATTTTTACAACAACCACGCTGAATCCTTTGGCGCATGTGTAGAAAACAGGCGTTTTTTCCTTATCACCTGGTTTAAACTTTAGACACTCGTAGGTTCTGCATTTCTCTCTACAATACTTGCTCTGTGGTACATTGATACCATCCATCAGCGAACCATCCGAGTGAATGGTTGGATATGGGCAAAATACCAAAAGCGGATCTTCCATAAATCTCCCTATAAACCGCAAAGCGCGATGATTTTTGCTCCTATAGCAGCGATTGTAGTAGCGTTCTCTATTGGGCCAGCAATTTTCTGAATAGCCCTGCTTAAGTTCACTCGACCACCCTCAGCAGCTTTAACTAAACTGTCTTCGATACCTTTGATAGCTTTTTCGTTTGCTCCTGCATCCTTTAACGCTTGTCTCATAGTAGCCCAGTAATGCTCAACGGTGATCCTCGTCTTTATCAGGTCATCGATAATCTCTTTCCATGTTATCGCCGGAGTTGGTTTCGGAACATATTGGTCTGCAAGTTGAAAAAAAGGAATCTTTGCCGATTCGTAAGACTGTCCACTAAAGGCAACTAT
The DNA here is from genome assembly GCA_964601185.1 of uncultured Pirellulales bacterium. Taxonomy (GTDB): domain Bacteria; phylum Planctomycetota; class Phycisphaerae; order Sedimentisphaerales; family Anaerobacaceae; genus CAZRMQ01. The sequence continues at coordinate 1,616 of CAZRMQ010000289.1, forward strand.
AACTTGGGCAGGATTTAGCTTTTTCAAATGTTTCAAAACCGCAATTCCTTCGTTGGTTGCATCTAACTCTCTTCCTATACCGCCAATATCGAGGATGATAATATCGTAGAAACCTTTCTCAAGTTTAGCTATATCCTTTACATCAGGCCAGTAGTCTATTGAATAGCCCTGTTGTTGCAATACTTCAAAAGGGAATGTCGTCTTCTCGTCGTCGATAACTACTATACGAGTACGTTTGACCATTTCTGTAGCAGGAAGCGCGGGTTTGCAGTTAATAATATGCTTACGCCAGAACATTATTATTTTCCTCTAAAGACAAATCATGTTCGGAAACTGTTGACATTTATCAAATACACCACAATTTTTATTTATTATATAGTAAAATTCTTCCTACAATATTTTAATTCATTCATTAATAATTTTAGATCTTTTATTTGGAAGCTTACAAACTCACGGGATTCGTGTTGCATTATATTAACAGAATAAACAAACAAGTTGCCTATTCTACAGTTCCCTTTCATTGAGGTCCTTTCGTATCTCGCATAGGAATCTCCAAATCCGTTCCGTCAATTCTGCCGGACCAGACGTATCCTACCGGCCTGTTCAGTATCCGCAGAGTTGAGTCTAACAACCGTGAGTCTGTTTGTCACCAAATTTTCCGTGTTAATCCGTGTCAAAAAAGACAAGAACCCTGCCATAAATGGCAGGGCTAAACAATATAAATTTCTGTGCTCTCTGTGTCCTCTGTGGCGTATTGACATTAAAATAAAGAAAAAGTATCCTAAGAGTGTCTTATAGAGGAACTAATATGATGAAACGTATAACGCTGAATTTTATTGTCGATTTTGTTAGCTTTATTATTTTTGTGGGCTTGGCCGTCACCGGCTTTATCATCAAGTACATCCTGCCGCCAGGAACTGGGGGTCTTGGCCGAGAGATAAGTGGAGGCCGGGGAAGGGAAGAAGTCAAATATTTGTGGGGGATGAGCCGCCATGAATGGGGCGATATACATTTTTACTTAGCTGTTGCATTTATCGCTTTGATTGTTGTGCATATCATTCTGCACTGGGGCTGGATAAAGAATTACATTAAATCGTTACTTGGTATTTCGCGAACTTGCAAACCAGACTGATTGACCTCATACCAATTAATTGGTTCAGTCGGTCAAATCGAGTTTATTGTGGAGAAATGGTATCATCAACACCTACCGAATCAGGTAA
>CAZRMQ010000290.1:0-2823 GCA_964601185.1 uncultured Pirellulales bacterium
TTCGCCCGGCCAATCCTGACTAAGGATGCTTTTCACCGCCCGCTCGATGAAGTCAACTTCGTTGCGAACCGGCATAATAATACTTACGAAAGGCAAAGTTTCATTTGCCATAATCTTTTGTTACCTGCAGTAATACTTTTTCCAGCCTGTCGGCTAATTTTGTTCGTTCAAACTCCCGCTCAGCTAATGCTCGGGCATTTTTGCCCATCTCCCGGCAAAGCTGCGGGTTGGCCGCCAGCTCCTCCAGCGCATCGGCTAAAGCCTGCGGGCGATGCGGATCAAGACATCTGCCGCAGTTGTTGCTCTGGATTGTCTCTCCCAGCCAGCCGGGGACATTTATCAGCACGGCCTTGCCGGCCGCCAGGGCATCAAACATCTTGTTCGGCGACCACGTATTTTCCTTAGCTGCTCGAAATATAACCATGCAGGCATCACACTCGGCCACGAGCTTGGCAAGCTCCGCCTTGGGAACCGACGCATTAAAAATTACATTTGTCAGTTTATATTCCTGTGCCAGCTTTTGCAGCTCAGGTTGTTTGCCTCCGTCCCCGACCAGTAAAAGTGCGATATTGTCTTTCCGCTGCTGCGCTAAGATTCGAGCAGCTTCCATGATATATTCAAGTCCGTTAGCATGTCCCATAGCACCAAAATAAACAGCATTGAATCGGCCATCCAAGCCGAGCCGTTTTCGCCAGCCCCGCCCAGCGCTGGGCGGGGCCGGTCGAAAAAGGTCCGTGTCAGAAGCGTTTGGAATCACTGTCACCTGCTCAGCCGGCACGCCTGTGCGTACGATTCCCTCCTTCATACCCGGTGACAATGCCACAATATGCTGTGCCTGGCTGTAAATTTTCTTAGCCATTCGCCGCAGATGCCATATCACTAATGGATTTTTCAATCCTCCGAGGTTAATCAGTGCATCAGGCCAAAGGTCGCGGACCTCGAAGACAAATGGAACGTTAAAGTGACGTGCCAAAGCGGCGCCCGCCAGACCGATAGGTAAAGGTGTGTGCGTGGCGAAAACAACATCAGGTTTTGACAGTTTCCTGCCTACATGCGCAGCTAATCTTGCAAATTGATAAAACTTCAACATTCGTCGCCAGCCGCTCATGCCGGTGCCAAGCTGAGGGTTATTGTAGCCCGCCGAAATAGCAACTACGTTAATACCTTCGGCTTCATATTCGGCGTATTTACGGCCTTGGGGCACGGCGAATTCATCATTGGCCAAACCTGAGGTTATCATTGTCACACGGTGGCCCTTTTGCACTAAGAGCCGACCGAATTCGTATGAGCGAGTCCCCGTCGTGCCTTTTCGCGTGGCGAAATACTGATGTAAATAAAAAATGTGCATATTGAACTTACTTCTTTGTGCGAACCCAACATGAAACGTGGGATTCACTAATTATTTACTCAAACTGACTGTTTTTCAACGATGTACTGGCATAAGTGGATATTTAACAGTAACATATCGCAGTTTGTCATTCCCGCGCAAGCGGGAATCCACTGCTGCGATACGGTAAATGGATACCCGCCTTCGCGGGTATGACAGTACGAATCGGTCACTTTGAGTTATTTAGTTGTTATTATTCCGGCAGCTTCCACAAATCCGGCATTGTTTCCGAGTGACCCTTGAAAACAAACGGCCATTGATAATACCAGTCCTTGCGTGCCTCAGGCGACAAAAGAGAAGGCTCATAAGGAAAGCATCCCAAATCGGGAGCCTTATCTACGGGTCGTTTACGATTGAAAAAGTCCCTTTCCGGTGCATACTCTTTAGAGCCTTTTCCGATAGCGGGGCTACCCGCTTTCAAATAAAACACGCATTTTTGTGCATCAAGAAACAATGGGTCAAAAGACACATTATTTGGGCCGGCCATTATAAGAGCAGGCACACAAAGATTGTAGTCGATTAAAGCTTCACCTTCTTTGAAAACATTGCCGTCGAGATTTTGAACCGGATGAGCTTTATCGAAAATCCACCGTGTATTGTTTACTATAATATTATTCACAATTATCTCATTGCGAGCATTTTTAACTGCTACGCCGGCTCCATTGAAAACAATTGTATTGTTGACAATTCTATTAGAGCCGGCTCCTGGTTTCGAGTATAGGCAGATGCCCCATCTTTCGTTTCCATAGATAAGATTGTTTTCGATTTTACTATTGGCAATCTCCGGATACAGATGCAGCCCCCAGCCGGAATTAAACCTGATAATGTTATTACGGATTACTAAGCCGTCACCGTCGGCGTATATTCCGTGACTGAACTGCAGGTTCTCGCCGTTATATTCAACAATATTATTTTCAATTACTGTTCCGCGAACATCGTGAGCTTCCATGCCCTGGAGAGCGTTATTATGAATGCGGCAGTTTCTTATGACTGTAAAATCTGCATTTGATTTAATGCCGGTATACCTGGCTCCGCTGCTCTCAAAGCCATCTATGATTACCCAGTTGCACCCTTTTCTGATATAAATGTTGTGCTCCGGCGAGCCGTGTAAAACCGCCTTGTATTTATATTGAGATTTCAGAACGGTCGGCTGTTGCGGCGAACCTGCATACTCAGCAGTAACCGTTATCTGGGCCCCGATATAGTTGCCGGGCTGAAATATGAAGATGTTACCACCGCCGGCTTGCCTGAGAGCTTCCCGGATCGATGGGAAGGGGTCGCCTTCCGTACCTTTTGCTGATGGTTTACCTTTGGGAGCAATCCAATATGTTTCAGCTTGTAGATTGCAGGTAAAGCACATCAGAAGACAGAAGACAGAAATCAGAAGACAGAAATCAGAAGACATTAGAAGTCTTTTCACGGTTTTATTCCTGAAT
>CAZRMQ010000291.1:0-2797 GCA_964601185.1 uncultured Pirellulales bacterium
AACTTAAACGATCCGCATAAACAATGATTTTACGTAGAATGAAAACTACACCCTTTGCTACTGTCACTTATAACATTCATTACTGTTATTCCTAACTTGATTAGGAATCCAGTTATTCAAGCTCCTGGATTCCAGCTTGTACGGAAATGACAAAAAGTAACACTAGCTTTTTAGAAACGGCTAGTTAGCAATATTTTCTGATATCAATCCCAGTGTTTTTCATTTATAATAACGCTACCAGCAGCTGTAATCAAATCCTCGATTTTCTGGTCTTGGAAGATGCGTTTGATTTCATGGTAGTTAAAAGACTCTAATGCTTCAGTGTTTTTGGAATCCCATATGAAGTGACTTCGTGCAAATGAGCGGTACACTTCATCCTTGTTGGCCTCGTTTTTGACAAGTAGGCAAAAAGAACCCAACGCTTGATCTTCATATGGATAAGGATTAAGTAGCATGAGGCCTGTTGTCTTTATGCCGAAACAAGTCGGTGTAGCCTTTGCAAACTGGATATTGTTGGGTTTGGCTCCAAGTTCTTTCAAATCCACAATCGCGTTGTAGATCTCCTGGGCTATCGAGAATCTCTCCTTCCGACTATATAGCTTCTCAAGGTCTTGCCTGAGGTATGCAAAGACTGGGTGAGTTAACAATGCTTTAATCTTGATATTTGATTCCCCCCGTTTTACCTGGTCAAATTTCCTCTTAAACAGGTCTGCAAACCTCCTGTCTCCCACATCTTCATCGAGTATACCACGCAAAGATGTACCCACCATGAATATCTCAGTGGTTTCATTCTCCATACTTTGGAGTACAATATCAAAAGACATCTTACGATCTCGAGACGCCTTGACAATACCTAATTTATGCATTTCCGAGAGCGTGTCTATGTTTTCTATCAGTTCCCCAGTGTGTAACTCCATCTTCCTTATGGTTGGCTCAAGATATGATGCCACTTCTGATGTAAAGGCGTCTTTCGCACCCTGACGGATCTCGTCAAATAGGAACCACTCGTAGATCATACCGAGGAAAGCCACTGGCCCGAGCGCGACACCAAGACTGATCAAGACATAGCCAAGAGGATCGTGTTCGTCACCAATGTTGAGCCTCCAGCCGATAATAAATGATGCGACTGCAACGCATCCTATTAGGCAATAAAGCAAACAGTGCTTTCCATGTTTCTTAACATACTCAGAGGTGTTATTTGTACCGATTTTCTTACCCATTATATGCTCCTTTCAACATATTGTAAACCTCACCATAATAATAAACTCAAAGGTGTTACTTTTTTATCACTTACTTGGAGCGCAATGTTTTAACATTAGCTCAGCCTCATTGCCATCACCGATACCCCGATGTTTTTGTTAGTGAGAGTATAATTAAACACTGAATCATTACTCGTAGATACTTCGATTTCTGCTGTAGATATCCATGTACAAACCGTTGGCATATCACCTGGATTGACTAGCCAGAGAGAACCATCCATCAGGCTAATCTTCTCACCATCATTCATTACTTCATTTAGCATGATAGTTGTCATTTTGTGTCTCCAACGAATTTCTGACGTTTGAACTTACCGTCGCCGCGGATTCGGCTTCTTGTTTGCAGCCGTTTTATCCTGCGTAGCCTTGTGCGGAGCAAGGATGGTTCGGTTCAATAATCCTCATGGGCTAAAGCACATCCTGCCAATCACTATTATCGCGGTGTGCACGGCACACCCTACATTTTTTGGTGGTCTCGTCAGAGGTGTATTTTCCCGCTTCATGGTTCTTTCGACTGCGATCAAGACATAGATATTATGGTCGGGATTACCATAAAAAACAAATAAAAAAGCAAAAAGCCCATCTACCGGCACAACAGGTGTGCCAGCTAAAATTATTCCGTTTTCTGTCTTCTGTATATAATCCACCTGATTACCTGATTATCTGATATTCTGCAACCTGATTCTCTGGTGACCTGATAACCTACCGCTCCCTTACGGTCGCGGCTCTGTTATCTGTCCTCAGTATTCTGTCCCGCCAGAGGCGGGTAAACTTCTATATTCTGAACTATTGCCTTGTGAATATTACCTCCATTACCAATCCATACTTTCCCTCAGATGTAGGATGCTCCATTCTTAAAATCACTTTGTCCTTATCCACCTTTCTGAAAGTTTGTATCAACAAAGTGTCATTCCAATTCATAAACAAAGTGTCATCATTTATAAAATTGCACGTTGCATTTTGGAAACTGCCCGAATTTTCGAACCACCAATATCTATAAAATCCCGCCTTTTCATCCCAGGCAAAAATTCCATGTGCTTTTCCTGTTTTGTCCGGAGTCGTTGAAATAGTGCACGAGTAATCGAGAAAAACATACTTATCGTCCAACGCTCTTTTGAATGTCCCCGTCCCGGAGCCTGTGGCCGCTTCGCTTAACGCACTCTTGGGAATCCTGTACTCCAAGTTCCAGTGGCCCAATAAAAAATCAAATTTATCCATCACATTTTCTTGTTTTGTCATCGTTTTCTCCACATTATTGCTGACCGTCGCCGTCCTTCTCCGTAGTAGTACTACGAAGGATGAATTCCGGCGACGGTTAAACGTAAAAAACTGGCGATATTGTGATGAGCGTTGTCGGCGAATGCAAGGTTAAAATTGCTGAAAACAGACGACAGAGGACAGAAGGCAGACGACAGAAGTTTACCCACCTCTGGCGGGGCAGAAGACCGAAAACAGAGCCACGAGCGTCAGCGAGTGGGTTATCACAAGAAAACAGACGACAGGTCGATACAGAACTCCAAATCCACCCTGCCAAATATCAC
>CAZRMQ010000292.1:0-2790 GCA_964601185.1 uncultured Pirellulales bacterium
CCCCAAATAGAACCCGTGACAGCTAACTGACAGTTTCTCTCCACCTTTAGCTAAGCCACAAGTTATATTTAGCAGAAATACATCGGCGAAGCCTGATTTACCTTCGTCAGGCGGCGGCATTATTTCCAGCATGAACTGATAACCATTTTTAATCTTGTCCTGGCTCAGAACCTTTATGATATTATTCTGCGATGATGCCGATTCGATCTCGAAATTCTCACCATAGTTGTTTTGCACCAGGATTTTTCTAATTATAGGCTGTCCCTGCTTAGCGTTAAAAGCGATGATCTGCCGTGGAATAACCTTAAACCTCTGCACCCTGTTAAAAGGGATCTTTATACTGTCACCTTCAGGATAGGTCAGTCTGATATTGATAATCCCATGCGGATTTTCTTGCAGTTTTTCCTTATCTATCTGAGGCTGGAGAACAAATTTCGTCGCCTCCATGTTCGGGTCGTAATCAAAAGTTATGCAATTGCCGGTCGTTTTGATTTCCTTTATTGCAAATGGCTTGCCGTCAAGGCTGGTAATGGTAATCTCTGGATAGCTTATTGGTTCGTCCTTAATCAGCAATCCCAGCCTGCCTTGCGGCTCATAGCTGATTTTGGGCACAATTTTAGCTTTTATGGTTAACGCCGCTTTGGGGTTTATCTTATCATTGCTGACAACGTATAATTGCCGATTAACTAAGCCTGTCCCTGAGCTGGCGTTGTATTCTACCGTTATAGTTCCGCTATCGGTCGGCTCATACTGCTTTTTGTCTAATTTAGTGTTGACACCGCAGCAGCGTTCAATTTTTATAATTTTCAATAAGCTGTTTCCGGTGTTTGTAAATTTAAATTCACAGGTCTTTTTTGTTCTCGGCGCAACTTCACCAAAGTCGTGAACTATCTTTTCAAAGGTAATCCTCGGGCCGTCTTTGCCGGCCTTACCTTTGGTTTCGGCTTTTACAGGTTCGATTGCCTGCTCCGGCTGGGGCGATGTCAATGCAGCTTCAGATTCTGCCGGCACTTTGGCCTGTTCCTGGCAGCCAATTTGCGACAGCAAAGCGAAGCCGACAATAATAGCAACGAAAATCAATCGATTACTTCTCATATCAAATCTTGTGATTTACCCCGTTAGAATGCCCCGTGTAAGTAACGTTAGAAGGACGAAGGGCTTCTAATGGGGTCTATCTAATATTTTTTCCTGAACCTTGCGGTGGGGATGTTCAATAGCTTGCGGTATTTGGCCACTGTGCGTCTGGCTAAGTTTATGATGCCGACCTCCGCTAATTTCTGGCGTATCTGTTCATCGCTTAGCGGCTTCGTCTTGTCTTCGGTATCGATAATTTCCTGCAGCTTGACCCTTATCGCTTCCCAGCTGTGGGCCTGGCCGTTATCGTCCTGCATTCCACCGCTGAAGAACTTACGCAAAGGCAGCACTCCCCAGAAGCATTGTATATATTTACCGGCAACCGCCCGTGAAACCGTAGCCAGATGCACGCCAACGTCATCGGCCACTTTTGACATCGGCAGTGGGCGAAGATAAAGCGTACCTTTGTCGAAAAAGTCCATCTGATGTTTTACAACCGATTCCGTCACTTTCAGCAGCGTATTTTTTCGTTGCTCTATCGCATCTATTACCCACTGGGCCGAGCGGATACTGTTTTGTAAAAACTTTCGCGCCTTTTCACTGATCTTCGTGTCTTTCGCCATTTTCAGATAGTAGCCGCTTAGTTTTAAGCTCGGAAGATCGGAATTGGCCAGCCGCACGGAATAACCGTCCGAATCATTGGGAGATTCTACTATTACGTCGGGCGTGATGGTATGGTTTCGGTCGCGACCTACTTGCAGTCCGGGTGAGGTATCCAGTTTACTCAATCGTTCGACAGCCTGATTGATTCTGTCGATGCTGCAGCTCATTTTCTTGGCAATGTCCGGCAGGCGATTCTCCAGCAGCTCATCCATATATTCTGCTACCAGCCGATATTCAAAGCTCATATCTTCACCGCTTTGGGCTATTTGGATAAGCAAACATTCTTTTAAGTCACGTGCCCCGATACCGGCAGGCTCTAATCTTTGTACCAGCTCCAGGGCCTTTTTCAAATCATCAAGGGTGAAGTCGTTTCTATCTTTATTGTGCAGCTGCTCTAATCTTACAGTCAGATACCCTCTATCATCGATGTAATCTATGATTATACTGCCGGCTTTTTTCACAGGCTCTTCGGCATCGACTAATCGCCACTGTTCCGATAAGTGCTCGTTGAGTGACACGGGAGGTGCGGCTGTATTTTTTAAGGCCTCAAGTTTTTTATCAGGCCCATCGGCTTGCCTGCGGGTGTAAAATGGCCCGGCCTGCTCTATGTATTCTTTGAACTCGCCCTCCAGACTTTCCAGCCGCTCAAAGTCTTCGGCCTTGTTGTTGTCCGTATTGACGATTAAATCTTTTTGGCTGATATCATCCTGCTGGGTATCCCGTTCGGTCGGCTCAGCCTCTTCGAGACTTGAAGGCTCAGCCATCTCCAGAACAGGATTATTATTTAGCTCCTGCTCGATTCTTTCCTGAAGTGCGAGGATCGGAAGCTGGAGAATCTCCATTGATTGAATCATGTGCGGAGCGAGCTTCATTCGCTGCTCCATCCGCAACTGACCTGTCATCTCCATCTTCATAAACTTGCCTGAAAAAACTTTTTACTATTACTCTATTTAAAAATAGGTAACGAGATTGCCGCGCTCGGCTGCGCCTCGCTCGCAATGACAAACTGACGCAACCCTCCGTCATTGCGAGAAGACCGGCATCCGCCGCTGG
>CAZRMQ010000293.1:0-2788 GCA_964601185.1 uncultured Pirellulales bacterium
ACATATAATAACAATCCTGTTTGGAGTCATAGGTATTTTATTGGCACTTAGTTTCGCTTATGTGTATTTTACATCAAAAAAACAAGCGGAAGAGATGGCAAGAGATGCCTTGGAAGAGAAATCATTCAAGATCATTTTGCAAAGTATGATAGCCAAAGGAGCAGATGAATTTATTGATAGGTATTCTGGAATACCTGAATTGGAACAAAGAATAGCATTTCTTGAAGAGCAGGCTAACATTAAGGGTTATGAACTTAGTGATGAAGATTCAAGCGAGGAGTGACTCAAAAGATGGCAATAATTAGAAGGGTAAGTTTCACGCAGTCCGGCAATATATGTGCCGATGATATAGCATTAATTGATACACCGGAAAAATTACTGAAATTTGCAGTAGATAAGGGACTGGACACTATTCCTTTAGATGCGAAGGGAGTGGCTGAGAAGCTCGGCATTCGCGTAGAATATATTTCCCTAAAAGAAGGTCTATCTGGCATCCTTTACAAAGATAAGGAAAGTAATTCTTGGGTATTGCATGTTAACAAAGAACACCACCCTAACCGACAAAGATATACAATTGCTCATGAATTGGGGCATTTTTGTCTTCACAGGCACCTTAAACAACGTTTTGAAGATAAAATATTTTTTAGAGGTGGCGAGCCTAACAAACCAGAATGGCAGGCCAACGAGTTTGCAAGTTCCATATTGATGCCCGAAAGAGAGTTCAAAGATATGATTAGGTCTGGAGTAAGAAATGTTGAAGAATTAGCAAAAGAATTTCAAGTCTCTACTCTGGCCTTAAGGATAAGGGCTAAAAACATTGGATTATCAGGGCATGGATTATGAGCGATATAATTTACGTGCCTATAATTAAAACAAGTGATGCGGAAATTCGAGGAGTTGAAAATCTCTCCGAAGATATAAAGAGTAAAATAACCCCTTTGTTCGAATTGACAAGATCAAGAAAATCTAAAAATATACCAAGGGGAGATATAATCCGACGCCTTAACCGGTTGGAAGAAGTATACGGCACCAGACAGTTTATTTTAGATTTGACTGCTGATCCTGAATCAAGAAATAAACAAATAGAAGATTTGCAGGATAATTCAAAAGGATATAAAAATTGGATTAATTTTCTGGATTCAATCAAAGAAGAGTTTCCTGAAATAATACCGGTTATTCAGATTTCGGACATAGGCGTTGATAATGCCAAAGATTTTTATGATAGGATCAAGAAACAGGCAGAACGATTGAACAAAAATTTTAACAATATCGTTTATCGTTTCCCTTTAGAGTATGAAGATTTCAAAGGAGACCTAACAGCTGTTTGCCAAGAAATGTCTGGCGAAAAAATTATCTGTATCATAGATGCAGGATTTATTACACAAGAGAAATCTAGTATTTATTCCACAAAAGCTGTAAGTGTTATTGAAGAACTCAAGGATTTCCCTTTAGGAAGTATCGTTTTAGCGGCAACATCGTTCCATAAAAATCCAACTGAATTCGGCGGAGAGAAATACGGGGAATTTCGGCTCGAAGAATCTTTATTTTACGAAAAAGTTAATTCGAAAGCAAAATCTGATTTGATTTATGGAGATTATGCAACAATAAATCCAATGAGAAGTCAACAAGCAGGAGGGAGAGGATGGGTTCCCAGAATTGATATGCCCACAAAAGATTTAATTTTTTATCATCGTTATAGAAAGAGTGAAATTGAAGCGAGCTATGCTAAGGCCTATACAAGAGTTGCCAAATTGGTAAGCAATGAACATAGGTATAAAGTAGTAAAGAAGCAAATTGGAGATTGTTGGGGGATTGAGCAAATAGAGTTGGCAGCAGAAGGTTATCCGCAGGGATTATCGCCTTCTTTTTGGATTTCAGTAAGAATGAATATTCACATTACGCTCAGAATATCTATTCTCTAATATAATTCGTCAATTCGGCCGCAAAGACCTTTTAATTCATCCGATATAATATTTCCACCAGTATCCTTCATAAAGAGCCTGAAAAGTTTATAATAGCGATCCTTTAGCAAAGAATAGACAGCCTCGCGAATCTCTTTTGTGCTTAGCTTCTTGGTGATTAGAATTCTTAACTCATATGTTGAAAGATTGCTGCTATTTTTTACCTTTGATAATTTGTTAAGTTCATTTTTTCCTAGAAACATCAACAAAGAATATTTATCAAGTCTTTTTCGCTGCCTAGCAAGCCTTCTAACTTTAAAGGTCTCTCCATTAAATAAAATCAATCCAGTATAAGGTTTGATGATTTTTTTAATTTTGTTGAGATGTATCGGAGTTGTTATAACCGACACCATATCGAAAGTCTTATGATAATCGTCTAATTGACCTTCTAGTTTTCTCGAATCATCAAGATAACCCTTGATTTCTAATGCATGGAATTCCTGTGAAAGGATGAGTAGGTCAACTCTCCTTCTGTTGGCTGAAAAAAGAACTTCGGCGCCAATAGCATCTATTGATTTATCAAAAGATAAGTTGCCATCAATAAGCCATTTTATTACTTTTGTTTTTATATATTCGGCATTGCTCATATCAGATAATTTATTACTTTTATTTTTTATGATACATCAATAAAAAAGGAGATAAAGAAAAAAGTAAGTCATATATAGTTTCTTGAATTCTGTTGAATGAGTGAAAACACCCAAGTACTCTGCAAACAAAATGGCATACAGGCCTAATAAGATAAGCATCCCTTCGACAAGTACTCCCGCCTTTGCAGAAGCTTCGGTGGGCAAGCAGTGCAGGCGAGGAAAATTTTGCTTGTTTTTTTG
>CAZRMQ010000294.1:0-2781 GCA_964601185.1 uncultured Pirellulales bacterium
CCGAGCTTAAACCGGTTGTCAGAATATTTCTTTTGGTTTGTGCTGGAATGAGTAATTGACGAATGTATGGCTAATACAACAGTGACATTAATCCGGTGCAGTGATTACAGCCAGCCACAAATCACCGAGGCGATTAAAAAACAGTTCGAACTACTGGGCGGACTGGGCAAGTTCATAAGCCGGGGTGACACAGTCTTGCTCAAGCCGAATTTCATCGCTCCGAGGTCACATCGTCATGCCACGCAAACTCATCCTGCAGTAATAATCGAGGTCGCCCGGCTGTTGAAAGAATTCGGGGCGAAGCCTTTCGTCGGCGATTCATCGGCATGGAGCAATGTATTTACCTGTGCAAAGGCGCTTAAACTGGAAGAACCCTTGAAGAAATTATCGGTGCCGATAAAGCAGCTCAATAAACCCAGGATGTGTCGGATAGGAGCAACAAATATCAAAGTCGGCATAAGCTCAATTGCTCTGGACGCCGACAAAATTATAAATCTGCCAAAGTTCAAGACGCATCAGCAGTTGGTGGCCACATTTGCGGTTAAAAATATGTTTGGCTGTGTTAGCGGCAAACGCAAAGCACTCTGGCACTTCAGAAAAGGCAAAAGCATGGATGATTTCTGTGAGCTCCTGATCGAACTTTTCAGATTCTTAAATCCTGTTTTGACCATCATTGATGGTGTCGTCGCAATGGACGGCCCAGGACCTATTCGCGGCAGGAACAAATTGTTGGGATACATCATCGGGGGAACTGAGCCTTTCTCGCTGGAGACTATTTGCTCCAGATTAGTCAATATCAAGCCTGACGATGTGCCGATTATCAAAACTGCAAAGAAAATGGGAATAGATCTTCCGGATAGGGACAAAATAAAAATCCTGGGTGATGAATTCCCAAAAAATATATGTATGGATTTCCAGCTACCCGAAATGATTCCGCTGAGATTTTCGTTGCTCCACGTTTGTAAAAGCGTATGCAGACAAATATTATTGCTTATGGCCAAATCCTCAAAAACAAAATAAAATAGTATTATTTACTGTTGATAAGTGAGGAATGTACAGCGATGAAATATTTTCTATATAGATTCTCTTGGGTATGGATTATCACTATCGCAGGCTTCGGACTAATTGTTCAAGCTAACGAAATCAGTGAGCATCGTTTGGAATTGACCATCCGCTGCACCAAAAACAATATCAAGGTCGGAGACGAAATCCCCATCGTTTTTACTATTATTAATAAGGGCAAGTCCGCTTATTCTTACGACCAACGGGAGTATGATCGCAGTGGACGCTTTCGGGAGTACCAATTAAATGCACGAGAGGAAAATGGAACAGTTGTTCCTGACCCCAGAGAGAACTATGTAGAAGGACTTGGCGGCGGTTTAAGTAGTGGCAGAGGAATGATTAGAACGGGTGAATCATTCACAAAAACAATTGCTCTAAATCGCTGGGCTTTGATAAATAGGCTAGCGTTTATACTGTAACTGGTACTTATTATTACGCAGATAAGGATACTAATGCAAAACAGATAGAAGGTATCGTGCGAATGAAGGAGATACCGATAAATTCGCTTCCTATCAAAATTGTTGTAAAACCTCGCAGCCGCTGGGCAATGGGAAGATATATAAAATCACTTATTAGACAATTAGGGGAAGTTAAACCATCACAGAAATGGGAGGTAGTCAAACAGAGAGAGGCGATACTTTCCAAATTGGCATATACTTGTGATAACAGGATTGTTCCCACTTTGATTGAACTAATGTATAAGAACTATCATAACAACGAGGTATTCACGGCAAGAGAGGCTTTTCTATGCTACTTGCCGTGTGACGAAAAAGTAAAACAAGATGTTCTTAAAGTGGCAAAAACATGTGGATTGGCCCCTGGTCTGCAAACCGTATTGGAAGAATTTAGGTGCGACGAGGAAGATTTCAAAGAAATTATTAAGATATCTCTTGCATCAAACGATCTTGATATCATGGGTGAAGGGATAAAAGCTTCGCAAGATCATCCTGACGATGTATATATGTCTGCATTAATTTCGATAGCGACAGATCCGAATATGCTAAGCCGAAACAAACCATTTCATTCAATAGAGCGCGTCTGGGCAATTTACGCAATCGCCTACAACCGAACTGATGAAGGTGTCCTCGCTCTTAAGACTCTTTTGAATGATACGGATGAATATATTCGAAAAACAACCGCTGAAGCTATCCAAGCCGTTTATAAGCGTCATCCAGTTTACCCAAAATACACGGATGATGAATATACAGCAAAACTGGTTATTGAAGCAATGGATTTTAATAATCCAAAGCAAATACCTATGATTGCTGAAATCCTCCGGTCCCGAACTGAAGAATCAGTCAAAGCTATTGAAGCTCTTTTGCAAAATCCTGATTTAGATATTTCCATTGCAGAGACGGATGCAGGTGTAAAGATTATTCGGGATTTTCTGAGAAATCCTGATAAGAATTTTCGTGATATGGTATCCAATATTATTCGCGTTGTTTATAAAAGGCATCCAGGCCGGCCTTTGAGAGATAATGACTTTGGAGAAGAGTTTCGAAAAAATCCCGAAGAAAGAAAAAGAAGATTTTAGAACAAGTAAAGAACCACCAGTTAAAACTGGTGGCATTTTAGAATTCAAACAGAGTTTATCCGCTGTTTTTTTTGCCCTGCATCCCGATATATTTCCTTATCGTAGGTTCACTTATCACAACCGTTAACAAAAATAAAAAAGTCCCGCTTTTCAGCGAGACTATAGGTTTAACCTTCCTGGTAAGC
>CAZRMQ010000295.1:0-2780 GCA_964601185.1 uncultured Pirellulales bacterium
TTGATTTTAAAGCAGGTCGAAACTTTCGCCGCAGCCTGGCGTGAGGCTAATCCACCTAACAAACAAATCTCTGATGCGAATGATATCGGTGTTACCTCGCTGACAGCACCAAAGGAGCAGGCCGGTTCAGCAGCTAAACCGTCTGTGGCTGAATATAGTTATGTTGCTTCGAAGAAAAGCAAAGTATTTCATAAGCCTGGGTGTCGCTGGGCGAAAAATATCTCACCGGGGAATCTTGTTCGTTATGTCAGCAGGGAGGAAGCCATAAAGGACGGCAAAAAACCCTGCGGCACGTGCAAGCCGTAGAATAAAACGTCGCCGTATCGGCGACGGCTAAACGAAATGTCTTTAACATAAAAATGTTATGGCTCTGATCACGATCATAATTATAGCCCTTGGCCTGTCGATGGACGCCTTTGCCGTCTCTATTGTCAGCGGGGCTGCATATAAGCAGTTGAAAATAAAACACGCCTTGCGAATAGCGCTTTTCTTCGGCGGCTTTCAGGCGATTATGCCGTTGATAGGCTATCTGGCCGGCTTGAGTATAAAAACTTACATAACACCTTATGACCATTGGGTAGCTTTCGGTCTTTTAAGTGCCGTGGGGGGCAAAATGATCTACGAATCATTTAAGATCAAGTCGGCTGAAGAAAACCTTAATCCGTCGAATATTCTTATTCTGCTTGTTTTGTCTCTCGCGACCAGTATAGATGCTTTGGCTATCGGGATAACGCTTTCGTTTTTGAGAGTTTCATTAGCGACGGCGGTGAGCATCATTGGCCTGGTGACTTTTGTCCTGTCGTATCTTGGCGTCTTTATCGGTAAAAGATTCGGACACTTTTTTGAAAACAAAATCGAAGCCATTGGAGGACTGATTCTTATTGGACTGGGCTTAAAAATACTTATTGAGCATCTGGTTTCCTAAAGCGCTTCTTGTAATGTATAGATAAAACGATACAATAGGTGCATTAAAAATTTAGAATTTAGAAATTTTTTGTATGGCTTCTCCCGAAGGGACAAGTAAAGTATATTTTATTAAGGCCTCCATCCACGACGGCGAGCAGTTGATTTCTAAAAAGGCTCGTAAATTATTCAAAGCAGGCGGCCTTGCGGGCTGTTTTAAGGAAAATGATTTCACAGCAGTTAAAGTTCATGTCGGGGAGAAAGGCAATAATACGCATCTGCCGGCATCGTGCATTAAGGGGCTGGCCGATGAGCTGCTGAAGCTGAAGACAAAACCGTTTACAACCGACACGAGTGTTCTATATGTAAGCAAGAGGCGCAATGCTGTCGACCATACTATCGTAGCTGCCGAGCACGGCTTTAGCTTCGAGAAGCTGGGGATACCGTTCATTGTGGCGGACGGTTTGCTTGGGACATCTGAGACCGCGATTACGATCAATGGAGAAATCAATAAGGAGGTTTTTATCGCGAGCGATATTGTCAGATGCCAGTCGCTTCTTTCGGTGGCTCATTGTACCGGCCATCTCGCAGCTTGCCTCGGAGCTACGTTGAAAACCTTAGGCATGGGTTGTGCAGGTAAAAGGGGTAAGAAGAAACAGCATGCGGCTCTTACTTTTAGTATAGGCGATGCTTGCGTGCGCTGTGGCGAATGTTTTAAGTACTGTCCGGCTGATGCTATTACACTCGGCAAGATTAAAGCACGCATCGATCAGAAGAAATGTATAGGTTGTGCAGAATGTCTTGCGGTGTGCAGGTTCGATGCTGTTAAATGCAATTGGGGCCAGGAGTCTGAAGTGTTACAAAAAAGCATTGCTGAACACGCATTGGGCGTACTGAAAGGTAAAGAGAGCAGAGCTGTATTTTTTAATTTTATAATATCAGTTACCAAAGATTGCGATTGCTTCGGCGAGCCAAATATGCCTAAAATAGTCGATGATATCGGCATAGCAGCATCAACCGACCCGGTAGCGGTCGATAAGGCGGCGCTTGATTTGATAGAGACCGGAGCAGGCCGAAAATTGCCGGAGTTGCTCGGCAATAACGAGCTTGATCCTCTCTATCAGATTGAGCACGCCGAGCGGATCGGCCTCGGTTGTGCCGATTATGAGCTTGTCGAAATCGAGTAAACGTAGTCTATAATTTGAGGTTTCTGCATGTCACTGGGACAAATAATACGGCAAAAGCGCGAGCAGTTAGATTTGACGCTGGACGAGGTCAGCAGTCGCATCGGATTTTCCAAGCCGTACCTTTCCACGATAGAGACCAACAAGGTGAAAAATCCTCCAAGTGACGAGTTGCTGAAAAAACTCGAAAAGACTCTTAAATTTGAACCTGGTTTGCTTCTACACATTGCCCACGTGGAGCGAGTTCCCTCTGATATTCGTCATGAGTACGAGTCCGCAGAGGCTGAAAACCTGAAAATGAGACAGTTTATCAAGAATCTTATTCATCGAAAATCCAATGTCGGTGAGCTTGATGCGCTGCTTGCAGAAAGCAACCTGGATACCGAACAAGCCAAGGCTTCTCTTGCCGCCGGCAGAATGGTGCCGATTATAAACAAAGTCGCCGCCGGCTATCCTGCCGATTTTAACGATTTGGATTATCCTGCTGGCGTGGCCGACGATTACGTTCGCTGCCCGGATGTGCACGACCCCAATGCTTTTGCCGTGCGGGTGGTGGGCGATTCAATGGAGCCTAAGTTCCAGGAGGGTGACATAGTTGTTTTCTCTCCGGCAGCCGAGGTATGTAATGGTGACGACTGCTTCATTCGCTTTGCGATGCCGCATGAAACGACCTTCAAGAGGGTCTTTTTTGAA
>CAZRMQ010000296.1:0-2773 GCA_964601185.1 uncultured Pirellulales bacterium
GTATAGCAAGTTTATATCGAGGTATTTGGCTGGATATTCGCAGATATTTGCGAGTATTTGGGCTTTTATGGCGGACTTAGGCCGTATTCCTGGTTCGGTATCAGTCCTGCTGCGGGATGCCCTCAAGATCATCGGAACTGATGAACTCGATTTGTGCCAGTTCATTCAGGATACACTGTTTGAAATGCTGGAAATCCTCCTCGGTGGCGATATAGAAACGCAGACATTTACCATCGTCAACTGGTTCGATCTCAAGCTCAGAAGTTAGTTTCTTTTTCCAGAATGACAGGTCATCGGCGAAGCGACCTCTCTGCCAGACGTATGCTTTCTGTTTACGAGCTTTCACAAAGAAGCGGCGTTTCCCATCTAAACGGTAAACTAGAGTCCGACGGTTAAGGTTGTTTTCACGATTTGAGGTTATCTCTGCGAGAAAGAATGCTGTTAATGCGTCATTTCCTATCATCGCCAAAGCGGTCTCCCAATCACTCCATCGCTTTGATGACTTGCCGCGACGGCCGCGGCGGTCCGCATACTCTCGCAACTCCGGGGCAGGGTAAATACAGGTGCAGCTTAGGTATTCCAACTTGCCATCAGTGGCCAGTTTCAGTTGGTAGCAGCGAATATCCAATTCGTATTGTTCACTCAACCATTCAACTGTGGCAAGTACCTCGAAGTCGAATGCCTCGGCCAGGAGGACGACCCGCTGCCGTTGATTCAATGCCGACATATCTGCATCAAAGAATTCCTCGATCTGCTCTTGTGCCTCTTCGTTGGGCACACCACTAAGGACGCTTAGACTGTCGATTAATTGTTGTGGTTCCCACTTGGAGACCATAGCTGTGTAACTTAGGGCTTGCAGCAACTGAAGCCGGTCGTTACCACGTTTTATTTCGATGACAACAGCCGCTGCATCTTTATCCACAGCCAGCAGGTCAATGCAGTCATCTACAACATCAGTCGGACAAACCTCTTCACCTACCAATAAGAGCTTTTCACCCATCTCAGCAAAGAACACATTACCGTTCTGTCGGATTAGCTGTTGTAGATCATAGCGTTCCTTAAGACCTACCTCACCAAGTGACTGGTTTGCCATTGGTGTAAGGTTTTTTTGATTTCTGTCAATTCGTAACATCGCATCTCCTGACCGGTCCCTGAAGGTGATTTAGATGGTGGTTCTAAGGCGTCCCCGCAGGGACCCAAAAAAGGAGCGTCGAACCAAGGTCGCTCCCAGGATCCTCGCCAGAGGATTCACGAAACAACACTCGGCCGACGCTCCCATTTTGGGAGCGCTGTCCAAGCGCTGCTATCGTGAAAGGAACTCGTTTATGAGTTCAGTCTGGCGATTTCCTGAGAAGCTGTCCCACCGAAAAACCTCGTCCGCCTTGTCATTAAAGCACTTACGCAAACTTGCCATATGCAGTTGATTCTACTATGTCTGACAGTATGGATACACTACCACAATAAACCTTGCAAAAAGCCTCTGTCATCCCATTGTTTCTATTTATGCATTGTTTAGCTATGGTGTACCTCCTTTCGGAAAATTTATTTGGTGATAACACCTTAAATTTAGCGTGTCACTATTTGGATGGCCGACAAGGCCTAAGTCTTTCTGAAATAAAGACTTGTGAAAATGAAACTCTTCTGGATACCGACAACACCGACAATCATTAAGACGATTTTAGTATGCGCTAAGGTTAATATCGAGCTATATTGCATCTTCAGGTATGCATATGATGCCCCCGCTATTAAGCCCTGGAGAAGAGTCAGGGCTTTTTTGTCCTTGTCGTATTGTAAGCCTTAAAGCCGCCTGAAACATATAGCCGAGCTACCTCCGTACCGTTAATCCAGACAATACATCCATCATCGACATAGACTCCCAATATTAACGTTCCAATCTTGTGTAAGTTATTCCCTGTGGGGCGTATACCACTTATTGCATCGGCTCCAGTTTTCTTGTCTTTGTCCTCGTCCACAGCACGA
Organism: uncultured Pirellulales bacterium; assembly: GCA_964601185.1. Lineage (GTDB taxonomy): Bacteria > Planctomycetota > Phycisphaerae > Sedimentisphaerales > Anaerobacaceae > CAZRMQ01. The sequence goes on from CAZRMQ010000296.1 coordinate 1,981, forward strand.
AAATGCAGATCCTCAGGCTCAGGAGGAATTTTAAAAAACTTCCCTAAAACACTGGATAAGGTCCAATCGGAGCATCCGGACAAAAAAATAGAGTCATGGTTTACCGATGAAGCTCGCTTTGGCCAACAGGATACTATAACCAGAGTATGGGCATTGAAAGGTTCCCGGCCTCGTGCAGTCAGACAGACGAAATATGAATGGCTGTATGTTATTGGTTTTGTTTGTCCACAGACAGGGCAAAGCATTGGTCTTTTATCACCATATATCAGTACTGAGATTATGAATATCTATCTTCAGCAATTTAGTCTTGAACTTGCTGAAGATGTGCATGCGGTTTTGGTTTGGGACCAAGCTGGCTTTCATAAATCAAGAGGTTTGAAGATTCCTGAAAACGTTACGATTATACCTTTACCTGCATATTCACCCGAGTTGAATCCTGTTGAAAATTTCTGGCTTTACTTTCGCAGCCATTACTGGGCTAATCGTGCTTATGATGATTACGATGACTTATCTGAGGCTGCCATAGAAGCCTGGCAAAAAGCTGCTCTTGATCCTGAAATAATAAAATCAGTTTGCCGAGTACCTTATGCCGAGCGCAATAATTAATTACAATTGGTATAAGATGGTTCAGACTATGAGATGCTTTCTGGCGAAACCGCTGTTGGCCAACATCCGATTGAGGCAGTGTGGATGATGAGTGATATTATCAAATTTACTGAAAAGTCGCAGAAACTCAAGGATATTTAAGGCGCCTATTAATAAGCTTGTGTATCTTCAGCTATCATCGCAGTTC
>CAZRMQ010000297.1:0-2769 GCA_964601185.1 uncultured Pirellulales bacterium
AAAAAAAATTAATTTTAGACTACTGCGGTTTCTTATTTTTTGGTTTTACGAGATTATGTTTTGGGGGCGGCTTCATTGTTCACTTGCATTTCCGATAATTATCCACAATCAATTTTAGTGATTTTTCAGGACCGATTAAGCTAATCTAAAAGACGTCTTTTTGTCGGCGCAGTTCCGCAAAAACCTCCACAGGCCGGGCATTTGTCATGTGCAGAGCTTCTTCTATCTCGGGCGCATCGGCCCGTAAAAAAGGATTGGTTAGTCTTTCCTGCAGTATTGTTGAAGGAACTGTAGGCCCTCCTTCTTTCTGTGCTTGCTTTGCTCGCTTCAGGTATTGTTTTACAGCTTCATTATTTGGTTCAATCGTCAAGGCAAATTCGTAGTTTTCCACTGTATAGTCATGTCCGCAATAGACAAGTGTCTGCTCGGGAAGAGAAGCTAATTTGCGAAGTGAATTCCACATCACTTCTGCATCACACTCAAGGATTCTGCCACAGCCTCCAATAAATAATGTGTCACCCGTCCAGACAATGCCATTTTTGTTATCATTCGATGGCTGCATGTAATAGCAAACAGATGTGCGAGTGTGCCCAGGAGTAGCGATAACTTGTATCCGTATGCTATCGGCTCTTACGATTTGTCCGTCATAAACAACATCGTCTATGCCGGAGATTCTCTGCTTGTCACCGCCAATGACTCGGCAGCCGGTTTCTCTTTTCAGCTCGACAGCTCCAGCGATATGGTCCCAGTGGTGATGTGTGATAAGAATCATGGTAAGGCTCAGTTTGTGCTTTTCTATGATTCGCAGCACCAAAGAACTGTCGCTGGGATCAATGACGAGTGCACTATTCTGACCGAAGCGATACAGATAGATGAAGTTGTCACCCAGTGCCGGAATGATAAATAGTGGGTCCATGCGCTCTAATAGAAAGATATTGCCAGAGCAATCTCTTATGGCTCGCTGCTTTTGTCTTTATCTAAAATTGCCTCGATTTCGTCCATAGTCCTATTCATCACCGCTATGGTTTTGTTAAATGGCTCAGGACTGGTCATATCAATGCCTGCTTTTTTCAAGATGTTAATCGGGTAGTCAGAGCCGCCTGCGGATATGAATTCGATGTATTTTTCAAGGGTTCCTTTTTCGCCGCTTAAAACCTTTTCCGCTAAAGCTGTGGATGCGGTAAAGGATGTCGCGTACTGATACACATAAAAATTGTAATAAAAGTGTGGAATATATGCCCATTCGACCGTGTACAAATCCTCGATATGACAAACACCCTTATCATGGCCATAATATTTTTTGAGGATGTCATCGTATAGCCGGCTTAGGACATCACCTGTCAGTGGCTCTCCTTGTTCGGCCTTTTCATGGATACGCAGCTCATATTCGGCGAATTGAGTCTGTCTGAAGACTGTTCCCTTGATTCCGTCCAAATAATTCATCAGTAACGACAGCCGTGTGTCTTTATCCTTGATTTCTTTAAGCATTTTGTGAATCAGCAGGGCTTCGTTGAATGTGGAAGCGACTTCCGCAACAAAAATTGAATAATCGGCTGTCGGATAAGGCTGGTTTTTGTTGGAGTAGTAACTGTGCATGGTGTGGCCTAATTCGTGAGCTAATGTGCTTACATCATCATATTGGCCGTTGAAGTTCAAAAGGATGTAAGGATGGACATCGTAAGCGCTGCCGTTGGAATATGCACCCATGCGCTTGCCGGGTGTCGGATAAACATCAATCCATCGATTTTCAAAGGCTTCTTTGACAACCTGGCTGTAATCCTCACCTAAAGGCTTCACTGCATCGAGCACGAGCTTCTTGGCCTCTTCAAAAGTATACTTTAGCTCAACATCCTTAACTACCGGGGCATATACATCCGAATACTTTAAGGTCTCTACGCCCAGCATCCGTTTTTTCAAATTCAGATAGCGGTGAAATGAATCAAGATTGTTATTAACATTCTCAATAAGAGCTGAATATACCTCAGTTGGAATATTATCTTTGTCTAATGCGCTTTCGAGTGAGGAGTTATAACCTCGCGTACGGGCATAAAACATATCCTTGTTGACATTTGTATAAAGCTGTACGCCGATAGTGCGCTTGAAGCTTTCGAACGCGCTCCAGAATGCCTGGAAGACGACTTGTCGATCTTCGCGATTCGGCAGAGCCCGATAGCGAGCATAGCCGGCCTGATTTAACTTTGCCTTGGTGCCGTCACTTAATTCTATCTCAGGAAAAGGCAGCTCCGCATTACTGAAGACAGAAAATATCGAATAAGGGCCTTCGGCCAACAAGCCTGCTTCAGCCAAAATCTTCTCTTCCTTTTCAGATAGTTTGTGGGCCTTTCTACGTTGTATGTCATATAAGTACATCCTATAGATTTTTAGGCCCGGCTCTTCTGCGATAAACTCATCAATTTTTTGTTTGTCCATACCGGCAATTTCCGGCTCAATAAATGACGCTTTGGAGTTGTAGTCGGTGATAAGCTGCTGCAGTTCCTGCTTCATTGCAAGATACTTTGAATCACGAACGTCCTGATCTGATTTCATGGCTGCATAGCTTTGTAAGCGATTGTATTCTTTTGAAATTTCACTGTTAAACTCTAAGCAAGCTAATAGCTCGGATGCCGAGTTTGCCAATTTACCTTTGTACTTGAGAATATTATCAAATTGAGCGGCCCATTTTTGCTTGGCTTTATTCCACGCCTCGTCTGAAGTATAAAGGTCTTCCAGCTTCCATGTATGCTCGACAGGGACTTCTGCTCTTTCGAG
>CAZRMQ010000298.1:0-2769 GCA_964601185.1 uncultured Pirellulales bacterium
TTCCGGATTGACCTTGCAGCCAAAACGACCGTCGCCGATTCTTGAGCCAATGCGACACTGATAGCTCTGCCGATTCCCCTGCTGGCCCCCGTTACTATCGCTATTTTTCCAGTTAATCGCTTTTGCATGTCGCAATCCTTCTTTGTTATTGTGAGCGAAACGAAGCAATCCCCATCATTTGATACGATGAGATTGCCACGTCGCTCCGCCCCTAAGGGGCAAGCTCCTCGCAATGACTTAGAGAGTTTGCTTGACCGATATTCTTGATTATCCTTATTATACTATTTCGGGCATAACAAACGGCTCGCGGTAGGAACACTTGATAGATTTATTGGCCTTTTTGGCGTTTGCTCCGACAAAGCGCTCCCGCCTGCGGTCGTATTTCAGTTCCGGCCCAAGAATAAATGGCTGTTTGGCTAAATCGACGCCATTGCCATCAAGCTGCTCCAGTATGTCACTGAGTGTATTGAGGGCATCTTCATGGACTTTGACGTTCTCGCGAACCTGGTCAGCCGGGGCCTCCGCGCCGGTCTTAAAACTGATATTGGCCTGGTGACACATAGCAGTGCTGAGATGGCCGACCTCGATCTCCGCATTGAGGTCCTCACGGCGTCCGCTGCGTAAGGCATTTATAAAATTCTGGGCGTGACCGGCACCGCCGTCGCCCTTATATTGATAGATACGGTTACCGTCTTTGTCGTACGCACCGCCGCCACCACGCGAAATGCGGACAGTTGCATTCTCACATTGGATATAATTGCCATCGCGACGGTCGAGATAGACCGCTCCGGTCTTACCGCCCCGGCGCTTGGGGTCGGGCAGATTACGAATATCAACAACGGCTTTCACGCCGTCGTGATCGAAAAGTGCAAAGATCATATTGGGCGTCTGGCCGTTATCGTCCCAGGCGAAGCGGTTGCCAGCGGCGATAACTTTGGTTGGGACATCGTTCCAGCCCAGAAGGTGACGCAGGTCATCAATATAGTGAACTCCCCAGTTTGCCATCTCGCCGTCGCCCCAGTTCCACTGCCAGTGCCAGTCATAGTGGAAGCTCTTGCGCATGACCGGTGTCATCGGGGCGGGACCTGCCCAGAGATTGTAGTCGATATAGTTCGGTACGGGCTGCGGCTCGGTGACTTTGCCGATTGGCTCACGGGAGTTCAGCCGACTACAGTGTACCCAAAGTACCTTTCCGTACTTGCCCGCCTGAATGTCACGAGCTGCCTCCTGCACAGCCGGACACGAGCGCTGCTGAGTACCGGCCTGCACGATACGATTATACTTGCGGGCCGCCTCGACCATCTTGCGGCCTTCCCAAATCGAGTGGCTGATAGGCTTTTCCACGTAAACGTGCTTGCCGGCCTGGCAGGCCCAGACCGTCATAAGGCTGTGCCAATGATTGGGCGTGGCGATTGCAACAGCGTCGATGTCTTTGCGATCAAGGATTTTGCGAGCATCGACATATCCCTGGATCGCGGAAGCATCTTGTATCTCATACCTTCTTTTAAAATTTTCAAGGTTTTTGTCAACACGCTGTTGATCCGGGTCACACAAGGCTACAACATTCACACCCTGGAGTTTTTGGAAATCACCGATGAGACCGCCGCCTCGCCCGCCCGTGCCGATGACGGCGATGCGAATTTCGTTATTGGGGCTCTGCGCGTGGGCCGGCCGAGCACCGTAAAATGACAGGCCTAAATATGATCCTGCTGCGACTGAAAGGCCGCTTGCGAGGAATCGGCGGCGAGTAATCTTAGCCATCTTCTGTTCCTTTCGTTAAATACAAGACAACATTACCGTGTTCATGCGAAATAGATTGTGCCGGATATCACCAGCAACAGACAAAATCCAAACTTGTCTGACGACAGTCAAGATTCAAAGGAACTATCTTACGAAATTCACCAGCAAAGTTCAAACATATTTTTCATAAATAGTGTCCCTGTGGTGCGTGTCGAGTTTGTAGGTAGATTTTTGGATCTTTAAACCAATTTTTCAATAAACACGCATCCATCCCCAAGCTGCGCCCTTCGATGCTTCTCAGAGCTGGCTTGAGGCTGCCACACATCATTATCTAAATCTTGCGTTGCTCATTTCTGGTGGCGAGTGGCAGCCTCATCCCTTAGGGATGGGGATGGCTTATTCTAAAAGAAGCTTTTTTACCTACAAAGATGACATGCACCCTAACTGTCCCTGTTTATGGGGAAAAATTATTGTCTTTGTTAGCTCAATATGATAGTATCCGCTGATGCGTTCTGGGGAGGAGGACACAAGGTTTGTAAAAGTCTAAAGAGAACGCAAATTATGGAGGTGCGAAAACGCTTTTAAAAAGAGCAAAATATGCCTCGCTGTAATTTTGTTCAGATAGTATGGGTTGTGATGAAGTAGCTATGTCGCATAGATAGCTTGTTTTTCCAGAAATAAATTTCTTGCACATATAACAACCGCAAAACATAATAACTATCATTTCACCAGTAAAATACGTACGCCCATAAGGCATAAAGTAAGGAGGCTTAGAAAATGAATGGAAACCAGGATAAACAAAGCAATTTGGTTGATACCACCGATTGCCTCGAAGCGGTTGGAGTGTGCAGATGCTGGAAAAACTTTTTAGCTATCGTTGTAATACTGTGCCTGCTCCTGTTGCAAATATCTTTTTGGCTTGTTGATACCGGGTATGTCAAAGCTGAATCCTTCGGCTCCGCTCAGGACAGGGCTGTGGAAACTGTTTTTTCTGGAATGGTATCGGATTCCAGTAAGCCCATAATCGCA
>CAZRMQ010000299.1:0-2760 GCA_964601185.1 uncultured Pirellulales bacterium
CTAAGCCGGCAAATAAGTCCATATCTTCCGCCAGCTTTACCTGATTCCAGCCCATGTGTGGGACGCTAAGTTGCGAACCGGCTGGAATAGGAATGACACTACCGGATATTAAGCCAAGCCCATTGTGTTTACCATATTCGCTGCTGTAACAAAAAAGCATCTGGTAGCCGACGCATATACCCAACAACGGCTTGCCGGCTAATGCGAGCTTTTTTATCGGCTCGGCAAGCTCGGCTAACTGACTAATAGCATAACCAAAAGCAGCAACACCAGGCAAAACGATGCCGGCAGCACTTTCGATTGTTTCAATTTCCTTGCTAAGCGCAGCCTCGCAGCCTATGTGCCGCAACGCGTTACAAACACTTCTGACATTCCCAACATTGTAATCAATAACGACTATCATAAAGCTCATTAAACTGAAGAAGAGCTTATCCGTCAAATGAGAATATCTTATAAAGCGATTGAGTAAAATTTATTATTGAATCTTGAGTGAAGTTTGTCGGAAAATTCTTTCCTTTTCCAGATTCTGTTTATATTATAACGGCAGATATCTTGCCAATTAATTTCACATAACTTTATTTGACTGGGGAAGAATAAATGTGTGGCATAGTAGCTTATCTCGGCAAAAAAGCTGCACAGCCGATTCTCATAGAAGGATTAAAGCGTCTGGAGTATCGTGGCTACGATTCGGCTGGTGTGGCATTAGTTGGCAGCGGGGGATTAAAAATAAAAAAAACCAGCGGCAGAATCAGCGCTCTGGAAGAGATTTTGGACGAGCCTGACTGTACGGAAACACTCGGCCTGGGTCATACACGCTGGGCTACCCACGGTGAGCCAAATACCACCAATGCACATCCACACTTTGACTATACCGGCAAAATTGCTGTAGTTCATAACGGCATTATCGAAAATTACAGCACACTGAAAACATGGCTGCAAACTGAGAAGGTCGGTTTTATCACCGAAACCGATACAGAGGTAATTGCTAATTTAATAGGGTTTTTCTACAACAGAGATGATAACGGAGAGATGTCTGTCGGCCAGAACAAATTCGAATGGGCTGTACAGCGAGCGCTGCGCGAAGTACACGGCACCTATGGGCTGGCTGTCGTCTGCTCTGACTTTCCAGATATGGTTATTGGTGCCAGGAAAGGAAGCCCCTTGATCCTGGGAGTGGGGGAAAATGAGTACATTCTGGCCTCAGATGCCGCCGCAATCGTAGAGCATACTACACGTGCAATTTACCTTTCCGACAATGAAATGGTGACTGTCACCACTGACGGATTTCATACCAAGACCGTTAACAACGTCACTGTCACCAAAGATCTTCAGGAAATTGAGTTTTCTCTCGAACAGATCGAGCTGGGCGCCTTTCCACATCACATGCTCAAAGAAATTTTTGAGCAACCAAAGGCTTTGGCTACCTGCATGGGTGGCCGAATCGATAAGGAAAGCGGAAAAATAAAACTTGGCGGTATAGCTGACCATTTTCGTGAATTAACCCGAACCAGACACCTTATTATCACCGCCTGTGGCACGGCTTTTCATGCTGGTTTGGTTGGAGAGTTTTTGTTTGAGCAGTTGGCCAGAATTCCTACAGAGACCGAATATGCAAGTGAATTTCGGTACCGCAATCCAATCATAGAAAATGACACTGTAGTAATAGCTATTAGTCAGTCAGGCGAAACGCTCGATACCTCGGCGGCTGTGGAGGAAGCCAAAGAACGCGGAGCCACAGTACTCGGTATTGTAAATGTTGTCGGCTCCTCCATCGCCAGGGCCACCGATGCGGGGGTATATCTGCATGTAGGTCCTGAAATTGGTGTTGCAAGCACAAAGGCCTTTACAGGCCAATTGGCGGTCTTAACCATGCTGGCAATCGAGCTGGGAAGAAGAATACATATAAGTAGTACTGAAGCAGCCGCCTATATAGATGAGCTTTCACAAATACCGGACAAGATAAATCTGATATTGCAGCAGTCCGATCAAATTAAAGAAATTGCCGCAGCAAACATAAACAGGAACAACTGGCTTTTCTTGGGCCGGGGCTTTAATTATCCGGTTGCCCTTGAAGGAGCGCTTAAGCTAAAGGAAATAAGCTACATTCACGCCGAAGGTCTGCCTGCCGCGGAGATGAAGCACGGCCCAATTGCGTTGATCAATGACGGTATGCCTGCGGTTTTCATTGCCACTGCGGGGCCGCAATATGACAAGATTATGGGCAATATTGCCGAGGTCAGGGCGCGAGGGGGTAAAATCATCGCCGTCGCAACCGAAGGCGATAATAGTATCAAGTCAGCTCTTGGACAGAGCGATCATTTAATTACCATCCCTGATGCACCGGAAATTTTGCAACCAATGCTTACCGTAGTGCCGCTGCAGCTTTTAGCTTATCACGCCGCTGTACTCCGCGGCCATGATGTGGACAAACCTCGAAACCTTGCGAAAAGTGTCACTGTTGAGTAGTTTGTAGTTTAGCCGTCGCCGGTACGGCGACGATTGATGAGAGACGATGGACAAAGTACGCAATACGCACGACGCAATACACACGACGAGAAACAAAGGATTCAGCCTTGTAGAACTGCTGGTGGTCATTGCGATTATCGCACTTTTACTTTCCATTCTTACTCCGTCGCTGATGAAGGCCAAGTCGATAGCTATGCGTATCAGATGTACGCATAATCTCAAGCAAATTCATTTGGCTGTGAATTTATATACTGGTGCCAACGATAATACTTATCCCTGTGCTCAAGACCCGCT
>CAZRMQ010000300.1:0-2755 GCA_964601185.1 uncultured Pirellulales bacterium
TCGGTCTAACGACGGCTAATGCGATCAGTCCGGTCTTAAGCATTAGTTTTGGATCTAACAGCGATATAGAGCCAGGTTTTACTAGATTCAATGTCACAGATAGCGGCTCGACTGTGAATGGTATAAAAATCACACTTGAGCTAATGCTACCCCCCGTTGCTGGCAACTGGACCCCTGCCTGGAACGCACGAGACCGCGGCGCGGCGATACCCAACACAATACAATGGTACCGGATGTATCGTGGGGAACTATTTGCACGGCCGGGTGGAATAAGGATTGGATTAGAAGGGTTGGAGCCCAGTACGCCATACCAGTTAGAGATATGGGATTATTCTTCCGGTAGTGCAAATAACCGGATCGCAGATGTTAATGCCAATGACGTATATTGCATGACAATTCAAACCAACAATGCAAATCCTCCTGTGACTGGAGAAGAAAACCACTATTGGGGAGAGTGCAGTTCAGATCCAAACGGTGGAATCGTCCTGGAACTTTGGCCTAATCCAGAAACCGATGAATTAGCTGGTTCATATAACCCATACGCCATTATCAATGGCTTTAGGTTAACTCCGATTAACGTTTCACCGATAGCTACAAATCCCGTACCGCCAACTGGTTCTACGATCTATACTACACATCCAGATTTTAAGTGGGAACCAGGAGTTGGTGCAGCTTCGCACGATGTATATTTAGGTACCGATTATAGCAAAGTAAGCGACGCCACCAGAGACACTCCGTTGGGCGTACTGGTCGTACAAGGCATTGAACCTAACTCTTATGATCCAGGAGTCTTGCAAGCTGATACAACCTATTACTGGCGGATTGACGAGGTCAATGGCCAAACTATCCAAAAAGGTAAAGTCTGGAACTTTTACATTCCACCGATAACCGCTTATAATCCCAGCCCGGTTAACGGGGTTTTGTTTGCCGACGCAAATTTCCTTGATCCGGCTGTCTTTTTGAGCTGGTATCAAGCTGCTGAAGCGACTTCGTATCATGTGTATTTCGGTGATAACCTTCAGAATGTAGAGGCGGGCACAGGAGGCACAGACCAAGGTACTGTTACAGATCCAAATTATGACCTTCCTAACATGCTCGAACTTAATAAGACCTATTATTGGCGAGTCGATTCGTTTGACGGCACAACCACAAATAGAGGTGCTGTATGGAGCTTTAAGACTTCTGGTGCGGATTTAGGGACGATCGAAAAGGATATATGGGAGAATGTTACTTCTGGCAACGATTTGAACGTACTGAAGGATGATATTCGCTACCCTTATAGTCCGACCGTAACCCAAACGTTAACCTCGTTCGACACTGGGCCCGATGGCTATGACCTTGCTAACTACGGTGGCCAAATTTCTGGCTGGCTCTATGTGCCGTTGACCGGGAACTATACGTTCTTGTTAAACACTGCCGGCCAAGGCGAACTATGGCTAAGTACCGATGAAGACGCCGAAAACCTGATGCCTCAGTATCTCGATAATGAAACTGTGTGGGGAACGTACGGCGGTTTTTCTCATTATTCAAACCCAATCCCATTGATAGGCGGCAACAGATACTACATCAAGGCGCTATGGGTGAGTGTCGATTGGGACTACTGCCAGGTGGCCTGGAAAGGTGCCGGAATCCGGGACCAGGAGATTATTCGAGGCTGTTACCTGGCTCCATATAAGCCCGTACAAGCCTTAGGTCCGATCCCAAGAAATGGCAGCACAAATGTAAATCAGACGCCGATTCTTAAGTGGAGGCCTGGAATATATGCCGCTTCGCATAATATCTATTTGGGCTTGGATCCAAATAATTTGAGTTTAATTGGGACCACGGCGGTTGGAGAGGAAAGCCTCGGACCTTTGGCCCCTGCGCTTGATCCGAACAAGACTTACTACTGGCGGATTGATGAGGTGAACGACCTGCATCCGGAGAAACTCTGGGTAGGCAAGGTCTGGAGCTTTACGACAGCCCCATATCTTGTTGTGGATGATTTTGAATATTATGATGATGTTGATAACAGGATTTACGATACATGGGGTGACTACTACGTAAATAACACCGGCATGACCGTTGGTCACCTTGATCCTCCGTTTGCCGAGCGCACCATTATCCACTATGGCTCTCAAGCCATGTATATGCGATATGACAACGATGGTACTGTAAACGAGGGTACTGACTACGAGCAGAGCGGGACATTGTATTATTCCGAGGCTGAGCGTGAATGGGAAGAGGCACAGGACTGGACGGCACAAGGTGCTACCTCTTTATTGCTATGGTTCAGGGGCATACCTCCTGTTTATGGCAGCTTTAACGCCGGGCCGCCAATCACGATGACCGCCCGTGGTGCAGATATCTGGGATGAGGCTGACGAGTTCCACTTTGCCTATAAACAGCTCTCCGGCATTGGTAGCATAACTGCAAGAGTAGTCAGCATTACTGACACCGACCCGTGGGCCAAGGCAGGAGTGATGATTCGCGAGTCGTTGGAACCCGGTTCTGTAAATGTTATGATAGCTGTCACTCCTAGTAATGGAGTTACCTTCCAGAACCGTAGTTCTACAGGTGCTGCTAGTGTGTCAACCGTACAAGCTGGAATTACTGCTCCGCAATGGGTCAGGCTAACTCGCAGCGGTAACACCTTTACAGCCGATTATTCAGCTACCGGAACTGCTAATAGCTGGACAACACTGGGTTCGGTGGATATAGCTATGCTTGCGGATGTCTATATAGGCTTATGCCTAACCAGCCATAACGTCGATGC
>CAZRMQ010000301.1:0-2744 GCA_964601185.1 uncultured Pirellulales bacterium
CCTTTGTGGGGACTTGTGTGCATGGTGCCATTGTCGATAACTATTACTATTATCTACGGCATAATCGGGCTGGTAGGCAAGGATTATGATATGCCTGTCGCGGTGCTTAGCGCCTTGACGCTCGGTATGGCGGTCGATTTTGCAATACATTTTCTCGAACGCTCGCGGGTCAGCTTTGCAGAGACTCATTCATGGAAAGACAGCTCTGCTGTAATGTTTGGCGAGCCGGCACGGGCGATAAGCAGAAACGTTCTGGTTATTGCAATAGGATTTCTGCCGCTTTTAGCGGCGCCTTTGATACCTTATAAAACGGTAGGCATATTCCTGTGCGCGATAATGGCCCTATCAGGAGCGGTTACGCTGATGGTATTGCCGGCCATCTTAACATTAGCGGAGAAAAAATTGTTTAAGCCGGCGCGCGCTCCGGTCTCATTAGGCTGTAACTGTGGATTCTGTCTGATTATATCAACGGCAACGGTAATTTTAATCGCGTTGAATCTGCATCAGAACTTCAAGTTCGGCTTGAGCAGATTAGCGCTGATCAGTATAATAGCGATTCCGGTAATGGCGCTTATTTGCGGAAATATGTCACGCCGACAGAGGTGCAAAGTAGCTGAAGAGCAGAAAAAGAATGAAAACGAGGTGTAATATGACTAAATATGTAGCGACGGCACTAATATTGTTTGTTCTTACGCTGCCCGGCCTGGCTGCCGAACCAAACAGTGCCCCCGAAGCTAAAAGTCCTTCTTTGGATATTCCCGACGTAAATACCATAGTCAATAAGGCTAACCTGGTCGCATATTATCAGGGCGAAGACGGCAAGGCAAAGGTAACAATGACCATAACAAACAAGCAGGGACAAAAACGCGAACGCGAGTTTATTATCCTGAGAAAGGACGTCAATGACGGCGGCGATCAAAAGTATTTTATTTATTTTCAAAGGCCGGCTGATGTTCGCCGAATGGTTTATATGGTTCACAAGCACACCGAGCTTCAAAAGGATGATGACAGGTGGCTATACCTGCCGGCACTCGATTTGGTAAAGCGGGTCGCAGCCGGTGACAAACGTACCAGTTTCGTCGGCTCGGACTTTCTGTATGAAGATGTCTCGGGAAGAAGTTTGGCTGAAGATACTCACGAGCTTATCGAGACAACAGATGATTTATTTGTGATTAAAAATGTTCCCAAAAAAGCAGATTCTGTGGAGTTTAGCTATTACAATGTCTCGATAGACCGCAAAACTTATGTGCCCATGAAGATGGACTACTTCGACAAGGAAGGTAAGCTCTATCGTATTATCGAATCCAAGAAGATCGAAGTTATTCAGGAGTTTCCCACAGTAGTCATATCGGAAGTCAGAGACCTAAAAACCGGCAGCAAGACGGAAATGGAGTTCGGCAACGTCAAATACAATATTAATCTCAATGAGGAAATCTTTACGGAGCGATACCTTCGTCAGCCGCCGCGGGAGGCTACCAGGTGATTCGGCTCAGACATACGCTGATTGTCGTGGTCATCGCTGCCACGGCCTATTCTTTACCAGCCTCAGCACAAAATGATAATCAAAACACATTGGATTCATTTCTTCGTGAGCTGCCGGTGGAGATGCACGGCTTCTATGAGATAAGGTCGGGCTATAGGCTGCGAAAGGACAAGTATGAAAAAGATATGTCGGTGATGGAGACCCGCCTGCAGGTGGACTTGGCTTCATCTCTTGACTGGGCTGATTTGAAGGTCAAGGGAGACGTGATTGGCGACATGGTCACTGAGCAGGCGGATTTCGATTTGCGTGAAGCCAATATATTTGCCCGGCCAACGGATTTCATGGATATAAAGGTCGGAAGGCAAATTCTTACCTGGGGGACAGGCGACCTTCTCTTTATCAACGATTTGTTTCCGAAAGACTGGCAGTCCTTCTTTATTGGCAGAGATACCGAATATCTAAAGGCCCCGTCAGATGCCGCTAAGGTCAGCCTGTTCAGTGACTTTGTTAATCTTGATATTGTCTATACGCCGCAGTTCGACCTGGATCGTTTTATAAGCGGGGAGCGCATTTCTTACTGGAACTCGAACCTTGGCCGACTGGCAGGCCGGGATGCAATCCAGGGCACCAATAAACCGAACCGCTGGTTCCGGGATGATGAGATTGCGGCACGGTTGTATAAAAATATCAACAATTATGAGCTGGCTTTCTACGGCTATCGCGGCTACTGGAAAAGCCCGGGCGGACAGAACGCAGCACGCAACCAGGCGATTTTCCCGGATTTGAATGTTTATGGCGCCAGTATTCGCGGAGCTGTGGGTAAAGGCATAGGCAATTTTGAATTCGGGTATTATGAATCTGATGACGACCAGAGCGGAAAAAACCCGCTGGTGAACAATTCCGAATTGCGGTTTTTGGCCGGCTACACGCAGGAGATCGGCAGGGACTTTACCGCCGGCTTTCAATATTATGTTGAGCACATGTTAGACTATGGCCAACACAAGGACAGTATGCCTGTAGGCCTGGACCGTGACAGGAATAGACACGTGGCGACAGTTCGTTTGACGAAGCTGTTGATGAATCAGAATCTGAGGTGCTCTCTGTTCACTTATTATTCGCCGTCTGATAAGGATGTTTATATGAGGCCGAATCTGAACTATAAAGCTACCGATAGTTTAGCCCTTGAAGCCGGAGCAAATATTTTCTTCGGAGATTATCCCAGCACCTTCTTCTCACAATTCCAGAATAATACAAATATATA
>CAZRMQ010000302.1:0-2724 GCA_964601185.1 uncultured Pirellulales bacterium
TTGGGACTGGTTGGCGAAAGCGGCTGCGGCAAGACAACGGTCGCCAAAACTATAGTTCGGTTAGTGCCGGCGACGGCAGGACGGGTAATCTTCAAGCAGGAGGAGGTTCTGTCGGCTGATAGGATAAAGCTGCGTCAGCTTCGCAGGCAGATTAGCCTCATTTTTCAGGATTCATTCGGATCATTGAATCCGAGGATGACCGTTGGCAGCATCATTGGTGAGCCGATAAGGTTTCACAGAGGAATAATCGGAAGCAAGCTGACGGAACGAGTAGCAACGTTGCTTTGTAAAGTGGGGTTATCACCTGACTGTATGAACCGTTATCCGCACCAGCTCTCAGGTGGCCAAAGGCAGCGGGTCGGTATAGCCAGAGCGTTATCGCTGGAGCCGAGATTAGTAATCTGTGATGAGCCGGTCAGCGCTTTGGATGCTTCGATTCGAGCGCAGATTCTGAATTTGCTAAAAGATTTACAGGAAGAATTTGGCCTGACATATTTATTTATCGCACATGATTTAGCTGTGGTGGAGTTTTTCTGCGATGTAGTAGCGGTTATGTATATGGGCAGAATTGTGGAGCAGGCTCCGGTGAAACAATTGTATCGAAATCCCCTTCATCCGTATACACATGCCCTTCTATCCGCAGTTCCGCAGATTCCCCGCCCAGCGCTGGGCGGGGCTGGAAATATTTATAAAATGCTCGACTGAAAGCGCGATATTTGAGATAATCCTCCACAAGTAGATGGATTTTAACGTGACGGGAGTATCAATAAATATGAACGAAAAAGTTGACGCGGAAATAACCAAAGAAAATGGCGTTGCCGTAGTAGCCTTCAAGACAGCCAGTATAAGTAATGTTGAAGGAATAAATGCTGTTTCAGATCGTATAAAAGAGTATATCGACAAGAATTGTCCTAATAGTCTGGTATTTGATTTTGAGGGAGTAAAATTTTTCTCCTCTAACGTGCTGGGGCTGCTTTTGGAGGTTCGGGCCAAGCTTGAGACGTATGACGGCAAGGTTGTGATTAGTGCTATAAATCCACGATTGCATCGAGTTTTTAAGATAACTAATCTTGACAAGATTTTCACATTCTTCCCGAACAAGGAAAGTGCCATCAGGGCGATGACATCTGAAGGCACGACCTGATGCAAACTTATTCTTGTACGGGGAGGTATTATTCTTATGGAGAGAGCTGCTAACTGTTTGAAAAAGCTCAAAAGGATGAGCAACACTCTGCATCATAAGGAAGCGGACCGCGTACCAATCACCGATTTTTTCTGGGGAAGTTTTATTGCGAGATGGAAGAAAGAGCTTGGACTGGCAAATGATGCAGATCCTTATTACTATTACGACCTTGACTTGATCGTTACCACTGCCAATATGGACCCGCATATCAAATCGTTTGAGACTTTAAAAGAAGACAACGATGAGGTGATTATTAAAACCGGTTTCGAGACCGTTATCCGCAAAAAGTTTGATTTTCCTATGCCGGAACAAATCAGCTGGGATACAAACAGCATCGAAAAGCTTGAGTCGTTTGAGTTTGATGACCCGCATGACAGGAGACGCTATTTTGAGGCAGGAGATAATCAAATTGCTGGTGTTACCGCTCCGATGTTGAATTATGCGTTCATTTATGGTAATAAGCTAAGAGTTGCCGCCGAGAGTCTCGGTGCCAGCAAAACCTTGGCGCCGAATTCTATTTGGACTATCACGCTTTTCGGTGGATTTTTTGTTAATTTGCTTTATTGTCTTTTTCTGCTCAAAAAAAAATAACACATGGAGCTTATATCGCGAAAAAGGGACCAGCCCTTACTACCTATATACCCTTATAATGGGTGTGTGCTGGGCTGGTGGTATCGCAATTTACGGTATGGCAACGGCAAACATGGGCAATTTGGGCCCATCTATCGGCTGGGCTATATTTAGCGCCGTCTGTATCCTCACGGCCAATATTTGGGGCATATTGACAGGAGAGTGGAAAGGTGCTACTAAGAAAACACTGCAGGTGATGACCGCCGGATTAGTCGTTCTGTTCGGCGGTATTTGTATTGTAGGCTGGGCAAAATATCTGCAATAAATGTGAATCAGGAACGCTCGCTCATTACAAAAAATGGTATAATATAATTGTCTGAAAGGTAGAGGCATGTACGTTACAACACAATTTTCGGTTTTTATGGTTAATAAACCCGGAGTGCTGGCTCAGGTACTCGGTGAATTCGCACGAGCCAAGATTAACATAACAGCTATAACCATGATGGATTCCGTAGAGCATGGCGTTATGCGAATAGTCTTTGCTGATCAAAATAAAGCAAGAGAAGTGATGTTAAAACTAAATATGCCCTATAACGAAACGGAAGTGTTATGTATAAATCTGGACAATAAATCAGGTGCGTTGGCCGCGGTGGCGGAGAAACTGGCGAAAAACCACATAAATATCGGCTACGCATACTGCACGGCAGGCGCAAAGGGTGGTCGAACAACCGGTGTCTTAAAAGTCGCCGACGTAAAGAAGGCTATGAGAATCCTCCAGCAGAATCACAAGAAAAACAAAAAGTCACAACCTGTAGTCAGACGTTCGCAATCTTCGAGAAAATAATCGCCTTTTGCATCTGGTAATATTTGACAAAAAAGCTGTGGAATGGATATACTATCTATTTTGTAGAGATTATGGGGCCGTAGCTCAATTGGATAGAGCATCGGACTGTCGATCCGAAGGTTGAGGG
>CAZRMQ010000303.1:0-2723 GCA_964601185.1 uncultured Pirellulales bacterium
ACGATATAGTCTTGGATGTGATAGGAAACAGTGAGCCGCGCTCGATATGCGGCTCGGGCCTGATTGACGCCATGGCGGTTATGCTGGATTTGGGTATTATCGACGCAAGCGGACGATTCACAAAGCCCGACAAACTGCCGCCTGCAATTGCTGCTCGCATTGTCGAGCAGGATGAACAATTATATTTTTACCTCAACAGAGCCGCGAACGTAAGTGAGCGGGTAATAAGTGAACGTTCTGTTTTCTTAACACAAAGGGACGTCCGCGAGGTTCAGTTGGCAAAGGCTGCTATCCGGGCCGGTATAAAAATCCTCCAGCGAAAACTCAGCATTGCAGATAATGATATTCAACACATTCTTTTAGCCGGAGCGTTCGGCAATTATATTCGGCCGCAAAGTGCTATGCGGATAGGCTTATTGCCGGATGTGCAGATAGAGCGGATTCGTTTCGTTGGCAACGCCGCATGCAGCGGTGCACAGATGATTCTTCTATCCCGATACTGTCGGGATAAGGCCCACGAATTAGCCCGCAAGATTGAATATATCGAAATCGCTCACGAAAAAGAATTTACAACGGTTTTTGCAGATTCCATGCTCTTTTGAGGATGAGATTTGGGATGCACGCATGGGATTAATAAAGAAGGTAATAATGAGAAAAAAGGAGAGGATGCCGGATTGGTCCTTCAAATTGATGATCTTGCTCTTTCGTTTTATAGATTTTATATACCCGTATATAGAAAAACGCGTGAAGAAATTCGGAATAAAGCCGGGTATGACTATCGTGGATTATGGCTGTGGCCCAGGCAGGTACACAACAAGATTCGCAAAGCTTGTTGGCGAGAAAGGCAAGGTCTTTGCAATAGATATTCACGAATTGGCTATCGAAGCGGTGAAGAAAAAGATAGACGAGTACGGATTCAAAAACATCATACCGGTGTTAGCTAAAGGGTATGATAGCACTCTACCCGACAACATAGCAGATATAGTATGCGCTATTGATATGTTCTTTATTATTAAAAACCCCGCGGAGTTCCTGGCAGAGCTGAAGAGAATAACAAAAAGCGATGGCATATTAGTGATAGATGATGGTCATCAAAAGCGAAGCGTTTCTAAGACTGATATTTTGCAGTCGTGTCATTGGGATATCTTCGAGGAGACACGCGATCACTTAAAGTGCAAACCAGGAATTAAGTAACCTTCCATTAGAATATGCGTAAATCCCTTAGAACAATCTTAGGCGTAGTATTAATCATCCTCGGTTTGGCAGCATTATTGACGCCGTTTACACCAGGTTCATGGGTTGCTCTTATCGGCTTGGAATATTTGGGATTAAGGGTGCTGCTTCAGCGCAAGTTTATGTCTTTGCTGCCGGCAAAATACCGCGACAAGTTGAGGAAGATATTCAAGAAGAGAAAGAAAAATAATCGTCGCCGAAACGGCGACGGCTAAACATTGAATCTAATGGAAATTGTACGTATAATCGCTGTGTTTTTAGTACAAGTTGTCGTGGCTACCGCCACGCTGTGGCTGGCGATGAGACTGACGAAGGTGGAAGGCTCCGTCCTCGGCCTTGTCGCGGCTGCATCTATAACAGCGCTGGTGGAATTGATGCCTATACCTTATATAGGGTGGATATTGCCGTTTATTGTGCTTTTGGTTCTGGTTTCACGGTGGACGACGGCTGAGATTTGGCCCGATGCGGTCCTCATGGTTGTCGCGGCCTGGTTCTTTGCAGATTTAGTGACCATTGCACTTCGGTCAGCTATCGTGTAAAGAGTAAAAGAGCAAAGGTTAACTGGTTGTGGTTTGAGGGTATATCGTTATTAGCAAAGTCATAAAAATTTTTGAATTGACGGCGAAAAGCCTATATAATAGAATATCTAATGCTTACCAGTAAATTCGCTCAAAGAATTTGCTGCGTATGGGTCAGAAGAGGATGCGGCCAGGTTAGTCTTTCCCAAGATTTATGCCAGGCGGAAAACTTACTTGTGGACTAACCGTACAAGGATAAATGAAAGGATTCATAGTGAAAACTGCAAAAATCAACAACCTTATCGGAAGCTCTTTCACAGATACCTGGATGTTAGACCTTGACAACGGTGAAAAGGTAACCATCGATCCTGGTTTGGGAATGCGACAGTTCGTCGGAGTCTATAGCACTCCAAACAACATTATTGGTCAACAAATCGAATACGAAACCAACAACCTTGGCAATCTCTATCGGTTTCGCCCTGTTAGTGTCGATTAAAAGATTATTGCGCTAAGCGCATCTTAATCAACTAACAAGTAAAAATACCAAATACGCTATATATCCACAAAGTAGCAGCAAACCGCTGATTCGGCTGATAACACGCCTGCCGATTATGCCCACGGCTGCAAAGCCGATGCTTACGATAATCATAATCCAGTAATCAAACGCCATCAATCGCGGCCCGATAGCAAAGGGCCAAATCGTACCGGCTGTGCCTGTAACCATCAATGTGTTGAAGATATTGGAGCCTACAAGATTGCCGATAGAAATGTCGTGATGGCCCTTGATCGCGGCTGCCACGCAGGTTGCAAGCTCCGGCAGAGAAGTGCCAATAGCAACAATAGTCAGGCCAATCACAGCTTCGCTCAAGCCGATTTGCTTTCCAATTACAACCGCTCCCCGCACAGCCAGGTCCGCCCCAAGAGCGAGATTAGCTAAGCCGATAATTATAAAGAAGAGGTTCTTACCTATAC
>CAZRMQ010000304.1:0-2723 GCA_964601185.1 uncultured Pirellulales bacterium
TAACACCGAAGAACTTCAGATTTAAGTTAAAAGTGGATGCCTTTAAGAAAGCTGAAAGGCGCCAAACAGCGGCCGTTGATCAGCCCTGTTGACACCCCTCCAGGAGAGAGGCGACGGCTTTATCGATCGCTACCCGCGGTTTGAAAGACATACCCGGTTTCCCATACGGGCATCCTTCTGGAAACTGCCATTGGTGAGGAGGAAAGCTGGCTGCTGATTTTAACACGAGACGGGGTAACTGCCCATCGCATAGGGGTATACAGCCATTCATATTTTGTCTGTCGCAAGGCACGAGGTATTGAACCTCGCAATGCCCACACCCTTGTTATTGTGCCTTGCTGGCCAAAACGTACCTCATCCTGAAAGCATCCTTCTATCTTCTTGTCCGGATGTTTTGCTTGGACTTCATCCAGGGCTTCGGGGAACTTTTTTTAAACTCTTGCTGTGCATTAGGATCGGCTTTTTCGTGTTGTGGACGAGGGCAAAGACATGAGTGTCTCAGACGATGTAATAAGCTATAAACTCCCCAGAGAGAATAAACCACACCAAATTCATGCTCCAAAAGCCGCCTGATGGCCGGGCCGTTAAGAACGGAGACGCCGTCTTGTTCAAGAGGACCTGCTTGGATACGTTGACAGAAGGCCTCTTGCATCTGCCGGGGCAGTTTAGTTGGCTGGCCAGAACGGGATTTATCTTTTAATTCTTCTATCCCACCGTGGTTATATTTTTTTACCCATTTTTGGATGGTACGGCGGCCAGCTCCAGTTATGTTTATAATCTGTGCACAGGTCAGGCCTTTAGATGCCAGATATACTGCATGAATTCTTCGGGCAAGTTTTGGGTTGGATTCTGTTTTGTACAGCTTTAATAACTCATCTGATGTGTGATGTAATTTGAGGTTCATAGCAGCCTCCATGCAAAAAAGGTTATCGGTTTTATGCCACTATGAACAGTACCGTCCTTTTGACCTTCAGCGCCTTAATTATTTACAATTGGTATTACAGGTGCCTTACAGACGCAAATTTAAGAAGGCCGAAGGCAGTTCAGGCAATAGCTGCTGCGTAAAGAAAGCTGAGTATATCAATCATGTCTGGAGCTATGATTTTATCAGTGATCAAACCGATGACGGCAGGAAGCTGAAGATTCTGACTGTGCTGGATGAGTTTACGCGGGAGTACAGGACAAGGAATGTGGATAACTCTCTAATTCAATGTGGTACATAATCTGGGGTCAGACAAATTGGCCGGCAGATTCTTCAGACCTATAGAGCGAATGATCGCTCGGCCGAGGCTTCTTCCAGGATTGATGAGCACGAGAGGTGTTCTCACTCATTGCGGCCTTCGCCGCCGCCAACGACAATGATTTACCTTTTTGTACCTGCTTCATAAATCTCCTTACCTGTTCATCTGTGACCATCTGAGAGCTCCTTGAACAGTCCTATAATTCGCTCAGTCCACTCTCTCAGATGGTCGGCCAACATTGCCCAAAAACGGCAGTTTTAATTGTCGTTGGCCCGTACTTTCAATTGTTGCTGATCACAAATGACGTTTTAACGCAGGGACACTATGGATGAGACCGGAAAAACCCCATGATTAACGGGCTATTCCATATTTATCTTCAGTTTTGGCTTTCGAAGTCATCTATTGCCTTCTGTACGATCTCGCTATAGGCCTTCGCAGGTACCTCAGCCATCAAAATAACCTGCCGCAAGACATCCATGATCTCTTCGCGTGTAGCCCCAGTTTTTAGACACTCAATCACACATGGTACAACAACGTCAGGGTCGCGCCGGCTTGCAATCACTGAACCCAGTGCAATAAGTTTTTCAAGCTTGGGCGATAAACTACCCTCTCTGCGGAGAGCACTAACATCTTTCTTGCCCTCGAGAACTTCGCGAATCTCCTCGCAAATCTCGTCGATTTTTTGCTTCTCTTTATTGGGAACGTAATTCGTATTTTCAAGCATTTATTTTCTTCATCTTCAAAGGAAGATTTAAGACATCGATAATTCTACAGTAGGTTTATCGTGTTTTACGCTCGATTCGACGGGATATCGCATCACAGGAACCGATTGGGGTCCTTGTTGGAAGTCTGTTTATCCATCGTTAAACAACCCATCCTGATTTTCCCTAAGCATTTCCATAAATGGTTCTTTCCGAAAAGTAAAGCCTTAAACGGTTACTGGTTGTCGGGTTCCGCCAGATAACAAACAATTTGCATTCCCTCTTCGATACTCTTAGTTATATGGCAGCTGTCGGCTGCTTCTAAGATACCCTGGCGCTGCTGCTCGGACAATTTTGCGCCAAGGCGGATTTTGGCATCGATTCTTGCGGTGCGCGATGGCTTAGCTCCCGACGGGGTGGTTCCCGATGGGTTTGCTTCAATCCGGCGGCTTAGTTCGATCGTCATATCCTCGCAAGGAATATTCCGCTCTTTGCAGAACTTGGCGACATAGCCACCTATACACATACCAATTGAAGCCCCGAATAGCTGAGCCGGCCACATTCCGTCCCGCTCTTTATCTCCATCCTCACCACGTCCAGTTGTAACTGTGTATCCTTTGCATGTAGCAGAGAAACGGAATCCATTTTCATACTTAACCAGTATTTCCATTAGCTATCTCCCACAGAGCATTTTATGAATTCCCTCTGCTGCTATTTTAGCATCGGCAATGGCTGTTACTGCATCTAAATTCAGATTTACTATATCACCGCCGGCAAATAC
>CAZRMQ010000305.1:0-2710 GCA_964601185.1 uncultured Pirellulales bacterium
TGAAACCTGTAATCGAAATCCTTGAAGAAAAAATTAGTGCTGCGATGGCTGCTGTGACTAGCCAGACTTGTGGTGAGCTTGTCGAATCCAAGGATTGTGCTGCAATTGTAGGCCCTGCAACCGACCCGAAGTTCGGCGATTACCAGGCCAACGGCGTAATGTCACTTGCAAAAAAGCTCAAAACGAATCCTCACAAATTAGCCGAAGAAGTCGTCGATAATCTGGAAGTCAGTGACATATGCGAACAGCCAGAAATTGCAGGCCCGGGTTTTATCAATCTGCGATTAAAACCTGATTTTGTAGCTGACCGCTTGCTTCAAGTCAGCAACGACAACATAAATCTCGGTATAGAAAAGACTGCCGAACCGAAAACAATTGTTGTTGATTTTTCTGCCCCAAATATCGCCAAGCAAATGCACGTTGGTCACTTACGGAGCACAATAATCGGTGATTGCATCTGCCGAATGTTAGAATTCCTCGGCCACAATGTCATCCGCCAAAACCACATCGGCGACTGGGGCACGCAATTTGGTAGAGCTTTTCTTGGCCTATGGCATATCAGCATGGGAAAAGAACACAAAGAACTTTACTATCGAAAGGAAATGGCAGACCTTCGAGCTTGTGCCAAGGATAGAGACAAACTTCTTGCGCACTGCAAGCGGATATGCGAGCGTCATGCTGCGGATTGGCGTGCGGACTATGTAAACGAAATTGGAGATGGAGAGAATGTGTTCTGGCCATATGTGCAGAAGCTTCTTGATGGTAAGGAGGATATTGATCTGGAGGAGATCGAAAGGGCTTATCAGTTTGTGAGTCAGATTGATGATGCTGTTGAAGGAATGGGTCTGGTTATTCCGACACGCGAACGCGACCCGAAAACAAATGAGTGGCGAGAGATACTTATTCCTTATGAATACCTCTCGCGTTGTGTCACGGCTATGTTGCAAAAAGGGGGGAAGGACAATGAACCTGAACAGCTTATCTGGGCCTATATCACGAAGAAAACAATGGATGAGTGCGATAAGCAATATCGAAGGTTAAACGTGACATTAGATATGAGCCACGTGCGTGGCGAGAGTTTTTATAAGGATATGCTGCCCGGAATTGTCGAGGAATTACTAAAACGCAAGATTGCTGAAAAATCAAAAGGTGCGATTTGTGTCTTCCCTGATAAGGAAAAATTCAAGACTAAAGATGGCAATCCTATGCCATTGATTATTCGAAAGTCTGATGAGGCACATTTGTATGCAACGACGGATTTGGCGGCGCTGCGGTACAGAGTAACTAGTATGCAATACGAAGGAAAGGAGTATAGGGCTGATAAAATTATCTATGTCACCGATGCCCGACAGAGGCTGCATTTTGAGATGTTATTTGCTGTAACACATATGGCTGGATGGGACAGAAGACAGGGGCCTGCCCTGAGCGAAGCCGAAGGGACAGAAGACAGAGGACAGAGGACAGAAGGACAGCTTGTCCGGCGTAGCTTTAGCGAAGACGGAAGGACGGAATTAGTTCACGTTACCTTTGGTAGTATCCTTGGAGAAAATAGCAAGCCGTTAAAAACTCGCGAGGGTGAAAACGTAAAGCTGAAAAAATTGCTTGATGAAGCGGTCGATCGAGCCAAGAAAATCGTTGAAGAAAAGAATCCGGAACTGCCAGCTACGAAAAAAGACCAAATCGCAAGGGCTGTTGGAATTGGCGCAGTCAAATACGCTGACTATTCCAATAACCGCACGAGTGATTATGTCTTTAGCTTCGATAAGATGTTGGCGATGGACGGTAACACCGCTCCGTATATGCAATACGCTTGCGCCCGAATATCATCAATTATGAAGAAGGGCAAAGACAGAGGAATAGATACCAATAAAGAGACTTCAGAAGAAACAGCTTTGGACCTGATGGAGCCAGCCGAATTAGACCTTGCAAAATATCTGATTCGTTACGGCGAGGTAATCCAATCTGCGGCTGCCGATTACAGGCCTAACTATCTGACGACTTACCTCTATGAGTTAGCCCAGAAATTCAGCGTTTTTTACACGAATTGTCCGGTTCTGGATGCCGGCCCGGCTAAAAGACCCACGAGACTATTGCTTTGCGATTTAACTGCACGAACCATTAAACACGGTCTGAGCAATTTGCTCGGCATAGAAGTCGTGGAGCAAATGTAAGTGAGGAGTTGCTTATGAAGATCGTCCAGCAGGAATTCAGTGTAAGCACGAGAACACGCTGTCAAATGATTGACATCAGCAGCCAGGTTCAGTTGATTGTCAGAGAATCCGGTGTCACGGACGGTGACGCAATTGTTTACTGTCCCCACACTACAGCAGGTGTCACCATCAATGAAAATGCAGACCGTTCTGTGCCCCACGATATACTACTTGCGCTGGAAAAAGTGGTGCCTGAACATCTCGCGGGCTTTAAGCATATCGAGGGTAACTCCGACGCTCACGTCAAAAGCTCAATAATCGGATGCAGTGAACAGGTCCTTATATCAAACGGCTCACTATGCCTTGGCACCTGGCAGGGCATTTTCTTCTGTGAGTTCGACGGCCCACGCAATAGGAAAGTCTTTGTCCAGGTACGAGGACAATAATAACCGATATGAAAATCAGCCTGGTTTGAGGTCGGCATTATGGGGAGCCAGTCTCGTAAAAAAATCGCGCCCAACGTTCTGCTGCTAAGTGCCGTCAGTTTTCTCAATGATTTG
>CAZRMQ010000306.1:0-2706 GCA_964601185.1 uncultured Pirellulales bacterium
TCTTGAGTTTGTAACCGCCACTGGGCCATTCACTATGTGTGATGCCCCAATAACGGCAAACCTGCTGAATGTATCGAATGCTTCCTATTCCCTTTGGATGAACATGCCTACAACCTTCCAGGCGTGGGGCATTATCTTTGTGCTTATCGGCCAAGCTGATGATCATAGTCTCGAGCCGGACGGCGCGGCTGACATCTTTGTTGGACGTCCTATCTGGTTTGGTACGAGCGGTGCTAAGCTCAATGATAATCAATGGCACCATGTTGCTGTTACCTACAACAATACTGCCAACAATATCAGCATTTACGTAGATGGTAAAGTGGCTGCCACTTCGGAGGGCAGCTTGTCAGACCCTATCTCCACCGTTCGCATAGGCGGACCACGCTCGTCGGAGGACCGTGCCCAGTGGAGACGTTTCATCGGCAAGCTCGATGAAGCGGCTGTCTGGAATCATGGATTAAGTGCAGCTGATGTCGAGAATGTGTACTGGTTCGGCCCCCAATGGACACGGTTTGCCACCAATCCCCAGCCGGTCAATGGGACAATCATTGGCACAACCGATGTGACGCTGAGCTGGACTGTAGGTAATACCGCCGTGCAACACCATGTGTATATCGGCGAGAGCCGTGAGGATGTGCAGAATGGCACCGGAGGCACTGACCAGGGTCTGACCGGCGAGACAACCTTTTCGAATTACACCTGGGAGCTTGGCAAGACCTATTACTGGCGGGTCGATGAGGTCGAGGCCGACGGTGTCACCGTACACGCTGGCGTCGTCTGGAGTTTTACTATTTCTGCGAAGCTCGCCTCAAATCCAGTTCCATCCAATGGAGCAAAGCTTGTTGACCCGAATGTCACACTAAGCTGGACATCAGGTTCTGGCGCCGTCTCGCATAATGTATATTTCGGTAACGATCCGGATGATTTGCCACTCCTCTCGGAAGGACAATCCACAACAACATATACGCCGACAACTCTGAGTTATAACACAACGTACTACTGGCGTATCGATGAGTTCGATGGCACAGATATATATACAGGTGATGTCTGGAGCTTCAAAACCACACCTGATATAAAGATTACTGACCCCAATCTTGTCGGCTGGTTTAATTTCAATGCTGACGAAAATAATACAGCTGTTGACTGGTCCGGTTACGGAAACCACGGCAATATTTTTGGCAATCCGAATCGCGTTGATGGTTATGACCTTGGTGCGCTGGAGTTTGATGGTATTGACGACTATATTGAGATACCCCAGTTAATAAGTACCGACCTTACAATAATGGCCTGGATCAAAACTTCTACTCCAGGCCCGGATGGAGCAACAGGCCGAGATGGCAGTGGCCTGTTTTGGTCGGATTACGCCGGAGGTGGTGATCACTTCTTAGTGTCAGTATTGGGAACTAAGTTGGCATTTGAAACCGGCCCTGGTGGTAATCCTAATACAGCTTCAAACAGAGATATTGTCACAGGTGAGTGGATACACATAGCTATAACCAGAGCTGAAAGTACAAAAGATGTCAAATTTTTCATCGATGGGGCAGCCGACGCAATTGGAAATCATAGTGGTGACACCAATGTAGGTTCCAACCCCCTTATTGCAATCGGAGCAAATCTTCTCGATTCGCGGTACTTCACAGGACTTATTGACGAGGTCAGCTTCTATGACAGGGTGCTGACGCAGGCGGAGATCACAGAGGCTATGATAACCGATCCAGCACTTGCCCGCGGACCAAGTCCGACAAACGGAGCGACACCGGACATCGAACATATTTCAATCCTTAGCTGGGTACCGGGAGAGAATGCCGCCCAGCATGATGTTTACTTTGGTACTAATGCAGAAGCTGTTGAAAATGCCGATACATCCGATGCCACAGGTATATATCGCGGCCGACAGGATCCTAACACGTATACTTTGACGGAAGCTCTTGAAATCGGTCAGACTTACTACTGGCGTATCGACGAAATCAATATCAGCGAGGCGATCAATAAGGGTAGAATCTGGAGCTTTACGGTAGCTAATTATCTTGTCGTGGATGACTTTGAAGACTACGACGATTTCGACAACAGGATATACGATGTCTGGGCAGATTACTTCGTGAATAATACCGGCATGACTGTAGGGCACTTTGATCCTCCATTTGCTGAAACCTTCATTGTTCACGGTGGCCGCCAGGCTATGTATATGCTGTACGACAACGACGGCACGGTGAATGAAGGTACAGACTATGAGAAGAGCGGGACACTCACTTTTTCTGAAGCCGAACGTACATGGGAAACTCCTCAGGATTGGACAAGAAGGGGTGTCGATTCTCTATCGCTATGGTTTAGAGGCATACCGGCATCTGTTGGCAGTTTTACAGCAGGGCCGCCAATTACTATGACCGGTGCCGGCGCGGATATCTGGGATACTTCTGACCAGTTCCATTATGCCTATAAGCGCCTATCCGGCCTTGGCAGTATAACAGCAAAGGTGGTCAGCATGACTAACACCCATACCTCGGCCAAAGCCGGTGTGATGATTCGCGAATCTCTGGAACCAGACGCTGCGCACGCTATGGTGGCCATCCAGCCTATGAATGAAGTTCAATTACTGTATCGTTCTACGAAGGGCAGTGCCAGCACGTCTGTTGGACAAAGCGGAGTCAATACTCCTGTATGGGTGAAATTAACTCGCAGCGGGAACGATTTATCGGCCCAGTATTC
>CAZRMQ010000307.1:0-2701 GCA_964601185.1 uncultured Pirellulales bacterium
CCAGCTAAGCAAAGCCGGCCAATTCACAAGCAGCTTCTTACGCGAAGCCCAGAATTGAGTTAGGCCGATCTTCGGGAAAATCCAGTGCTCGACAAAAACAATCGCCCCCACAGGCATTAACAACAATCCGTAGTAACCGACGAAATCCAGCAATTTTGTGAATACGAACGGAGAGCACGCGATCGCCGTCGTTGCTGCGCCTGCTACTAATGTCACTAACCATCTCGGCCAGCCAGGCGTCACCGCCTGAAAGGCAAGTCCCGCACGATACAAGGTTGGATTGGAGGTTGTCCACCCGGCGATGATGACAGCAATGATTCCGGAGATACCAAGAGCCTGCCAGGCCACACCGCCGGCATCGAGCATGGTCAGACTTTTACCCAGCATAAGAGCCGCTCCGGCTCCCATAATGCCGGCACAAATCCAAGCCAAATAATGGCCGAGGAACATGCCGAAAGATGAATATAAGCCGTATGACGCCTTTTTTGCGTAGCGTAAAAGTGCCATATCCGACAGGCCGCCGTGCATTGCGAGGTTACATATCCACGCAAAAGCCGCCACGTGCCAAAAGCTGATTTGAGGATTGCCCACGGGAGCAACGCCTGTCCAGATCGATTTATTCGCCAGAGTCCAGAAATCCTGTAAGCTGCCGATTTGACCGCCCAGCCCCTTTGCAGCTATATTGGGCAGCATAGTTATCGCCCCGGCGATGAACATCAAAAACATCCAAGGCGAGCAAACCTCCGCAAACTGCGCCAGCTTTTTAAAGCCGAGAATCGCCAGGGTGACCACCACTGCACCGACGCCGATAACAACCAAAACAAATCTTATATCCGTTGGAAACCATCCTGTTTGTTCAGGTATGCCAAAAGGAATGCGTACCGCAGAAGCTGAGACCGTTATCATACAACCGGCTAAAATACAGAAAAGTACAGCGTTTAAAACATTATAAATAGTTGTAGTGACCGGCCCGGCAATTTTGCGAAGATACCAGTAGAGTGTAAGCCTGGTCTGAACTGCAATCGGGGCGCATACGAACGTCCAGGTCAGCACAGCCATCAGGTTGCCAAGAAGCAGCCCGACAAAAATATCAAAAGCACTTGCACCCCAGATGACAAACAAAGCGCCGATGACGAACTCGGTTCCGGCAACGTGCTCACCGGCAAAAACGCCGGCAAAATGTTTACCGGGCTGGAGCTTGTTCTGCGAAACCGGCTCCCGCTCAAATTCGTAGAGGAGATCCAATCCTTTTATAGCACCATCTTTACTTCCGCTGGCCATTTGTCTTCCTTTCATATTCGTTGATTTGTCACCTTAGCTTCGTAATTTCTGACTTCTTTTAGCCAATCAGATTCGGCTGGAACATTATGCTTTATGCAGTAGTAATCCCATACAGCACCGAAGGGCAGGGTCTTGATCTCTTCGAGCGTTGCCAGCCGCGATGTGTAGTCGCTGCTTGCTTCCATTACACGAAGTTTCTCAATCGGCTCCAGCATGGCAATCAGCAGCGCTTTTATCATACATCGTGTCCCTATTACCCATGCTGCAACGCGGTTAATGCTGGCGTCGAAAAAGTCGAGCCCGATGTGCACTCGCTTCAGATAATCACCGCGCACAATCTCTTCAGCGATGGCTCGCAGCTCGTCCGACAGTGTCACCACATGGTCGCTGTCCCAGCGTACGCCTCTGCTTACATGAAGAAGAATCTGGTCAAGAAAAGTCAGTACCGATGATATTTTGTCCGAAATAACTTCAGTTGGATGGAAATGCCCTGCGTCCAGGCAGAGTAAAATATTGTTCTGAACTGCGTAGCCTAAATAAAATTCGTGCGAGCCAACGACATAACTTTCCGAGCCGATGCCGAAGAGCTTGCTTTCCACAGAATCCAGAAGGTATTTACGGTTAATTTTCTCGGCGAATATTTCATCTAACGATTTTTTTAGGCGTTCTCGCGGCCCCTTGCGGTCCACGGGTATGTCCTTGTATCCATCAGGAATCCACACGTTTGTCACGCATGGTGTCCCAAGCTTCTTACCCATTGCTTCCCCGATTTTTCTACAGGCGATTCCATGCTCGACCCAGAACTTGCGAATACCTCTATCGGTGTTGGCCAGTGTAAAGCCGCTCGCAGCTTTCGGATGCGAAAAAAATGTCGGATTAAAATCCATTCCCAGACCATTTGTCTTCGCCCAGTCTATCCAGGTTGAAAAGTGTTCGGGCCGCAACTCGTTACGCTCTACTTTTCCTTTTGTCTCAGCGTATATCGCATGCAGGTTCAACCGATGTTTGCCTGGTATCAGGCTCATCGCCTTTTCGAGGTCGGCCCGCAACTCGTTCGGTGTTCTTGCTTTGCCGGGATAAGCACCTGTAGCCATTATGCCCCCGCCACTCAATCCTTCGCTGCTCTCGAAGCCACCGACATCGTCACCTTGCCAGCAATGAATTGATACGGCGATTTTGCTCAGCTTTTCCATAGCCTGCTCGGTATCAACACCAAGTTCAGCGTAATACTGTTGTGCAACTTCATAGGCTTTTTTGATTCTTCTCGAATCGCTCATCTTATAATTACTCCATTTTAGAAATATTACTACAACGAGATTGCCACGCTCGGCTGCGCCTCGCTCGCAATGACAGCGGTTGCATCCCTATGTCATCTCTGAAAGCGTGCCTGTTGTCAAGTTGGCGTAATGGTTAATTTCAT
>CAZRMQ010000308.1:0-2695 GCA_964601185.1 uncultured Pirellulales bacterium
CAGACGGCAAAAGCGAATAAATTCGTGGAAGCCGAAGTCATTATGCTCTACACCGGTCCAGGCGGGATTTGTGCGAGGTGGTCGCTTGTCCCGATCGCCGATGCCGTCACGCCAGTCGTAGCCGCTGACGAAGTTTCCGCCAGGCCAGCGATACATTGGAGCGTTGAGCTCTTTTAACACCGCCAGCGTATCGGCACGCATACCCTCAATGTTGTCCGCCGGCATCAGAGAGACCGTGCCCACAAAGCACGCTCTATCGGCTACTCTGATTTCCAGCTTGCCTTTTATGGTGTCGGCACCTGCGGTAAACCGAAACGGATACTTGACATACTTGTTATCCGAGACCGTAAATTGAATGGAATCCTGATCGTTCGGATTGTCACCCCAGATAAGTGATACCGTTACATTTGCGCTTTGCTGTCGGGCTTTGAGGTAGATATAACCAACGTATTGCTTATTCTTAACTAATCCGAGGTCGAGCTGTCGGATGCCGCTATCGGGCCGAATGAGCGGCGTATGCTCGCCGACAAAGGAGTCCTCTTTGACCATTGTGACTGAATCGGCCTGACCGATTATCTGCCAGGGTGATGCTCCCACTACCTGGTAGGGACTATCCTTCGGGATAGCCCTCGTCGAACGATATGGGTTGTAATCGGCTGTAATGGGATAATAGAATTTGCGGTCTTCGAGCATCTCGGCCCAGATGCCGCCATAGATACATCGGCCGAGGTGCTCGATAAACTGAGCGTAGATGTATTTGGAGATCGGCTCGCCTGTTTTGCTTGTATCAATCACGATACTCTTCTGATTAGCCGCTATAGCCGGACGTAAAGGACTAACAAGCATAGCTGCTACCAAAATGCCGACACAACAAATCTGAATTCTGCTCATGTTACACCTCCTTTGACTTTGCAATATCTTTAATCGTATTCACAACGCTAAAAGCCGAAATTGTAAGGGAAAACGGCATAAAAGCAACTCAATAAACTTTTGACCATCGTCTCAGCTAAAAATATGGTTTTTTCCATTCGGCGGCTCGTAAGTATTGATAACACGCCCGGCAGGACTCGAACCTGCGACCTACGGATTAGAAATCCGTTGCTCTATCCTGCTGAGCTACGGGCGCTAAAATCTTCGGGTAACCGAATCCTCAACATTCTATCAAAGGTAGGAAAAAAGCGCAAGTAATTTCTTCATAAGTAAATTCCTCTTTGTAAATTCGGTATAGAAGAGCGTGTTCTGCCGAGTATGCGAGCATAGCGAACCGAAGCAAAATTTACGGAAAAAACTCACGTGATCGGGTTTTCTTCCTCCCGATTGTTCCTAAATAGAACCGAGACAACAGTACTGAAAAGTCAGTTTTAAGCGAAACAACATTCTGAAATCTTGCTTTTAAATGAACCTGTATTTTATGGGCGAACTACTATATATAGTATATTACCCAACTTGCTCAAATAGGCTTTGTGGTTTACCTGTTACTGATTGCTGATATAGGGTTATATAACCCAAAAAGCAGATTTTTCAATATAAATCGGCAGTATTTTATCGCAAGTAACTGCGATTTAAACTGTTGTGAAAAGCCAGGTAAAAAGCTAAGTTTTCTAAAGTTTTGCAAGCTGTTCTGTCGATATCAATACTGCGAGTTTGCTACGGGCCTCCAAATGGATTTGAGAGGCATACAATATATAGTGGTTACAAGGCCTCAGACGAAAACATGGATTATTTCGTTTGTAGCTGGTTCCGTAAGGTAATTGAGATGCCGGATTATAGTAACAACGGCCGCTTTGAAGGCCAAGATCGGCAGATAGATACTTTCAATGAGGGTATGGCTCCAGAAGAGGATTTAACAATGGAGCAGATACTTGAAAATATCAATGATACGCCCCTTGGGCAGGTATTGAAAAGAGTTGCTTCACTACCAGAGATTCGCAGAAATAAGGTGCTTCGCGTCCGCAGGCAGCTTACCGAAGGCAAATACGACCTTATCGCAAGATTAGATATTGCTCTTGATAAGGTCCTTGAGGACCTCACTACTTAAGAGGTTTCATCTCTATTTACCCCGTTAGAATGCACCCTGGCTTGTTACGGGGATGAAAAATATTTAATTCCTTCTATGAAAACGGGGTTTAATGCCCCGTGTAAGTAACGTTAGAAGAATGAAGAGTTTCTAACGGGGTTTACTGCTGGATCACCCCCAAATAGTCTTTATTTTCTCTGCGACCCTGTCGGACAGGACCGCAGATAATCAAGGTAGCTATCAGACTACTTCCGGAACTTCATCATCCGGCTCATCCATTTCGACGGGCTTATAGCCCGGCTGTTTTGATTTTTCAACCTCTTCTTTGAAGGCGACTATGACTTTTTCCTGAATCCCCTTGCGGCATTCCGCATTAATCGGATGGGCAATGTCGGCGTGCAGCTTCATTCTGCCTTTGAAGTCCTTCCTCGCTCGATTGTCCTGCAGGGGCTTGCCGCAATTATTGCAGTATTTGGCTCTTAGGTGATTTTTGCCTCCGCATTTTTCGCAATGGTCGCTCATTTTCCTTGAGGGCATAGCAACGAAAAGACCAGTTGCACCTTCAATAACTTTAATGTCGCGAACCACAAACTCATTATCCATCGTTACGGAGCAAAAAGCCTTTAACCTGTCGTCTTTGTTGGCTACTAATTTGACTCTGACCTCGCTGATTTCCAT
>CAZRMQ010000309.1:0-2683 GCA_964601185.1 uncultured Pirellulales bacterium
TCGAGGTCCATACTAAGCCGGAAAAAGCAAAGTCAGATGCCGCCAGCATTATGCCGATAGACTGGCTCGAAGATTTACTCAGGGTGTGCAAAGAAATATTTCAGATCGTAAGAAGCTGAGCGTTATTTGCTGGGCAGGAAACTTTCCAATTCTCTAATGTAACCGTCAGATAGTTGGTATCTACGTGCCCCTTCGATAATGGTTCTCAGATACTTGGTTGAAGGGCATACTTTTTTATTCGCATCTGGATTCGGAAAATATACCCATGCCTCAGTTGTCCCCCCATTCTTAGTGTGAACGTTAACCAGACTTCTGAAATATCGCTTTTGGTGTACATTCTCAATTTCATCTAGTTTCTTTAAGTCATCCGTTGAAATTCTATATATTATGCCTTCAACATGCGACCCTTGGTTTGGTATAATACCTGCGACACCCCCGCCCCAACGCTCGGAGTGAAGCAAAAATGCTATTTGATAGTCTTCCAATACACCTGTAGAGATTACTTCAGCGGATGAACAGCGGCGACTCATTTCATCTTCGTTAACATTTGCACCATAAGCAAAATATGTTTCCATTCTAATCACTTTCACCCTCTGCAATTATGTAGCTTGCAATAACCCTATTTAAGAACCCTATATTGGTTATGATCGTTTGATAGTAGAATAGCACAGAGGCAACAAGAATCACTACGCCTATAAGGACTCCTAATTTATCCGGCCAGATATAATTTCCTAAAGAATCATCAATCACTGGCAGGAATGCGAACATTACACCAGATACAAATAGCAAGGAGGAGAGTATACGACGCATATGTGTGAGAAGGTTATATCGTTCAATGAACCTGCTATGTAAGTCCCGTTTTTTCACAAAAGTGACCATTTCAAAATACAGATGCTCCGGCAGACCTACACGAAATAATGCAGGTCGTCCTTCCTTTTTTTTCGACATATCTTCCAAGATTTCTCTAAGTACTCTTTTTCTGTCTTCAAGTTTTTCAAGCGATTTATTAGCTATTTTCTTATGAACACACTTATAAGCCTTGAAAATAGGGCGGCTCAAGGAAAGCATCATTTGCCCAAATGTGTATCCGATAATAAATAGAACTAAGCCCAATAGAGTGGCCGAGTGTTCTCCAAGTGATATAGATATATCCTGGATTTTCTTCATAATACCATAGTTTTTTGATTCACATGCTAAAATGAACAAACATATGAACAGAACACCACAAAAGAAATATTGGAAGATATCCCGCAGGAAAGTCGCGGTTTTCGTGTAAGCTGTCTCCAAAAGTGTTGTCTTGTTGTCCACCATTTAGATAACCTTCTTATTCTTTTTGACTTCCTTGATATTCAACCAACCAACGACTAAAATTGATTATAATATTAATATGAATGATTTGTAGGGAAAAGTTCATGGTTAAGAAAAAAACATATCTGTATGGGCCGGTGCCTTCACGCAGGTTGGGGCGGAGCCTTGGTGTTGATATTGTGCCAGCTAAGGTATGTACTCTGGATTGCGTGTATTGCCAGATCGGCAGAACGACCGATAAGTCGGTAGAACGCAAAGACTATACTGATATTGAGGCTATTCTTACTGAGCTTAAAGAGCGATTAGCTGCGGGACTTAAAGCGGATTTTATTACTATTAGCGGCTCTGGCGAACCGACCTTACATTCTCGACTCGGCGAGCTTATTGATGGCATTAAAAAAATTACAAATATTCCTGTCGCAGTAATAACCAACGGTACATTGCTCTATAAACCAGACGTTCGAGCTGACTGTGCAAAAGCTGATGTGGTTCTGCCTTCGCTTGATGCTGGTGACCAGCGAGCTTTCCAGAGAATAAATCGTCCTCATACTGATATTAGCATTGAAAAGCTCGTTTCGGGATTGTGTGCGTTTAGGAATGAATACGCCGGTCAGATATGGCTTGAGGTATTTTTTGTCGAGGGGCTTAATACCGATTCAGAGCAGATTGCTAAAATCAAAAGTGCTATAGAGCGCATTTGTCCCGATAAAGTGCAGCTTAATACTGCCGTGCGGCCTACGGCTGAGCCGAACATTAAAAGTGTGGACGCTGAGAAGCTGAAGTCGATAGCCGGCCTGCTGGGAGAAAAATGCGAAGTTGTCGCTGATTTTATGCCTCGTCACCATGACGAGCACTTTGAGAGCAAAGCCGAAGACGTGCTATCAATGCTGAAACGCAGACCTTGCACACTTGAAGATGTATCCCGAGGTCTGGATATCAACCGCAACGAGGCATTAAAATATATCACCGGCCTTAAAGGGCAAGGCGTTATTGATTCCGAAGAAAAAGACGGAACAATTTTTTTCAAGGCAAATCCTGCAACAGACGGTTGAGGCGGGATTTTATCATTTTGCAATAATTTATCAAAAATTTAACTCCATTCTGTCAACATTCCCATTCAATTTGTAAAGACAGGACACTTATTGGCCGATAAAAGCCTTGTGACGTTTTTAAAAGCCACGATTTTATCGCCTTTTGGTAAAAAAAATTAAAAGCTTGATTTTAGAAGAAGGTTTTTGAACCGATAATAAATATAGGTATTTGATGCAGGCCAGTTATCGGTCAATATTTCAAATAAATTTTGGGTACACTAAAGCAGTCTGTGGCAATGAAAAAAAAGAGTCGACAATTGGTTTTAAATAAAGCAGGACAGAGG
>CAZRMQ010000310.1:0-2648 GCA_964601185.1 uncultured Pirellulales bacterium
GATAGAAACTCTGTACGACTTCGAGCAGCACAAACTGCATTAAATATGGTCCGATTGAGATTGTAGATTTGACTAAATGTGTTATTAGTGTTATAATAAGACTCCGGAGATTCTACAAAAAATGAGTTAAAATGGCTAAGAAACGCAAACATTTAGGCGAAATTCTTTACAGGGCCGGCATAGTAAAAAAAGAGGCCCTTATCAATGCTATCAAAAACTCTAAATCCAACGGCAAACGGCTCGGCGAAGTGTTGATGCAAGAGGGCTTGATAGATGAAGAAACGCTGACCAAAGCGATAGCCAAGCAATTTGAGCTAAAATATATAAACCTGGACCAAACCCCCCCACCACCTGACGCAACAAAAATCATCCCGGAAGATTTAATTAAAAGGCACAACATCCTTCCGCTGAGCATGAATAACGGCAAGCTGAGGTTAATTATAAGCGATCCAACGGATTTGGACGTGATGGATTCTATTAGGCTTCGACTGAACACCGAACTGGAGTGCTACATTGCTAATCCAACCAAAATCCGTTCGCACATTCAGCACCTATTCGAGAAACCACAAGAAAAAGTAGAAGACGACAGGTTGAAACACAGCATAGATGCTACCGCTGCCGAGTTAGCCGAGGTCGGCAACGAAATACAAGCGGAGATTTTGAGAAGTCAGGCCAAGGGCGATGAAGATGAGGGACCTATCATACGGCTCGTAAACCTGATAATAGATAGCGCTTTTCATATGCGTGCCAGTGATATACATGTTGAGCCGATGGCCGATAGGGTACGCTTAAGATACCGTGTGGACGGCGTCTGTCTGGAGAAAGACAATATTCCCAAGAACATGCAGGCGCCTTTGATTGCACGACTTAAAATTCTATCCGGTATGGATATCGCCGAGAAAAGACTGCCGCAGGACGGCCGTATTAAACGCGAGATCGCAAACCAGGAAATCGACTTTCGTGTTTCAGCTTTGCCCGGCAATCACGGAGAAAGTATCGTGCTGCGTATCTTGCGCCGGGATGCGGTCAACATCGGTATCGAGTCACTCGGATTTGAACAAGATAACTATGAGACGTTTCAACGAATAATTAGAAGGCCCAACGGCATCTTTTTGGTTACAGGTCCAACCGGTAGCGGCAAAACTACAACGTTATATGCAGCGCTGCAGGAGCTTAACAAGCCGGATAAGAAAATCGTAACTGCCGAGGACCCTGTGGAATACAACTTCGATGGAATGAATCAGTGCCAGGTTAGAGAAGAAATCGGCTTGTCTTTCGATAAGATTCTGCGGGCAATGCTTAGACAGGCCCCCAATATCATCTTGATCGGCGAAATCCGAGACAACACTGTAGCAGATATCGCGGTCCAGGCGGCACTTACAGGACACCTGGTTTTCAGCACCCTGCACACCAACGATGCCTGCAGCGCAATTACACGTCTGATAGATATGGGCGTTAAGCCCTTCCTTGTGGCCAGCTCGATACAAGCTATTATGGCACAAAGACTCGTTAGAGTTATTTGTAAAAAATGCAAGCAAGTCGATAAAAATCCCGACCCTTACAACTTGCGGATGCTCAATATTACTAAAGAAGATGTTGAAAGACATCCCATCTACAAAGGGGCCGGTTGCAGTCAGTGCCAGCATACAGGCTTCAAAGGCCGGCTCGCCGTCTTCGAGATGATAGAAATGAACAACGAAATAAGGGAACTGTCCTTTAAAAAGGCACCGGCTGGAGAACTAAGAAAAGCAGCTAAGGCAAGTGGGATGAGAACATTATTGGAGGATGGCAAGATCAAGATATTCAACGGTATCACCACACCAGCCGAAGTTGTGAGTATAGCGCAGACAGAAGAAGTGTTGGTAGATTAAACAGAATGTAGTTAGTTGAGGACCTTAAAATGTCAACCGTGAATATGGACAGACTCCTGCAGGCTTGTGTCTCACAAGGAGCATCCGATATACACCTTACTGTTGGTCGATCACCGGTATTGCGAATAGACGGCCACCTTAGAAGCCTGGAAACGAAAATTCTTGAGCCGGATGACACTGCGGCACTGATGAAAAGCATCACACCTGATCGAAATCAACAGGAGCTCCAGGAAGAAGGCGGAACCGACTTCGGCTTTGCCTTCGGCGATGAAGGCAGGTTCCGTGTATCTATATTCAGACAAAAAGGTAACTTTGCGTTAGTTCTTCGTCTTATCCCATCAACAATTATGACCTTTGAGCAAATCGGCCTGCCCAAGATCTGTGCTGCTTTGTGTCGCAGACCCAGAGGAATGTTCTTAGTTACAGGCCCAACCGGATGTGGCAAAACGACCACCTTGGCTTGCATGGTAAACTATATTAACGAAAACTTTGACCGCCATATCGTAACCGTAGAAGAACCAATAGAATACTATCACGCGCATAAAAAATCTATTATTAACCAACGTGAAGTCGGTGTTGATGTCCCCAGTTTTACCGAGGCCTTGAAGCGTGTTTTAAGAATGGATCCCGACGTGATTTTGGTAGGCGAGTTGCGGGACCTCGAAACAATTGAAGCAGCCGTCAGAGCTGCTGAAACCGGCCACTTGGTCTTCAGTACAGTGCATACAACCAGCGCTGCTGGAACAATTACCAGATTGATTGACGTCTTTCCCGTAA
>CAZRMQ010000311.1:0-2638 GCA_964601185.1 uncultured Pirellulales bacterium
TTTTACGCCGACAGGGAAACAAGTTAATCTTCTTCTACCTTTTTCTTTCCGTATTGAGCGACGACCTGCTGCTGAATATTGGGAGGCACTACCTCATAATGGCTGAGTGACATCGAATAGCTGCCGCGTCCGCCGGTAACGCTTTTGAGCTGGCTGTTGTACTGCGTGACTTCAGAGAGCGGCACCTGAGCTTTTATGATAATATAGTTGCCTGGCAGCATTTCCTGTCCGAGCACGCGTCCGCGTTTTGAGGCCAGGTCTCCGGCTATATCGCCTACGTTCTCGGCAGGTATGGTGATTTCGATAATAACTATCGGCTCGAGAAGAACCGGCTTTGCTTTTTGCAGCGCATCGAAAAACGCGCCTTTACCCGCGGCTCGGAAGGCAACTTCCTTGGAATCGACGGGGTGGTGTTTGCCGTCATAGATGGAGACCTTGACATCCTGCATAGGAAAGCCCGCGACGAAGCCGTTTTGCATTACTTCGTTGACGCCTTTATAGACGGCCGGCTCATACTGGCCTGGAATCGAGCCGCCATAAATATCCCAGCTATATTGCAGCGGCGGGTCGGAGTTTCGCTCAGCCGGCTCGACGCGCAGGTAAACTTCGCCGAACTGGCCTGCACCGCCTGTCTGTTTTTTGTGGCGGTAGTGGCCTTCGGCTTTGGCGGTAATTGTCTCGCGGTATGGAATCTTCGGCTCCTTTGTGTTTACCGACAGCTTAAAGCGGTTTTGCATCTTTTCCAGCATTATGCGCAGATGCAAATCACCCAGGCCGCTGGCAACCAATTCTTTGGTCTGCTGGTCTCTGCTGACCTTGAAGCAGGGGTCTTCGTCGCACAACTTCTCAAGAGAGGCGCTGATTTTCTGTTCGTCTCCTCTTGAAGCGGGCTCCAGTGCTAAAGAAAACATCGGTTCAGGGACAGGTGGCATTTCAAATTTTCCGGCTGCTTTGCCGTCATGGACCAAATCACCGAGTTCCAGCTCATCTATTTTAGCGAGAGTTACAATGTCACCGGCAATACCGACATCGATCTCTTTGTTTTCACTGCCTTGGGATTTTAAGATATGTCCCGGCCTAATGCCTTTTTTCTCGTCGTTGCGCAGCAAATTAGTGTCTGATTTAAGTGTGCCGCTGAAAATGCGTATGGTAGAGTACTTCATATTTGAGCGCTGTTCGAAGCCGATGCGAAACACCAAACCCGCGAGCGGCCCTGCAGAATCGGCCTTGATTTCAGTTAATTTGTCACCGTCTTTTAGCTGCCTTGGCGATGTCTGGTCAGGTGACGGCGTGTATTTTATAATAATATCCAGGAGCTCTGTGATGCCGATTTCTTTGCGGGCATCGGTGAAAACTATCGGGATGAGTGTCCCGGTTTTTAGAGCCTCCACAAACACGGAAGCTATCTTGGCCGCTGGAATTTCTACACCGCCGAGATAACTTTCCATAAGCGCATCGTCAGCTTCGATTACGCTTTCAATCAGCTCGGTATGAGCTGCGGCAACATCCATCACAGGAGAGTCACCGGCAGCGTTTTCTATACAGTCGATAACCGAAGCCTTGTCTGCGGCGGGCAGGTTTGCACAGCGGCATTGTGGGCCGAAGATATCACGAATGTTCTTTATCAGCTCAGGCAAATCAACATTTTCAGCGTCCATTTTGTTTATGACTATCAGCCGGGGCATGTTTGCCTCTGTAGCCAGCTGGAACAGCTTTCGCGTGTTGGTTTCTATGCCGGCGGCGGCACTGATTACGATGACCGCTGTCTCAGCGGCTGGTATCGCTTTTATAGCTGGGCCGATGAAGTCAGGATAGCCCGGCGTGTCAATAATATTGATCAGCTTGCCATTATACTCTGAGTAGACTATAGAAGATTGTATAGAATGCTGATGCTCTTTTTCTTCGTCATAATAGTCGCAGATGCTCGTTTTATCATCAACACTTCCCAGACGATTGGTTACACCGGTTTTATGCAGAATGGCCTCCGCAAGAGAAGTTTTACCGCTGCTGCCGTGCCCTAACAAAACTATGTTATGAATTTCGCTGGTTGTTGTCACTTTACACCTCTAAAACCTTTTTTCAATAATAGTTTCCCTTCGATATCCTAAAAATAACCATAATATAGTAATTGGGGGCTAAATAACAAGGGATTTTTATTGTTGTTTTAGGAATTGTTAAAGAGCTTGTATACGCCTTTGTAGGCAGGCAGAAGCAGGGGAGTGATTTTGCAATCTTTGCATGCCCAATGGAACAGAATTTTCTGCTCTTCGTTCGGAAGATTATTCGGAGCGTACGGCTGGCGAATATAGGCGTCCACGCAGCAAGCCGGATAACCAAAAAGAAGGCCTTCGAGCTGCTGTGTCTGGGCGGTTTTATCTATCGGCTTGTCTGCAAAGCTCTGTTCGTAAAGCTGGATGTAGCCGGGTAATCGGCTGAAAATAGTTTCGATAACTTCCTTGCCAGTCTTGACGGTACGACGAATTTGTTTTGTAAGAAGCCCCATCCGTTGCAGCAATTGAAGCCCATTGTCATCTAAAGGCTTTTCCCATCTGCTTAGAGGCTTGAGCCCTTCTTTGGTGAGCAAAGCAAGATAGGCAAGCTCAAAGTCGATTTCCTTCAGTGCTTTTATAAATTGATC
>CAZRMQ010000312.1:0-2628 GCA_964601185.1 uncultured Pirellulales bacterium
AAGAAATCTCAGCTACAGAAGCTCGAAGAGAAAATGACCAAAGCGGGATTCTGGGATAATCCCGATAACGCCCAGTTGGTGGTCTCTCAGCTCAGCTCGCTTAAATCGGTTGTTGAGCCGGTAGAAGAATTGCAGCGAGAAGTCAAAGACCTGCAGGAGCTGTATGAATTAGCCACTGAGTCGGATCGGGATGAGTTGGCGCAATTGACAGAGGATTTAGCGTCTCTGGGGAAAAAGTGTGAGCAGATTGAATTAGCGGGCCTGCTGTCTCGGCCTGAAGATATGAAAAACTGCTTTTTTAGTATCCACGCGGGGGCCGGAGGGACGGAGAGCTGCGACTGGGCCAATATGCTGCTTAGGATGTACACGCGATATTTTGAAAGCTGCAAATACAAGTACAGAGAGCTTGATATCACTCCAGGCGAGGAAGCGGGCATAAGGTCGATAACGCTGGGAGTTAGTGGGCCATTCGCGTTCGGAAAACTTTCATGTGAAGTGGGAGTGCATCGGCTCGTTCGGATAAGCCCGTTTGATGCAAACAAGCGTCGGCATACCAGCTTCGCAGCGGTGGACTGCGTACCGGAATTCGATGAGGACATCGATATTGAGGTAAAAGAAGATGATCTGGAAATAGACTTTTACCGTGCCAGTGGGGCTGGCGGTCAGCACGTAAATAAGGTAAGCTCAGCAGTGCGGATAAAACATGAGCCGACCGGAATCGTAGTACAATGTCAGAACGAAAGAAGCCAGCACAAAAACAGGGCCGAGGCGATGAAAATGCTCAAAGCAAAACTCTATATGTTAGAGAGGCAAAAACGTGACGCCGAACTGGCGAAACTATACAGTGAAAAGGGCGAAATTGCCTGGGGTAACCAGATACGAAGCTATGTTATGCAGCCTTATCAGATGGTAAAAGACCATCGAACTAACTTTCAGACGGGTAATGTACAGGCAGTGCTGGATGGTGAGCTTGACGGATTTATCGAAACCTATCTGCGTAACAGAGCCAAGAAAAAAACGGAAAAAACAGAAGGCAGGAAAAAATGAAAGAGATTATCAGTATTGATGTAAAGCCAAGGACGGCAGATTTCAGCAAGTGTAAAACAGATCTGCTTGCATTGGGTTTGTTTTCCGACGCCGATGGGCTGGATAGACTAACCAGAGAGCTTGATAGAAAACTGGATGGTGCCATTGAGCAATTGATTAAATCAGGCGATTTCAGGGCCAAAGAGGGAGCCAACGCGATTGTTTATGGCAACGACAGGATAGCAGCTAAGAGAGTTCTGCTGATTGGTCTGGGTGAGAAGAAAAAGATTACCCTGGATACGGTTCGTAAGGCGGCGGCTAATGCGGCTAAGAAGGCCGTAGGGATGAAGATAGGAACCGTCAGCCTGGCACTGCACAAGGCGTTTGGCGGACGGTTTGATTTGTCTGCGATGGGACGAGCTTGCGCTGAGGGAATATATCTCGGCAGCTATCGTTATGATGAGTTCGTCACTGAGAGTGATGATGGACGAT
Organism: uncultured Pirellulales bacterium; assembly: GCA_964601185.1. Taxonomy (GTDB): domain Bacteria; phylum Planctomycetota; class Phycisphaerae; order Sedimentisphaerales; family Anaerobacaceae; genus CAZRMQ01. The sequence continues at coordinate 1,519 of CAZRMQ010000312.1, forward strand.
TAGATTCGCTTAAAGTAGAAGTGGTTGATTCCGACTCGGCTAAGACAAAAAAGTTGAGCGTGGGGCTGGCCAGCGGAATTGCTATCGGCAAAGCGCAAAGCTACGCCCGGACGTTGGCGAATCGGCCGGCTAATGTAATCAGTCCATCTAAGCTGGCATCTGCCGCCAAAGAGCTGGCTCGCGGCAACAAAAGATTGAGCTGTACAGTTTTCGATGAAAAACAGATGGCAGCAAAGGGTATGGGCGGCGTACTTGCAGTGGGCAGCGGCTCACAAAATAAACCCAGATTTATTATATTGAAGTATAAACCAACCGGCAAAACGGTAAGAAATCTATCAGTAGCTCTCGTAGGTAAGGCGATAACGTTTGATTCCGGCGGAATAAGTATTAAGCCGGCTGCTAAAATGGAAGAGATGAAGTTTGATAAGACCGGCGGAATTACGGTCTTGAGTACTATGAAAGCCGTGGCGGAAATGCAATTACCTTTGAATGTATTAGGGATAGTTCCATCGGCGGAGAACTTGCCGAGCGGCTCAAGCTATCGGCCCGGTGATATTATTACCACTTTTAGCGGTAAAACCGTTGAGGTACAAAATACCGATGCCGAGGGCAGAATGGTACTATGCGATGGTCTTAATTATGCTGTAAAGCAAAACTGCGACGTTATCATTGATATAGCAACACTGACCGGAGCCTGCAGGGTTGCTCTCGGCAAATATATGGCTGGGCTAATGGGCAACGATGAGAATCTGATTAAGCGATTACAGAAAGCGGCGGAACAAAGTGGTGAGAAGGTTTGGCTTATGCCAAGCGGGGATGAGTATGCAGAGGAGATGAAAAGCAAAATAGCTGACTTGAAAAATATTGGAAGCAGGTTGGGTGGAGCCTGCACAGCAGCGGCGTTCTTGAGACAGTTTGTAGGCGATGCGAAGTGGGCACATTTAGATATTGCCGGTGTAGAATCGTTCGAGAAGCCAACAGAATTTACTGCTGAAGGCTCAAGCGGATTCGGAGTCAGGCTGTTGACCACTTATCTCATGAATCTGGCAGATTTGAGGTGAAAATGTACAACCCCCGAATAAATTCGGGGCTTTTCCAAATGCTCGAGAC
>CAZRMQ010000313.1:0-2622 GCA_964601185.1 uncultured Pirellulales bacterium
GGCCGAATTGTAGGTTGGGGCTTGCCCCAACATTTCCTCAAAGTAAAGACAACAATCCTACCAGGAGTGCTAAGGCTGCGCTTCCCCAGCACCATTTTCGCCAATTAGGCTTGAAATATCCAACGATTAAACACGGAATAAGAAAGATAACACTTGCTTGAATTCCAGGACTATGAGGATGATTCTTGATCCAAGTAAATGGTGCGAATGTAATATACCAAACCGACAAAACAAATACGGAAATTATAGATAAACTAACGATGATCGCGATAATAATAGGCTTAGCCTTTTGCTCTGTTTCTGTTGGTTCTCGTAGCTGCTTTTGTTCTTCTATTTTGTATCTTTCTGACTTTTCAATAACTGCTAATTCACTATCAAGGCTTTTCAAGATTTTGAGTTGTTCTTTATGCCATCTCATCATTAGTTCAACATCCGAAAAATCTACACCATAGGATTTCTTTTCCGAAATTATCTTTTTACATCTGGATAGCAATTTTTCATCATCAGCAATCCAGTTTCTTTGCCTTTTCCTTATATCGCTTACATAGTTTTTAAGTCTTGGACAATGTTTTATAGAATTGATTTTTGGCAATAACTCACTTAAAGAGCCGGCGGTCTCTACTCCGCTCGCATAGACTTGTTCAACAGCTTGGATAAGTCCTTTATCACCAGTTTGATAAATGTTTGTTCTTGTGTTGTTGTCATTCCACCATTTTGTCCATTCACGGGCTTTATCCGAGAAATAGTCAGCGAGACCCAGGATATAGTTTATAGTGTTTGAGATGTCCTTGAGGTCTTGTCTAATTTTATTCGCCATTTGCTCTTTCTCATAAAGCAGACAATATATCAATTCCTCACAACCAACCGCTGCTCAATACACAATAATGCTCTACAGGTTTGTGGCTCAATAACATACCCTAATCCATCTATTTATCGGCAGTTGATTTGCCATAAATAATAAACTTTTTGCTCTAATTAGTGCTGTTTATGGTCGATATAAATGATAGCGGAAAAATCTTATCAAGGATGGGGGGCAATTCCAATATAGAAAATTGCGAGGATTGAAAATGATAAAGAAAAAACAAATATTATCTAAAGCTTACAGTCTTTGCGGGGATGTCGCACGTAAAATATTCAAGTTATCAAATGGTGGAGCAATTAAGTTTATGGACGACCATGAACTTTGGATTTCCGTAAATAAGGATTCGCTACCAACCTATTTTTTGAAAAGATGGAAACAAGTTCGTAAAGGTTTAGTTGACAGTATTCAGAAAGAGAAACAGCGGAAGAGAATGCCCGAAGGACAGAAGAAAAACAAACTTGCAAATGAAATTACTAAACTCCGCATGTCTCTTAGGGATTCTCTTTTAAAAACCGCAACTTTAATAAAGCAAGAGTTAGATTCCTTGTAAGACCGAACAGATATAAAAGGCTTGTAGGGTAACATAAATATAGAAAGGGTAGTAAATGAAATATGTTATAGCATTATTGGCATGTATTGGAATATTTATTGCCTATGTTCTAATTGGGGCTGCTGTTTTTGGATGGCAACATGGAGGTGGTTTAATTCCAATGATGATTCTTTTTGCAATAGTAGGTGCAGTATGGCGAAAGATAACAAAAAGCAAAACAAATAAGAATACAAGCAATGCTGGTTGTACAGAAAAAGTAAGTTATGAAAGGGGTCAGGAGCCTTTTCTTGAGAATTAGATCACCATGGTACTCTGGACTTCGAAATGACGTGATTATGGATTCCTATTCCTTCGACTTTGCTCAGGACAGGTTTCACGGGAATGACAAAAGTGGTGGGAACGAGATACGAGCGACGAGTCATGTCACGCTGCATAAATCTGCCTCGCGGAATCCAGAATCTGGCGTCGATAAATCGGGTTTTGATTTTCTTCTAATGCTCTGATGCTGATAAGGTCAACCTCACGACCAAACAACTGTGATAACTCCTCTTCCATCGTAAAATGGTCGAACATAGTCCAATCGGCATCGCTGCGGTACGTTACCAGCAGGTCTATGTCGCTATCGGGGCCAAGCTCTCCTCGCACTGCTGACCCAAAAACCGAAAGTCTGCTTATTTTCCACCGCTTGCAGAAGTTAGCTATTCTGTCTGCCCCAACTCCTAAGTTCATCAGCGTCATCTCATATCTCCTGTAGATTGTTATCTCTTATTCGACTCTCAAAGCCCTCATTATCATAGTCGGCCAAAAAGAGATAATCAATAAATTTTAAAAGTATGTACACCGTGCATACCGAAAAATCTACAATATCCGGTCACACACAATTTTTCATCTTTTCTTTTGATTAAATTGTGGGTTGCGGTGGTCTTTTAAATAAAGTAAAGTAACGAGGAGTTAAATCTGGTCAAAATTTGAGGGGTTCGATAAATGGCTGAAAACGAAAATAGTATTAAATTAGATGCTGTCCCTGAACAGGTAAGGGAAGCTCTGAAGCTGTTTACTGAGAAACTTAATGCAGCTCTGGGCGACAATCTGCAGAGCGTCACGGTGGTCGGCAGCAGTTTAACACAAGACTATAGGCCCGGCCAAAGTGATATTAATACCGTTCTCGTGCTCGGCAAACTAAATTTAAATTCACTCAACGCTATTGCAG
>CAZRMQ010000314.1:0-2621 GCA_964601185.1 uncultured Pirellulales bacterium
AGTCAGTATGATAAAGCCAATGACGGTCAACGGAACCGATGCATAAGGCACATCAGCCCGATACAAAGCATCACCAAGAACCGCTTCGGAAATGCCCCACAGCCCGCTAAAAAACAAAACTCCTAAAACGTACTCTTTCTTCATTTCGCTCATCTCCTATGATAAAAGATAAAAGCCTTGCAAAAGCGACATTCTATTACTCCGTGCCCCAGAGCCAATATTCGCAGAGTATAGCAAAATCCGAAAAATCCACCATACAATCACCATTGATATCAGCAGGGGTGTAGCGTTTCAAATCCCCGGTATAGGTTGTCAGCAATTGATAATAATCCCATTCATAATAGTTTTTATATCCATCGTATTGCTCGATTATACCTGTAACACTGCAGAAATGGCTGCCGAGGCTGACAAATCGGTGATAGTCATCCTCCTCAACCTCTTCATTCATATAGTCAGAAGCCCAACAGAGGTCATTTGGGCCTGCATTCTCAAAACTCTCAAGGCTGTAGTTGTCCTCGGCCTTACCTAAATCTTTTTCTGTTACTATTATACTCTCTACTCTCACAAGCATTGCCTCATATTTCTCAGTATTATGGTTTTCAACAAGCCATCCCTCCGGATTGGTTTGATAAATAGGTGCTGTAATATCATTCGGCTCAATTAAAATGGGTTCCGGCAAATCATTCCCGGTACTTTCAACCACAAAGCCGGATTTGCTTTCAAACATTAATTGAGTATTTCCATTAAATTCTTCAACAGTCGTATGTGTTAGCGATACCCAGTCGCCGACATTTACAGCATTATAAAACTCCTTGGCCTCTGTAAAGTCTTTGATTGCTATGCCTCCCCAGCCATCTGGATAAGCAGGGTCGTAAAGCGTAACCTTGGGTTTACCGCCGGGGAACTTGTGTATAACTATTCCGCCGATACAATTTACATCTTCGCCGACATGAGGGCTGTTTAAATCTTCCGGGTCAGATTGATACTGAAGGTCATATATACTGTAATCAACACCAACAACAATTTGTGTGAATACTTCCAATGTTAAAACCATCATTGAAAAAACTGATTTCTTCATTTTTCTCTCCTTTGCAAAACTGTTAAAGGTCATGGATATGGAAACCAATTTACATCATTTCTCGGCGGAACTTCCAAGTCGTCCGGCCAATCTTCTTTCCAAACGCTTTTCTTCCATTCAACGTGGCAGTCACAAAATAGTATCGAGCCGCCCAGACCGTTTTTGCTTTTTCTATGACGGGCGCTGAATTCTCTTGGATAAGCACCGCAGTATCTGCCCGCCGAACGATTGAGCCTATTGCCGTTGTAACCCAGCCTGGGGTCAAGAAGCTGGTCATATAGCAGAATTACTCTTGAGGGATGCCTTATCAGAGCGATATTCAAAAAACTTGGCATATTATTTGTCCCTCCTGTCGGGTCTATATATGGGTGGTAGGGCGGCCAGCAGTTTTCGTCAAGCCCAAGGCATGAATTCATCGCATAAGAAAAGTATCCGACCCGTTCATATGGATAATTGTAGTTTGCGTCTTTTAGAATTTTTGCTGAAGGGCATTGAAAGATGGTATCATTGCCTGGCTTTCCATATAGTTCATAATCACGCCATGGCTTTAAATTCATAAAAGATGGCAAAACGTCCACCCAGCCATAATAATAATCTGCGATTTCTTCCGGTGATTGAGGATTAATTTCTGTTCTGTCTCTGCCGTCAATATGCGGGTAAAAGCCATTATTTTCTGATGAATAAGCTTCAAACGCTAAACCCCATTGTCGAAGCCGATTCTGACAGACCGCCTCTTTGGCTACTGCTCTCGACCGGCTTAAAGCCGGCAGCAAAATACCGAGCAGTAATGATGTAATAGAGATAACAACCAGAAGCTCTATCAGGCTAAAGCCTAACACCAAGCCATCCCCAATCCGTCTAATCCGTCTGGAGCTGGATCTTTCGAAGCCGGATTGAGGCTGCCACCCAATATTTTTCAGCGTTTTTGGCATTTCAAAAGTTCCTTTAAATGCTTTTGATAAGCCTTTTCCAACGCCTTTTCGATGTCACCGCGAAATTTCGTATAAGCCTCGACCAACCTTTTGCCCTGCTTGGTTAAGATGGTTTCACCGCCGTTGACACCTCCACGTTTCTTTTCGACAAGAGCAATTTTGAGAAAATCCTGCGCCTTTTTTAAGTCGCCCCACGCCTTGCGGTAGCTCATATGCAGATACTCACTCGCATCCTTCAAAGAACCTTCGCTATCGATAGCCTTAAGCAGCCGCCATTTGCCATCGCCAAATACACCTTCAATATCTTTGGAACTTAACCAGAGCTTTAATTTTGCTTTTAACTTCTTCACATGTATATTCTTTCTATCATTATGGAAAACAGCCAAGCTGACATCTATGGATTTTTATGCTGTTCTGATTACAGATTCGGCCAATCTCGATTATTCCCACCTTGAACTGCCTTGCCAGCTCAAAAGCCTCCGCACATGTCAGCTTCTTCCGGCCATCGATCAATTTGACCTTCTTTAGAACGGCACTAATCAGGTCTTTCTTCTCCACCACGTGTATTCTCCGCACAGTTTCAGTATGGTTATGTATTGCTCGACATATCG
>CAZRMQ010000315.1:0-2603 GCA_964601185.1 uncultured Pirellulales bacterium
GGCCGAAGGGCATTCATCCATAACGCTGCCTCTCCTACATCCCAACCTCGATTGAAATAGCCATTATTGTCATCTGTATATAATTTGAAAAGAAGTCCCCACTCGCGCAATCGAGCCTGGCACATGATTGTTTTCGCCTGGTTCTTTACTCGATTTAGAGCCGGCATTAATATCGCCATCAATAGAGCGATAATAGCTATCACCACCAGAAGCTCTATGAGGGTAAAACCCCTCTTCTTACTCATTTTATTACTCCTTCTATTGTTGATTTTTGGTCTAATCAATAAATAGTATCAAAAAGACGGCCAGATTTCAAGCAATATGTGTTTTTTTGCCAGGAATTATATTTTATTATTTCTCTTGCAGCATATAGCTTAGTAATTTTATTAGCTGCTCGGCGTCGACGGTTTTTTCCTGCCAATCACCCATAATTACTCTATAGCTACCATCGGGAAGTTTCCATTGTAGAAGTACGGTTCTACTATCATTCAGGTTTACTCTGTCACCATAATATACTGCCTGCTCACCTCTTTCAAGTAAGTGCTTATATTTTGACCGGACTGCTGATAAATCGCTGTTATTAGCGTTGCCTCGTAGAAAATATGCTGCTAATATCTTGCTGTCTTGAAATATGCTGTCTCCCGGTATTTCTCGCCCGCTGAAGAAGTGCGCCAGCAAGATCATCGTCGTAATTATTATCGCCGCTGCTACTAACTTATTTATCCTTAAGTCTATGATAATATTGATGGTATCCATACCACGTTTATGTGGATTAAGCGTGTGTGGGATGTGGTGTTTTATATCCTCAGCAAGGCCTGGACGCACGGGTTCCTCGGTGGCCTTTGCAAGTTCATTTAATGCTTTCTTTAACTGCTCAATTTTCATCTCGGACCACCTCTTATTCAGAAACGTGCTTTCTTAGAATTTTTAATGCCCTGTTAAGTCTGCTTTTGAAAGTACCTTGCCTTATACATGTTACTTCTGCGGCTTTGGCAATACTTAGGTGTTGCATATAGTGTAGAACAATTGTCTGCCTGAGTTTAAAGGGCAATCTTTCAACAGCAATCTTCAACCGGTTCAACTGCTCATAATATTCAACTTTGTAATGTGCGGTGCTGCCGTCCGGTTGGTCGAGGATTTCTTTACAGGTTGTTTCTCTGCTTTTATGTTTTCGCCAATACAATTTTGAGACATTGCTGCCTATACGGTACAGCCAGCTGCTTAGCGCCGTACCGTCTCTTAGCTGGCCTATATGGTGCCATGCCTTTAAAAATGTTTCCTGTGTCAAATCTTCGCTTACTTGACGACTGTGTCCGAGCCTTCTCATAAACAGATATATCTGCTGGTAGTTTCTGTCAACAAGCTCAGTTGCGGCTGCATGTTCGCTGGCTGCGAGGCGGGCCGCAAGTGAATGTTGTTCGTTCTCTATATGTGATTGAATCTCTTTAGATTTACCCTGCTGATTTATTGGATGCGCCAAACCTATATCCTGTTCTGTCAATTGGAGGTTTTTTGTCATTATTTTTAACCTTCTGTGTGAATAGTGGATTATACCTTAAATTTGACTTTCGCACAATATTAAAAGTCGCTTGGATTACCTGCAGCTGTATAGATGATTGTTAAGCTAAAGGATAGTGCTATAATAGATTAAATAAATTTTTCCATAGGGCGGATTAAAAATGAAGCTATACCTTGTCCAACATGCAAAAGCGGTTCCCAAAGAGGTGGACCCACAAAGACTGCTGACTGGGGAAGGTCTGCGGGATATCCAGAAAATAGCGGAGTTCATCGGGCCTTTGCACTTGTGTGTTGATTATTTGTGGCACAGCGGAAAGAGGCGGGCTGTCCAAACAGCCGAAGTTTTGGCGAAAGTTATCAATGTCAATATTGCACCCGCCGAGCGACAGGGTCTTGGACCAACTGACGATGTGGCCGTGGTAAGAGCTGAGCTTGCTTCTGTTACTGATGATATTATGATTGTTGGTCACCTGCCTTTTCTCGATAAGCTCGCATCATTGCTTTTGACCGGCTGTGAATCAGCTAATACAGTAGCGTTTAAGCAGGGCGGGATCGTTTGTCTGAGCCGCTGCGATGAAGATAAGTGGCAGATTGATTGGATGGTGACACCTGAGCTGCTTACTGATTGATACTTCTGTTATTAAATGAACACATCGTGATTTTAATTGTTTAGCCCCCAAATTTATTTGGGGGTTGTTTAGCCGTTGCCGGCACGGCGACGGTTTAGCGAGGATTTGAATATGACATCTTCGCGTGACCTTGATTCTTTCAGTCAAACTGTTCAGCAGTTATGGGAGCGGATGAATCCGTGCATACTTTGTCCGCGTAAGTGCAAGGTCTATCGCAGTAAGGGCGAATTAGGTTTTTGCGGCATCGGTTGTTTACCGGTAGTTAGTTCTGTAGGGCCGCATTTTGGTGAGGAAAGTGTCCTTGTCGGCAGAGGTGGCTCAGGCACTATTTTTTTTGCCGGCTGCAACTTAGGCTGTATCTTCTGTCAGAATTTCGATATCAGCCACCAACGCTATGGTCGTAAAGTGACAATTGAAAAGTTGGCCCAGTCTATGCTTGAGCTGCAAAGATACGGC
>CAZRMQ010000316.1:0-2595 GCA_964601185.1 uncultured Pirellulales bacterium
TCAATATCTTTTCTTTTCAGCGTATCCATATCCACACAGAATCCGTGGTTCTGGCAGGTGATTTCAATCTGTTTCGTTTGCAGATTTTTTACCGGATGATTCGCACCGCGATGGCCGAACTTGAGTTTATAAGTTTTTGCCCCGAGCGCCAGCGCCAAAAGCTGATGGCCGAGGCAAATGCCGAATATCGGCACTTTACCCAAAAGCTGCCGTATGGTCTCGACGGCATAACTTACCGGTGCCGGGTCACCTGGGCCATTGCTCAAAAACACTCCGTCTGGCTTTTGAGCAAGGACCTGCTCCGCAGATGTTTGAGCCGGCACTACATAAACCTCACAGCCATGCGAGCGAAGCAACCTGAGGATATTATGCTTAATTCCGTAATCAAAAGCCACCACCTTATACTTCTTAGGTGGTTTGAACTGCTTGTTGCTTAATACATCAATTACCCCTTCGTCCCAATGGTATGGTTTTTTAGATGTGACATCCTTAACTATGTCCCTTCCCACAAGGCCAGGATAGGCCTGAAGCTTCTTTTTCAGGCTTGCTGGTTTAAGCTCGGTCGAAGAAACAATCCCCCTCATCGCTCCCTGGATTCGGATATGTTTTACGAGCGCTCGAGTGTCAATGCCTTCCAGGCCGACGACATTATTCTTTTTCAGATAGTCACTCAGCGATTCTTTACTCCTGAAGCTGCTCGGGTAATCGCAGTTTTCCTTGACAATAAAACCGCAGGCATAAACCTTGCTCGATTCCCAGTCGGCTTTATTGGTTCCAACATTGCCGATTAAAGGATACGTCATTGTGATTATCTGCTCATGATATGAAGGGTCGGTCATTATCTCCTGATAGCCGGTCATACTGGTATTGAATACCACCTCACCGCACAGTTGTCCTTTGGCGCCGAAGGAGGTGCCTTCAAAAACCGAGCCGTCCTCCAGCAGTAAAATAGCTTTTGCTTGTTTTTTTGCCATATTATCGATAGTACAATTGTATAGGTTTTACATCGACCTTTTTTTGTTTCAACGCTTCGATGGCTTTCACTGTCGCCTCTGCACCTCTCATGGTTGTCACGTATGGCACCCGCTTATCAAGCGCTGCTCTTCTGATTGAAAATGAATCCCTTATCGACTGCTTTCCAATAGCGGTATTGATAATCAGGTCGAAACGGCTGTTTATTATAGCATCGACTATGTTGGGCCGACCTTCGGACATCTTTAATGCAAACTCTGATGGAATGTTGTTATTGATAAACTCAATGCACGTACCCTTTGTGGCAATAATCTTAAAGCCCATTTTATATAATTTGCGTGCAAATCCAACAGCCATCCTTTTGTCGCTGTCTTTAACGCTAAAAAGCACATTGCCGGCTGTCGGAAGGCTGTTACCTGCTGCTATCTGTGATTTTGCGAAAGCAATGCCAAAATCATCCGACAGGCCCATTACCTCACCTGTCGAAAGCATCTCCGGTCCCAGCAGCGTATCTACGCCAGGAAACTTTGAGAATGGAAACACTGATTCTTTGACGGCAAAGTATTTGCGCTGCACTTCTTTTGTAAAATGTAAATCGTCCAGCGTCATACCCACCATTACCTTTGCCGCCAGCTTGGCCAAAGGCACGCCGATAGCTTTACTGACGAAGGGGATGGTTCGAGAAGCCCGCGGATTGACTTCCAGGATATAAATCTGCCCGTCTTTTAGCTCTCCGTAAGGATCCCTTAGGGATGCCACAGGTATCGCAAACTGAACGTTCATAAGGCCCTTGACTTCGAGCGCCAGGGCCAGCAGTTTTGTTTGTCTCTTGATCTCTGCCAGGATCTTCTTACCCAAAGAAACCGGCGGCAGGCAGCATGCACTGTCACCTGAGTGCACGCCGGCCTGCTCGATATGCTCCATGATCCCGCCGATGACCACGGTTTTACCATCGCTTATGGCATCGACGTCCAGCTCTATAGCATCGTCGAGGAATTTATCAATCAGGATAGGATGCTCACCGGAGGCCTCGATTGCCTCGTGCACACAACTCTTTAGCTCCTGCTGGTCATAAACAATATCCATCGCCCGGCCACCCAGAACGAAAGAAGGACGAACCAACAGCGGAAACCGTAGCTTATTAGCCACCTTGAGCGTCTCAGCATACGTTGTGGCTGTACCTCCGGCTGGTTGGCGAAGTTTCAGTTTCTTTACGAGTTTGTTAAATCGCTTGCGGTCCTCAGCGTGGTCGATGCTGTCGGGTGAAGTGCCGATTATCTTCACTCCCGCTTTTTCAAGCGGGACAGCCAGCTTCAATGGCGTCTGGCCGCCGAATTGTACAATCACGCCATCCGGGTTTTCTTTTTCCACAATCGACATCACATCTTCAAAAGTCAGAGGCTCAAAGTAGAGTCTGTCTGAGGTATCGTAGTCGGTACTAACCGTCTCGGGATTGCAATTGACCATTATTGATTCGATGCCGATTTCACGCAGTGCAAAGGCTGCATGAACACAGCAGTAATCGAACTCGATTCCCTGGCCAATGCGATTGGGTCCGCCGCCGAGGATGACTACTTTCTTCCTGCTGCTCGGATTTGCTTCGCACTGTTTCTCGAATGTAGA
>CAZRMQ010000317.1:0-2587 GCA_964601185.1 uncultured Pirellulales bacterium
AAGTATCCAGGTTTTGGGCTATATACATTCAATAATTATTTCTCATTATTCAAACATGAGGTATAAGATATGCGATACAGCCGAATGCTGATACCTACGACCAAGGAAGTGCCCGCCGATGCGGAAATAACCAGCCATCAATTGATGATCCGAGCAGGGCTTATCCGCAAGGTCGCCAGCGGCACATATACCTATCTGCCGTTAGGCTGGCGCAGCCTGCTCAAAATCATAGGAATCGTCCGCGAAGAGATAAACAAAGCCGGTGCCCAGGAGATTCTCGTGCCCTCTATGCAGCCGTTGGAGCTCTGGCAGAAAACCGGCCGAAGTGTCGATTATGGGCCGACAATATTCCAGCTCAACGACCGCCACGGCAAAGGAAATGTGCTCAGCCCCACCGCTGAAGAGGTTGTTACTTACCTCGCTGCCGGCGAGATAAAGTCCTACAAACAATTACCCATCAATCTTTACCAGATAAGCGCCAAGTTCCGTGACGAGTTCCGACCGCGGTTTGGCCCAATTCGCTCCCGCGAATTCATGATGAAAGATGCCTACAGCTTCGATGCCGACCCTGCAGGCTTAGATAAATCATATAAGGCAATGTACGATGCATATTGCAGGATTTTCAAACGTTGTGGGCTCCAGTACGTCATCGTAGAGGCCGAGGTCGGCGAGATGGGCGGCTCCGGCTCGCACCAGTTCACCGTGCCGTGCGAATCCGGTGAGGATACCATTGTCTATACGGAGGACGGCTCCTACGCAGCTAATCTTGAAAGAGCAGAGGTTAATCCACTACCAAAGGAAAATACCAACGCTGAAATTCCTCCGACGCAGGAGGTCCATACTCCCAATATCGGCAGCATCGAAGCCGTCTGCGCCTTTCTAAAGACACAACCGAAAGATATGATTAAAACACTTATTTTTACCACCGAAGCCGGAGTTGTCGCGGCATTAGTACGGGGCGACCATGAATTAAATACGGAAAAGCTCACACAGGCCCTTGGCGGTAAACATGTAGAACTGGCTGACGAACCAACAATCGAAAAAGTCACTGGCGCCAAAGTAGGTTTTGCAGGTCCGATGAGAATAGCTGAGAAAGTCTCCAAAATGATTATCGACCACACAGTAGCCGCAATGGCAGTTGGCGTCACAGGTGCAAATAAAACCGATTACCACATCAAAAACGTTGTGCCTGGCAGAGATTTCCCACTCGAAGGTGATAATATCATTGTTACAGACATTCGCTATGCGCAGGAAGGTGATACGCACAACGGTAAAAAACTCCTGTTCAAAAAAGGTATTGAAATCGGCCAGGTCTTTAAACTCGGCACCAAATACAGCACAAAGCTCGGTGCAAAATTCCTCGACGAAACCGGCACGGAAAAGCCCTGCCTTATGGGCTGCTACGGCATCGGCATAAATAGAATCATGGCTTCGGCTATCGAACTCGGTAACGATGAGAACGGCATTATTTGGCCGATTTCCATCGCACCATTCGAGGTCATAATCACATCGGTTAATCAGGAAGATACGAATGTTGCTCAGACAGCCGAAAAGATTTACAAGCAATTGCTCGATAAAGGCATAGACGTTCTGCTGGACGACCGAGACGTACGTGCCGGGGTTAAATTCAAGGACGCAGACCTTATCGGCATACCGGTGAGAGTCACCGTCGGCCAAAAGTCACTTGCTGACGGCAAAGTAGAAATCAAGCTGCGGTCCGAATCCCCCACACTAACGGCGGACAAGTCCCAAAGCCAAAAAGTACCGGTTGAAAAAGCCATAGATAAGGTAATCGAAATGATTAGTTCATTGAAAGAAGAATTAAAAGCATAGAACTAAATTTCATAAGTGGCAGGCAATCAGCCATTCCCAAGTCTATGCTTGAGAATGACGTGAAGAAATTATGAAAGTAGCTCGATTCAAGCTGAAAAATATAAACGACATACTCCAGTGGATAAGGACCGAGGCCCAAATGGTTCAATGGGCCGGTTCGGTTTTCACCTGGCCCATAACGCACAAACAGTTTCGCACACATCTGTCGGCGGCCAGCTCAGAACCGCCAACACTTTATCCGTTCGGCCTATACGATCGAACTAAAATCATTGGCTATGCAGAACTATCAAACCACTTATGTAATTCCAACTCAGCTATGCTTTCCAGGGTCCTTATTTCTCCCAGACGCCGTAAAATAGGATTAGGGCAGTTTATGGTAAAGCAACTCGTTGACTTTGGGTTTACCGAACTTGGCCTCAATCGTATTGGTCTGGGTGTTTTCGACTTCAATAAGGCCGCTATGAAGTGCTATACACAAGCAGGTTTTGTATTAGAGGGGACCTTGAGAGAATCAGCAAGAGTAGGCAATACTTACTGGAACTGCCACTTGATGAGTATCCTACGAAAGGACTGGCAGTTCCAACAGATGACTCCAGCGAAAATACCGAAAGGCTGCTGAACTTATTTTAATTTTAAAGGAAAGAACCGATGAAAAATAACAAACTCTCAAGACGTGTTTTTCTACGGAATTCTACTGTGATGGCTGCGGGTGCTATAGCCGGAACATTGGCTAACAAAGCCCCAGCCCTTAGCA
>CAZRMQ010000318.1:0-2557 GCA_964601185.1 uncultured Pirellulales bacterium
GGCCAGTAGAACCAGTCCTGTACGATATTGTCCAGCGGGATTTGGCGCTTGCGAAATTCTTTGACGACCGAGAGCAGCTCTTCCTGTGTTTTGTAGCGTTCTCGGCATTGCCAGAAGCCCATCGCCCACTTCGGCATCATCGGGGCTTTGCCCGTAATTTTGCGATACCCACCGATGACCTGGTCTAAACTGTCTCCGTAAATAAAGTAATAATCTATCTGGTCAGCCACCTCGGAATAAAGTGACATGGTATATCTGTCCTCTTTCTTGGCAGGGCTGAGATACCTTAATCCGATGTAGCCGCCGTTCGGTATCCACTCGATTTTAATTGGATAGCGTTTGCCGGCCTCCATTGACAGGCTCAATATGTGCGTCCAGGGACACCAGTTCTGACGCCACGAATCCACTACTAGCTCGCCGTTCAGCCACACCTTTGCATAGTTGGAGCTGTAAAACCTGAATGTATGAACGCCCGATTGATCAGACTGGATTTCGCCGCTCCAGCGCACGCTTCCTCGATTGTAATTAAATCCTTCAGGAAAACCGCTAAGCTCATCCAGATTTTCATGGGCAATCACCGATTCCACGCGAGATGTGACGAGCGCCTGAAAATCTGCCGAGCTATAATACTCTGCGGTTAATCCGCCTTCGCTGCCATCACTACCATATAATTTCAAAAACGAGATGGGTTGATATTCCCGGATGTCCCCAAACTTGGTGCGTGAGTTGTTGTCCCAGAGGATTCCGTAGTTCCTGCCGGAAACCAGAAACGGCACAACGGCTACCATATTGTGCTGCCAGAGGTCAACGTTATGACCTTTGTAATTCATAATATTATTTTGATGCTGGCCCAGCCCGTAATATGCTTCATCCTCCGGAGAGTTAAAAACCTGTTGAACATGAAAAGTCTGCTCTCCCGAGACCATCGCCGGCTGGATAACCTTGCCGCCCCCCGCTTTTTCTGAAAGTATCAGTCGGCCTGCTTTATCATAAAAAGCAATTTCTCCGGTTTGCACTGAAACTTTAGCTGTTATCTTAGCCGTAGAAATCTGTACGGTGTCATCAGCTTCTGTAATCGCAAAAGGCACAGCTGGCCAATTGCTTTTTTCAACAATCAAGCTCAGCTTAGAGGAAAAAGTATCCTGCGGCGCAGCGATGACATGGAGGATATTCTCCCCACACACCTGGATTTTCACAATTTTGGGGTCTGTTGGCCTTTTCTTTTCAAGCTCGATAATAATACCATCGACTTGTTTTTTAAAAGCATAGCTGGTGCTGCCATTCAGCAGAACAGATATTAAGATAAATACGCTTAGGATGGGCCAATGTTTAACAGTTATACTTTTCTCTTTCATATATATTCGACTCAAAAACAAATAATGTTCTATAGAATAAATTGTCTTCGTCACTTTGGCTGAGGCGTTTCCGCCGGACTACAAACCCGAATATAATACCAAATTTGCATAAATAATGTTATACTAACTTTTTCTATAGATATTCGGCACCTGTAACTTAGCATGATTAGCAAACTAAAAAAGCAGTTTATAAAGCAAATTATATTGACGCTGTTAATTGTTTTTCTGCCGGCAGTTTCTCGCGGATACGGTGAAACTTTTTCATTTGCAATCATAGCTGACCCACATGTGGACGGAAATGCAGCTCGCAGAGCCAAATTTGAGACTGCTGTTGATTGGATAATCGACAATAAGGACAGCAACGACATAGAATTAGTGTTTATTTTAGGAGACATCGCGTGGGGTGGCCGACGAGGTAGTAGAAATCTGGCCATTGCACGTCACATACTTAACCGTTTGAATGACGCTGGGATCCTTTACATCCCCATAATAGGTGACAACGAAATTAATACCAGATGCGAAAAGGAGTTTAATGATGTGTTTGAATCCCAGTATAAATATCTTTCCGGGCGCGTTGTAAACTGGCGAAAGGCCACCGTTCCTGTAAAAGGTCTGGTTGAGTCTGCCGAAGTCGATATGTATCTTCAGAATTTCTCCTTCGATTATAAAGGTTGTCATTTTGTATGCCCGGATTTTAATTCCAGAGAAAAGGGAAATGAGAGAGGAGAGCTCCACGACTTTCCAGACGGCACCTGGAGGTGGTTTCAAAACGATATTGAAAAATGCTCAAAACAAAAGAAGGAAAACATTGTAATTATGTCGCATATAGGCATGTTTCACACAGGATTTGAGAAAGCCGACAAATATCTTTTTCCAAGAGATGAAATGACCAAAATCAAGCGCTTTATCTATAATTACAGAGGATACGTCGATTCGAATTATGCCGGGCATATTCATCAAAACTGGAACATGATAGTATGGTACGGCTTATTTACGCCGCTTTACAATGTGAGGATAACAGATGAAACATGGTACGACACGGTATGGCCGGAGAGCAACGATCGAGAGGCCACCATCAGGTTGGTTCAGGTAAACAGCAACGGACCAAGAGTTACTTATGCTCAGCATATACAAAATGTTGAGAGGTGAAATCTAAGTCCCGATGCATCGGGATTTAGCCCCACGTTAAACGTGGGGTTTAC
>CAZRMQ010000319.1:0-2549 GCA_964601185.1 uncultured Pirellulales bacterium
CTTATCAATCCAGGCGATGAAGTAATCATCCCCGACCCCTACTTTGTCATGTATAAGCACTTGGTCAATATGCTTGGCGGAAAGTGCATCTTTATCGACACCTACCCAAATTTTAACCTGCCGATTGAAAAAATCGCACAAGCGATAACCGACAAAACCAAGATGATAATCCTCAACTCTCCTTGCAATCCGACCGGCGTTGTATATTCGCAAGATGAGATAAAAAGATTGGCTAAAGTTGCAGCGGAAAAGGACATTTTAATCTTATCCGACGAGATTTACGAGAAATTAAGCTACGACGGTTCCTGCACGAGTATCGCAAATCACTACGAAAAAACGCTTTTGCTGCGAGGCTTCAGCAAGCCTTATGCAATGACCGGCTGGCGGTTAGGCTATGCAGCAACCCATCCATCACTGCACGAAGTGATAGAAGAAATGACAAAGATACAGCAATACACCTTTGTCTGTGCGCCTACGCCTTTTCAAAAAGCAGCTATCGCAGCTTTAGATTATGATATTACCGATTTTGTGAACGCCTACAGGCGAAAAAGAGACCTTCTTTATAATGGGCTAAAGGACAAATTCGAACTGGTAAAGCCCAGCGGGGCGTTTTATGCGTTTGTCAAAGCGCCGGGCGGTTCGGCTACGCCGTTCGTGGAAAATGCTATCAAAAACAATGTGCTGATAATTCCGGGCAACGTCTTTAGCGAAAAGGACACGCACTTTCGGATAAGCTACGCCACCAGCGACGAAAAGATTAAGCAGGGCGTGGAAACCCTGCGAAAACTCGCATAAACAGGTCATAATCAACCACTCGCTTACGCTCGTGGCTCTGTCATCTGTCCTCAGTCTTCTGTCTTCTGGAATAACAGGGGGGTAAACTTAAAATTTCTGAGAGTTTCCATTGATTATTGCCAACTCGGTAATATAAGGTATAATTTCCAATATGAAAAAGCCGTTACAAATAATCCCAATAGTTTTAGTGTGCTTGTTATTGCAGGGCAGCCGAGGTTTCGAGGTTGTGCCTGCTGAGCCCGATGCAGAACAGGGTGCTACAAAAGCGGCGGTGATTCCCTGCAAGGACATGATCGACGACGGCCTGTACAAATCCATCCAACGCAGGACCCAATTAGCGCTTGCTCAGGGCGTAGATTATCTGATATACGAAATAGGAACCTACGGCGGATTTCTGGATTCTGCTGATAATATATCGAAGTACTTTATCCTTCGCGAAGGTTGGCCCGAATCGGGCAAAAAGGCCCGCACCGTCGCATATATAACAACCGAAGCCATATCAGCCGGTGCAATGATAAGCGTCTCCTGCCAGGATATAATAATGCGGGAGAATACTACCATTGGCGATTGTGCTCCGATTGCGCTCGGTGGTAAATTGGAGGGCGTTGAGCGGGAGAAAACCGAGAGCTTCGTACGGGGAACCTTCGAAAGGGCGGCAGAGGCGAACGGCTATCCTAAGCCGTTACTCAAGGCTATGGTCACGATGCAGATTGAGGTCTATAGAGTAAAGAACCTCGAAAGCGGTGAATATGAGTTTTTTGAAACTGACGACCTGCCGAAAGACCCAAATAAATATGACTTAGAAAATCAAGAGCGGGTCGTTAAGGATAATGAATTGCTGACGTTAACCGCCTCTCAAGCCGAGAAGTATAAAATTGCCAGGGCCATGGTCAAGGATAGGGCAGGGGCCCTGGCCTTTTTGGCTGAACGTGATGGCGTAACATTTGCCCATGAGCCGATGGTGCTGAAAACTTCATGGTCTGAGGAGATGATCAGATGGCTGTATTCACCTGCGGTGATGGGAGTGCTTATTATGATAGCGCTGCTCGGCGTTTATATGGAATTAAGCACGCCGGGCATAGGACTTCCGGGACTGGTAGCAGCTATATGTTTTACCATTATAATCGGCAGTAAATACCTCGTAGGATTGGCCAACTGGGTAGAGGTGGCTCTATTCATCGCGGGTTTGGTACTGCTAATGATAGAGATTTTTTTGCTGCCGGGCTTCGGCATCGCCGGAACTTTGGGAATTATATGTATATTGTTCGGCCTATTCGGTATGTTCATCAAAAATCCTCCGGACAGCTTGCCCTGGCCGGAATCTCCGCTCGACTGGCAGATATTCTTAAATGGATTGTTGGGTCTGTCGCTGGGTTTCGTCGGTTTTGCCGTTTTAGCCTGGCTGTTAGCCAAGTATTTGCCCAAATTTCAATTTCTTAGCGGGCTTATCCTTGTACCGACGGTTCCTAAGGAGGCAGGTACAATGCAGGTCAGCATGACACGTCCGCCGGAAATTGAAACCACTGCTATAAATGTTGGTGACATCGGCGAAGTGACTTCGACATTAAGGCCGACTGGAAAAGCAAGATTCGGCGATGCAGTAGTAGATGTAGTTGCAACTGCTGAGTTTCTTGGCAAGGGAACGAAGGTTGAAATAATCGAAATTCATGGTAATAGAGTTGTAGTAAAAAGAAGTGAGCTAAAGTGAGCTAAAGTTACAAAAAATAATTTTAGGCACTTTAGTCACTTTACAC
>CAZRMQ010000320.1:0-2548 GCA_964601185.1 uncultured Pirellulales bacterium
TAGGAGAAATGTCGGTCGAATTTGCCGGAGTAGTGCTCTGTGCAGATAGCAACTCAAAGGAGATAAGGAAATCTGAACTGGTAATCGTGGCATTAAGGCCATGGATGGCAAGTATATTACCGCCCTGGTGTAGAGAACTAATATAATTCGATATATCGAAGCTTTCGAAGTTAACAGCAAGAGAGTCACTGTGTGTACTACTGGCTTGTGAGTTCCACACAGGTGTTCCGGTAAATAGTGCTCGCTGGACTTCGTCACCGTTGATATATGCAATAAAACCATCATCATATCGGATATTGAGAATCATGCTATTCATTGCAGCCAGTTGGTTATTGGATAAGGTGAAGGGAACTCGTATGTAACAAGTACCATTATTGCTGTACATTTGCTGCTGGACATCAATATTAAAGTAGTCCTGGTAGCCGGAGCTCCTTTCATAGCCGACTCCGCCGTTACCGCTTAACCAGGTTGAATCATCGAACGCCTGGCTGCCTTTCCACGCATCGCTAATAGCAGCGGTAGGAACAAGCACCCGCTTGGAAGCACCTTCAGGTACGAGTGTGCTGGTGCTAACAGTCCCGCCTCCACTGCCGGCTCCTCTCGGATCAGAACCATCAACAGTGTACCATACTGTGCCGCTGGGCTTGGTCATAGAGAGGCGACTGCCTGAAGTAACAGAACCACCATGTTGATAAGAACCGTTGATATTGAATTCCGGTGCCTCCAAATTAGGATAAAGTCCGGCGTTTAAAAGCCAGTTCAGAACAAACGAGTAACGAGGCTGGATAAACTGCGAAAGGATGTTCGCCTGAATCACCAACCAGTCTGCTCGTGTGCCCGGCGTGGAAGACCGTGTGTCACCCCATCGGGCAGATTCACCTACAATTGCACGATCGATTTGTGCCATTCTTGCTCGGAGCATATTTGCAGTGTTGGGATATGTCAGCACCCCATCATTGAAGAAAAACTTGTGAGCAAGGTCGGCAAAACGCATTCGATACTCCGCATTTGCTTTGAGCTTGTCATGGATGCCGGCGACACTTTGACCGAGTACATTCTGCGAATCCCAGTATTCGATTGAATGCTCAGCATCCCAGGTGTGAAATCGCCACAGGCCGTCCGGTGAGTTACGATGTGTCGCATACCAATTCTTATTGGGCCAATCCCAATTCACCGCGAACCAGTGCGCCAAGAGATCCGTGATGAAGTTGTCTATATCCAATTTCTGGCAGAGAGCATCATATTTAGCCGGGTTGCTGGGATCGGCTGCCACTGCATTTGCAGCATTGAGCATGGTATTGAAGTTGGTGGTTGCACTACCGCCGACGCCGTCGTTGACGACTAAGTTTGTTCTATGCTTTAGTACATCGTACTCTTCTTTTTCGCCGCCGAACATTTGTGCTGCCCATGAATGGTCGGGCCGCTCGTGGACGTAATACATACCCCAGTACAAACCATTGATGTAGAGGTGCGCGTAAAGTCCGTGCGGTGAGTGACCGCCCATCACATTATGAAGGTCGGAGACGTACTGGTCTTGAATATACGTCGGCCAAAAATGCTGACCGCTGTGGTTCCAGGCATTGCTTAGTACAGCGTCGAACACGAGAGTGTCGAATTGCTCGATCGGCGAGTCGGGAAAGACGCGATAATTCAACTGTGAAGGGCCGCCGGTGGGCTTGCCGTCATCGGTGGTGGTTTTGAATCGTGGGCGCATCGAAAGTTTGAACACCTTCCACCTGTCCAGGCTCGTACCCCCACCGCTGATACCACCCTGCATAGCTATTGCACAATTGACCTGGAATCCTCCCTCGCCGCTGGGATCCATCCACTCTAATGAGCACACACGTTCAGTACCATCCTGAGACTCATTGATGTATATCCCGGTTGGACCGAACCAATTATTCCTTTCCATTACCAAAGAAATAGTCGGAACGGATTTAAGGTCATCTTTAATCGTCCCGGCGTACAGACCTTCAAATTTATCCTTGCCGTTCTGCCCGACCACATCGGGGTCCACCTGATAATCGCCGGCAACCGTACCCCACGAAGCGGGATAGCCTGGCGGAGTCACTTGTGCCCCGGTTATGGGATTAGTAGCCTGCTGGATAACACTATCGAGAAAGATGTATGTATGGGTAATAACACTGGAAGGCTCCCGGGAATTTTTAAAAGCAACTGCTCGCAGACATGTGGTTGTGCTTATGGAGATAGGGCCGCTATAGGTTCTGCCTGTTGGATTGCCAAAATCAGGATTGTATGGCTCACTGCCATCGAGGGTATAGTATATTGTGGCACCTTCGGTTTCGGTGGTAATGCTAACAGAAAACGGCGAATCATAAAAACCTCTTCTTTGGCTGAATTCAGGATCTGCTACAACCTCTATATATCCACTATTATTTGCCCCGCCCGGTGTCGGAGTGGCCATAAACTGCCATGTATCACTGCCATCCGGGTAGCGACCATAAGAAATATCTGAGGTCTGCTCAGCAAAAACAATGCCGTCAATCAAAGAGCTACCATCGGCATCAAATAGGCCAATCTCCTCACC
>CAZRMQ010000321.1:0-2505 GCA_964601185.1 uncultured Pirellulales bacterium
TCATCGGCTTTGGTTACCTATCTTAGTTATGCTTCTTTTGCATTGTTGATTACTTATTGTTTCAGGTATGGCTCTTGGCCGCAGGCTGGTTTTGCCAAGGTGCTAAGGCACGTCGGAATCAGCGGCAGTATGGCTGCTTTGGGATGTGCGGTTTTGCTGCCGTTAAGTTTTCATCTGGCACAAAGGTGCAAGGCGAATTTTGTGGCACCTTTTAAGATACAATTGCGATTAGTCACCGGCGGCGTATCAGCTCTTACCGTGGGTTTGTGGGTCTTCAGTATAATGATGTATTTCATAAGGTAGGTTACGACCTAAACATGGGGCCAACCAAACTGATTTTATGGACGGGTGAAAAACACAGCGGTAAAACTACGAATGCTTTTAAACTTGTTGAGTCTGTCTGCAATGAGGGATTTACCGTAGCAGGTTTATTGGCGCCTTCGATATATGAAAATGGCCGATTGGCTGGATTCGATGCCTTAGACCTGCGAAGTAGAAATCGGGTACCTTTAGTAAGATGCAGGGAAAAAGAAAGTGAAAAACCAATATATTTAGCCCCCCAATTTATTGGGGGGTTAATTTTTGGTCACGCGTCACTAAGTCGCACTGCCACCAAAACTGCCGACCTTATTATTGTTGATGAGTTTGGACCACTCGAACTGGGCGAACGTGGCTGGCGAAAAGATATAGATTCACTATTGGCATCGAGCAATGCGATAATACTGCTTGTTGTTCGTCGGGAGCTGGTTAGGTTAGTTAAACAATTGTATAAAGATGTCCCTTGTATGGAGCTTACAGCCGGTGAGCCGGATTCAGTTGGACGGATTGTTGCTCTGCTTAAGGGTAGCCGAGTGCCAGACCATCCCCAAGCTGCGCTTGAGGATGCCACCCTTCAAGATTGATGTGAAATGGTTAAGATTGATGGCATGTTGATGATTGGCTCAGCGGGAGCGAACGTAGGCAAGACCGAGCTGGCCTGCGAGCTTCTCAGGAAATTCGGCAAAAGTACTAACATCATTGGAATAAAGGTCACTGCGATAAAGGAAAAAGATGGTCGTTGTCCTCGTGGGGGATTGGGCTGTGGTGTTTGCTCATCGCTGGAGGGAGATTTCTGTATCACGGAAGAGACAAATACAAAGTCCCAAAAAGATACAGCCCGGCTATTGGCAGCCGGCGCCAGACGGGTCTTCTGGCTGCGTGTTCTTAAAACGCACCTAAAAGAATGTATAACTGCTTTAATAAATATAATTGGGCCTGATGCAATTTCGATTTGCGAGTCAAACTCGCTGCGTCACGTGGTCGAGCCTGGGCTATTTCTCGTAGTAAGAGGCCGTAATTCGAAAATATGGAAGAGTTCCGCAGGAGATGCAAAAAAATATGCAGATAGAATTGTGGTTTCCAACGGCAGCAGCTTTGATCTTAACATCGACCGGATAAAACTGGCTGATGGCAAATGGCTATTGCAGGAAAAGGCGACTGCGATAATTATGGCAGGGGGCAGTAGCAGCCGAATGGGCACTGATAAAAGTATATTGCCGTTGGAAGGAAAGCCCATGATAGAGAGGATCTGCGAGCAGCTTCACGGCACATTCAGCCAGATACTCATAAGTGCCGGCGATACAGATAAATTTGCTTTTCTCGGCCATCAAGTTGTCGCGGACAAAATGCAGTCGCAGGGACCTTTGATGGGTATAGCTTCAGCCTTAGAGACCTCAGCTAATGAAATAAATTTTGTAATGGCCTGTGACATCCCATACATAAATCTTTCTTTTGTTAGGAAAATGCTTGCCGAAGCAATAGATGTGGATATGGTTATTCCAGTTGGAAGTGATGGAAAGTATGAACCACTGTTTGCTGTGTACTGCAAAAGTGCGCTTGCTGCGATAAACGAAGTTTTAGCGTCAGGCAGGCGCAAAATTAGTGATGTTTTCAGCCTATGCAGGATTAAATATATCGAGCTTGGCGATGCAGATTGGCTTGTGAACATCAACACAATGGCTGAATACGGAAAATATCGGAAAAAAATGTGATGGCACATAAAGGTTTATGGGAACAGTTCATTAAACTCGATGGTCACGAAACTGCACACAGAGCTATGTGCCGATTCATTAGTGACCAGAATCGTTATATTATTAATCTTTTGAACACCGAGTTTGTGGTTGATCTGCCGAATAGAGAGATATTTTCTATCCAGGCTCGATCACAGCAAAAGCCGGCTGATTTTCTACAGCAGCTTTGCCTTCTAACGTATCTGATAAACGCTAAGGATATGCCGCTCGCTAATAAGCTTGTCCGAGGAGAGGCTCTGCCGGGCGGCCAGTTCTTCTTTAGGGGTGTGCACAGTGTTCCTACCGAAAAATTGGAAAAAGCCTTTGGAGAGCACCCCGAAGCATTACACAGGATTGTTAAACAATTTGACGCTAAACCATGTGAATTCGGTGATGCTTCGATTCAGCTTTTTGTATTGCCTCGCATACCACTAACTGTGGTTATTTGGAAGGGCGA
>CAZRMQ010000322.1:0-2503 GCA_964601185.1 uncultured Pirellulales bacterium
CCCCTGCTTTCTTGCGAAAGCAAGAAGGGGAGCTCGCTCTCCACAGGACACCTCTCGGTGGAAATGACAGTTATGGCGTTTTCAACAGAGCAACAGGTTAATTGTTGTACCCCGCCCAGCGATGGGCGGGGCAATATACAAAATGAAGCTTTTTTTAAACGAAATGATGGTTGTTTTAAAGCTGATTTTGGTTATAATATAATCTTGGATGTTTTGCTATTCAGGATTAGCAAGCTGAAGTTAAAGAGGAGTCTCCACAGTTCCGCTTGAATTTTTTAAGTCATTATTTGAAGGAGGAATATTATGAAAACAAAACAAAAGATTATGCTGATGATTCTATGTACAATGCTGATTAGTCTGTCGGCAAGTGTCCAGGCGGCAACGGTCACCTTCAGCACAATAGCACCAACGCCAGGCCCTTATGATGTATATAACTTTGTCGGTGCAACCCGAGACGCTAACAATGTTGGGACGACTCCGTACGATAGCTGGCTCAACGACGAATGGACTTATTTGGCACTCGACCGTGCCGCCCAGGGGCAAACCTTCGTGACAGGCAGCAGCAATCCCGTATATCTGCTTACCGGTTTTTGGCTCCAGCATGTCGGATATACTGAGAATACGGCCAGCGGTACAAATAATAACGGTACATGGTATTCAATACCGCTTAACAGCAGGTTTGGAATCCGAATAACAGACCCCGCTGCTTCCGGCACGGCGGGTTTCGTGCTGGGCAGTGAAACCTACACAGTAACACGTAATGAGGCCAATATTCTGCCTGCGGACGTAACAAGCTCTGCTAACGGCACGGGCACATGGATTCACTTTGTTCTGGATACGCCGATTCCTGTTGCAGCAAACAAAACATACGGATTTGATGTTGTCAGTATGACCGGCAATCCAAATATGTTTTTTGAAATCCTGGGTATCAAAGACGACTCTCCCGATCCTCCGGGTAATCCTTATCCCACCGGCACAGCTTATAGAAGTGGTGCGAGCGGCAAAGGTAACAATGTATTAACTGTGGCTCCTGGTGACCGTGTGTTTGTTGTTGAGCTGGTTGGAGCACCTCCTATAAAGGCCTCTATTCCAAATCCGGCTGATAAGGCGATTGCTGTGCCGCAGGATGCAGACCTTAGCTGGGTGTCGGGGTTATATGCAGCAAAACACGATGTATATTTCAGCACCAATTCCGATGATGTAAACAATGCTACTGTCTCTACACCGCAGATATATAAAGGACGCCAGGATGCCAATAGTTTTAGTCTTACTGCTCTTAACCCTAATACAACCTATTACTGGCGGATCGATGAGGTCAGGGAGGATGGAGCTACGATAGATAGAGGCGATGTCTGGAGCTTTACGACTGAGCCGAGCAAGGCTTGGGACCCCTCTCCATACGACAATGAGATTTGTGTATTCATAGATCCTAATTCAAGCTTGAGCTGGAACACCGGCTACAATTCAACTCAAAGCCAGGTGTACTTCGGCACAAGCCCGGATTCTCTCGATCTTCAGACAACGATAATGCACACCGAAGGCGTGGAACGCGAAAGCTTCTCCGTGACGGCGGGCCTTGCCAACAACCAGGATTATTACTGGCGTGTTGACGAGATCCAGCCGGATTCTGTTACTATTACAGGTGACATCTGGCACTTCAGAACAATACCCATTATATCGGTGTCTGACCCCGCTCTCCTCGGCTGGTGGAAATTTGATGAAGGCCCGGGTAAAGCTATTGACTGGTCAGGCCTGAACCAGCATGGTACTGTATATGGCGGCGCAGAGTATGTAAATGGATATGATGGAGGTGCAATAGACTTCGACTATGTTGATGATTATGTGGAGCTGCCTATCGGTTCGACTATAGCTTCGCTGAATAGTACTACCATTGCTACCTGGGTAACTTTTCCAGGTACCGGCGAGACATTCCAGCGAATCTTCAATTTTGGTTACAATGATGCGACTATCTATATGTACCTAACGCCCAACAATGGTAGCAGTGCACCACGTTTTGCAATTACCACCACCGGCAGTGGCGCTGAATCAGGGGTCGATGCTCCCAATGCACTTACAAGCGGATGGCATCATCTGGCCGTAACGATCAACGGGGCAACACACTCTATAGAGCTTTACATTGACGGCGCCGTAGCCGCAACAAGCTCGACGCAGACACTTGCTTCAGAACTCGGCAATACCACTTACAACTGGCTTGGCAGGTCGGATGATTGGGTCCCGCCTAATCCGTACTTAATTGGTTTTTTGGATGACTTCCGCATATACAATTATGCAATGACTCAGGAAGAAATTTCTAAGATTATGCGAGGAGGCTCACTGCTTGCCTGGAATCCGAGACCATCTAATAGGGTAGTAACGGATATAGAAAAGGCGTTGCCCCTTAGCTGGTCGCCCGGAGATGAGGCTGTTCAGCACGATGTATATTTCGGTACTGATTACGCTGCTGTAGAGGCCGCCGATGCGTCCGATACCACAGGCATATATC
>CAZRMQ010000323.1:0-2494 GCA_964601185.1 uncultured Pirellulales bacterium
ATGGTGCCGATCTTCTTTGAATCGATTCAACGGCCAGTTGCTACTTTCTTTGTTGTCGTGTATCACTGTGTCCATGAACGATCACCGTATTGCAGAATAACAAATCCCTGCGGAGGCCAACTTTCTATTCTTGGATTCTATATTTTATCGGCTCGCTATAGGACAATTTTATCGACCAGCAAATTTACAAGGCGGCTCGGAGTTTTTGTGGCTCGTTAAAACGCTTGCGATCTTTCACCAGTATTCCTGAACTCTCTCAGGGGGCCGGACGGGGGGATATTATCGAACGTAGAGGGTATCGGGCGTGCTGCGCAAACGGGCGAACAGAGATATTATCTTCTGAATCCTACCGTTTTTCTTACTAATCTCCAAAATACTGCCGATATAGTATTGTCGAGGTGAGCGGGGCGGTCTGAGGAACTTCACGTTAAAGAAAGGTGAGATTATGAAAACGCGAAAACATTCTAACAAAGAAAAGAAAGGGAACAGGATGTATCTTTATGCAATCGAAAATAATGATTCGAAAGAGATGCGCGTGTCAAGAGATAAATATGATATTTATGATCTATTTCCTTTGTATCAAAAACCGGTTCTGGTCCGTGTGAATGCGAATGGTGAACAAATCCCTGGACCATTTCCGCAAGATGTGTCTGGGACCATTGTTGACAGGAAATTGCTCCGTGAAGGACTCACTATTGACGGCGTCACCGTAGTCAAGATACATGAGGACGAGGTCGAATTTGAAAAGGATGGCCATCGGTGGACTCAGAAAGAGGGTGATGAAGCAGGCCCGCCATGGCGGTAGTATTAGAATGCTTTGATAACCCAACAAGGAAAACCGATGAGCCTCCGCAGGTCGATAGATAGGTGTGTTTGGTAATAATCTTGAAAATTCTGCGGAGGTGATTCAAAAATCGCGGAATAACACCATTGCAGCATAAAATTCCACCATTTAGAACATTAAACCTTAATAATTATCACAACAATACAACTGCTAAGTTCATTCAAAACCCAACTTCACAGCATACAAAACACATTCATATTCCATTCATTTTACTGCCGAAATTATCTCCTATCGTTTGTACTTTCTCGATTTATTATATATGCTTTAATAGGGGACTGTCATTTCAAATCTATGGAGGAAAGATAATGGGTTTATGGCAAGCAATCAAGCAATCGTGGAAGTTGGCTGTATTGGAAACGAAAGTGAAAATCGCAGAGGACAAGCAACAGCAAGAGTTTGTCAGGAAAACACAACTAATGATGAGGCTTATGGAACTACGAGAAAACACACCGCTTGATGAATGGAAAAACCTACCAAGTATAGAAGATTTTGAGTCTTATCTGCAATCAGGACTATGTGGGCCAGAGGGAGCGAAGAAAGCAGAAGAGTTTGAAGAAGAGTATCGCCGAATTCTTAATGCTTAATAAACCTGCGTTCTTTTATCGAAGTCTGGATGTAGGATTAAATACACTCATACCACAACTCATAGAGAGATACTCGTTCCGTTATTGGGAGTAAGAGAAGTGAAAAAAAGAATCTGAGGAGGCATAGAAAATGGCGGACGAAACACTAACAGAAGAAAATTTCTTAAACTTCTTGAGTTTAGCCCCGACAAATCTCATAGACCAAACTGGCAAAGGTTTGGCAATGGTTTTACAGAACATTCCCGAAGAATCTCCCGAAGCTGAAACAGTAGGTATTATGCTAATGATGCTTGCAAGGGAATATCAACTGCGGCAGATAGAACCTCTATGGCGTAAGGCACAGCGATTTGCTATTAGGAATTCTGAAACCTTCAAAGAGATTGGTAAAATCGCTGCTTGTGTCGGTGCAGGTATCGTACTGGGTCAATCACTGAACATCAGGAAGCCATGATGGCCTCTTCAGAATGAATTTTGATCGTGACCTTCCTCCGTACCTTCATGCAGCCGCTATGCTTGTTCGGTAATAACAGGACGAGGACAGAATATGAGCTGTATCCTAACTCGAAAAGGGGGTATGTGGTGACTGATGAGGAAATAGCGCTATACGGAAAAGAGCTGAGCGACTTGACGGACAAGTGTTCGGACAGCAACCCAGAGAGTAGCATAAGGGAAGACCTCAAGAAACTCGCGCGAAAAGTCGGTGCAAGTACGTGTACCCACTACACAGCGAATGACCGTCACATGACAGGGGATGCAGATACATCAGAAATCATCCGCAACATCCATCAAGCCTTGCAGACAGCATCAATGGCTAATATGTGTAGAACGGCTACGCAGGGTTATGAAATAGCAACTAAGGCAAGCAATAGTGCATCCAGACAGTTCAGGATAATAGCAATAATCGCGTTCTTCAGTGCAGTAGCAGCTTGCGTAAGTGCAGTAGCAGCGTGGGTGGCGGCTATGCGAGCGTGAGTTTTGTTGCCGGTCATTTCCACACCAATCAAAACTGACAGTAAACCTGCTAAACTGTCGGCAGATTGTGCTTTTAACAACATCAAAAAACTTG
>CAZRMQ010000324.1:0-2490 GCA_964601185.1 uncultured Pirellulales bacterium
CCGGTCAAGCGTTGGCTCGCTGCATCCTTGGATAAGACCATAAGACTGCACTTGAGTCTGCCTTTTGGGATAGATTTGTCATAAAAGGGAGATGCAAAAATGAAAGAAATCGTAAGTTTTTGTGGTTTGTTGTGCAACGAATGCGGTGCATTCCTCGCAACCCAAAATAACGATGACAAAAAGAGAGAGGAAGTAGCGGAACTCTGGCGCAAGGAATTTAAGGTAGAGATTAAGCTGGAAGAGATAAATTGCAGCGGCTGTTTATCAGATAGTGAGCCTCTCTTTAAACACTGTAAAGTGTGTGAAGTAAGAAAGTGTGGAAAGGAAAAAGCCGTCTTGAACTGTGCATATTGCGAGGAATACACTTGCGAAAATCTCGAAAAGATATTTAAGATGGCCCCGGAAACAAGAAAGCGATTAGACGAGATAAGAGGCAGGTTTTAATTTTGCTGGGAATTAAGAATGCTTTTTAGAAACACCACCGTCATTTCGACCGAAGCGTCCTTAAGGGACGCGAAGCGGAGAAATCTATTCAAAAGCAGATTTCTCGACTCGCCTTCGGCTCGCTCGAAATGACATCTTGCACTTTTTTCTACAGAGCAAATTAAGGAAATAAGATGGACGAGATAATTTCTTATTGCGGTTTGACGTGTCATAAATGTGCTATTTTTTTGGCAACGAGGGAACAGAACCAAAATAAGAAACGCCAAATAAGGGTTGAAATTGCAAGGAAAATAAACGAGATATACAAAGAAAAAATGGAGGCAGAGGATGTCACTGACTGTGATGGATGTAAAGCAGAAGGAGGGAGATTATTTTCGGGATCTAAAAAGTGCGAAATAAGGAAATGCGCAAGAGGTAAGGCAGTTGAGAATTGTGCGTATTGCAGCGAATATGCTTGTGAGAAGCTTGAGAAGTTCTTTGCTACAGATACGGAGGCCAAAGCACGATTGGATGAAATAAGAAGCAGGATTATTTAAAAAATAGCCTGCAGGCAATAGAGCAAAATACCCAGACGATAAATAGTGGGATAAGTAACGGCAGCAAAAATGGAAATGCGATTGCTGCAAGTATCAGTCCTGCCAAAGCAAAGCTGCCCAGAAGGATAAGGCCTACTCCAACAAAAACAAAGGCCAAGAGTATCGCTACGCAAAACAGGATGACCAGTGTCAATATGAAGCTCCATGCGCCGATCAGGGGGCCGAAAGGACCGGTGATTTCACGTCCGTTTATGGTGATTGATACGACGTCACCGCCAAGGAATAATGCCCAGGCGAGAAACACAAACATAAATACTGCTAAGATTAAGGCCAATCTGCGTATCACAGCCGGTCTCCTTTCTATTTGGTTCGTTAGACAGTGCTATTTGCGCCGAATCTTACATTGCTTAGATAAAATGTCAATAAATAAATTTTCCACCCTGGGCTTGGTCGAAGGATTCGGGGTTAAATAAAAAAATATTTAGCCCCACAATTTATTGCGGGGTTCAAGATGATATTTCGGCACAACACAAAGTGTGCTACAATCGGAATATTCGTTGTCATGCTGAGCGAAGCGAAGCATCTGGCTGACGGTTGACAAAAATCCTTACGAAAGCCAGATTCTTCGCTTCACTGTGTTCCGCTCAGAATGACAATAACACTCTATTGTTCTTTGTTGGTACTCAGGATAGGCTCCCAAAGAAGTGAAACATCTGCGTAAGCATCACTGTATGTCATGCTGAGTGAGGAGAAGCATCTGTTTAACGAAAATAATTTGAAGTAAAATTAAAATATGCAAAGACAATATCAGTATTACGTTTACATTATAACCAATAAATCTGGAACTCTTTATGTTGGATTTACTGGCAACATCAAAAAGAGAGTCTATGAACATAAAAATAAATTAGTTGAAGGTTTCACTAAAAAATATAATATTGATAAGCTTGTTTACCTTGAAATGTTTGAGGATGTCTATTCAGCTATTACTAGAGAGAAAAGCATAAAAGGTTGGCTGCGCAAAAAGAAACTACAGCTAATTGAGGCCACTAATCCTGACTGGGTTGACCTTAGTCAGGACTGGTATGAAGTGGATTATTTACCATAACATCAACTTTTTCAGGGCTGGCTAGATTCTTCGCTTCACTACTGTAAGCTTACCCTGGAAAAAGCGAAGAGATCAGAATGACAATATATTCGTTTGCATCAGGCAGACATCTATCTTTTGATGAGCAACGGAATGTTGTACCAAATTCATAATATTCAGGGCTAATACTCCTCATGTATGGTGGGAAAGTACCTGGAGGCAAGAATCTAATGAAAAGTTACCGAAAAGAGCTATGGTTTAATACGAAAAACAGAAGAGAATATATCAATATCACTCCACAGGTCGAGCAGGCCCTGCAGGAAAGCGGCATTAAGGAAGGCCTGGTTCTGTGTAATGCCATGCACATAACTGCCAGCGTCTTTATCAATGACGATGAATCCGGCCTGCATCACGATTTTGAGGTCT
>CAZRMQ010000325.1:0-2472 GCA_964601185.1 uncultured Pirellulales bacterium
GTAAAAGCTGCTCAAAAGTATGAAGTTATAAATACTCCAGGTGGACTGAGCCTGGCGGGCAAACGATTCCATTTTATCGGCGCAGGCGGTATCGGGATGAGCGGACTGGCGCAGCTTTTAATAAAGAATAGCGCGATTGTCACCGGCTCAGACCAAACAGCAAGCAGCGTTACAAACCGGCTCTGCCAAATGGGAGCTGATATAAAAATCGGCCATAACTCTGATAACCTTGGCCGAGATACGGATGCGGTTGTTATTTCGGCGGCAATAAAAGAAGACAATCCCGAATTGAAACTGGCGCGCGAAAGAGGATACAAAGTTTATAAATACGCTCAAATGTTAGGGCAGCTGATGGACCGTTATGACGGCATCGCCGTAGCCGGCACTCACGGCAAGAGCACTGCCAGCGGCTGGCTTAGCTGGCTGCTGAGACAGGCCGGCATAGATGCAAACTTCATCGTCGGAGCAGATGTCACTCAGCTTGGCAGCTCTTCCGGAGCAGGAGACAGCACATATTTTGTGGCAGAGGCCTGTGAATACGACCGCAGCTTTCTGAATATGAAGCCTAAAATTGCCTGCGTTCTTAACATCGAGCAGGACCATTTGGATTACTACAAAAATGAGGGTGAAATTGTTGAAGCGTTCGGCCTGTTTACCCTCGGAGTGAAATCAGATGGCGTGTTGATATTTAATGGTCAGGACCCGAATGTGGCAAAAATTATCAAGCGGTTCTCAGACTATCTCCAGTATGAAACCTTTGGGTTGGATGAAAAAAGCAACTTCTTCGCCCGCAATATCGTGCTGAAAGATGGATTATATGAATTTGAGGTCTGTCATAATAGCGAACCGTTAGGCTTGACGAGAATTTCCTTGCCGGGCAGGCACAATATCCTAAATGCGCTGGCGGTCACAGCGATGGCGACCAGAGTCGGACTATCATCAGAAAAAATACTCAGCTTGCTGCCCGGCTTTACCGGCATTGACCGACGACTAATGTTAAAGGCGCAGTTCGTCGTGCGTGATGCGTCGTGCGTGATGCGTCCTGCAACGGATGTACGCAATACGCAATACGCAATACGCAATACGATAACTGTCCTTGACGATTACGCTCATCACCCGACCGAGATTCGATCATCGCTTGAAGCCGTGCGTAAAAGATATCAGCCGATGCGGATTTGGTGTGTTTTTCAGCCGCATCAGTACAGCAGAACCAGATTTTTGCTTGATGATTTTGCGGAAAGCTTTAAGCTGGCCGATGTAACAATAGTGCCGGAAATCTATTTCGTGCGGGATTCGGAGGCGAGCAAAAAGGAAGTGAACTCGCAGATTCTCGTCGAAAGGATACGAGCCAATAAATCAAATGCAGTTTTTATCGACAGTTTCGCAGGTATCTGCGATTATCTACAGGAGAATGTAACTGCCGGCGACTTAGTGATTACTATGGGTGCCGGTGATATTTGGAAGGTGGCTGATGAGTATATTCAGCGGCTTAGAGAAAATAGTTGAAACCAATTATCCGTTGGCCAAACACACATGGTACGGTTTGGGCGGACCGGCCGATTATTTTATCAGGCCGAAAACGGTCAAGCAGCTCAAAGAGGCGGTTCGGCAATGCAATGAAAACAAGATACCGATTTATGTGCTGGGTTTTGGGTCGGATCTGCTTATAAGTGACGAAGGACTGCGGGCGGCTGTGATAAAGCTTGAAGCGGATGTGTTCGCGCAGACAAAGTTTGATGAACAAAAGGTTACCGCAGGGGCGGGTGTTGAGCTGAGCAAGCTGGTTTTAACGTGTGTGCAAAAGGGGCTCTCTGGTATCGAAGGGCTGACAGGCATACCAGGGTCGATCGGCGGAGCAGTACGAATGAATGCGGGGGGAAACTTCGGAGATATCGGCTCAGCCGTTGAATTCGTTACTGTCATGGATATTCATGGCAATATCTTTGAAAAGAAAAAACCTGAGCTTGTATTCGACTATCGCAGCACAAATATCACTGCGAAATTCATCTTAAGCGCACATTTTGAGTTGGCCAATGCCGATCCAGAGCAAATTATGCGAACGGTAAAAGAAATGTGGATTTACAAGAAGAATAATCAGCCTCTGAATACCAGAAACTGCGGCTGCATATTCAAGAATCCCAAAGGTGCCTCAGCCGGTGCTTTGATTGATAGGGCAGGTCTTAAAGGATTGAAGATAGGCGGTGCCGTCGTCAGCGAAAAACATGCAAATTTTATCATCGCGGAAAATGGTTGTACCAGCCGGGACATAATGAGACTGATAGACACTATAGAACAAAGAGTCAAAGAGCAGTTTGATATAGACCTGGAACTTGAAATAGAAATCTGGAAATAGAAGTTGGTAATTGGTAACTTCCATAACGAATTTAGAATTGAAAATTTAGAATGCTCTGTAGAAGCAGTGTATTTTGTCATTTCGAGCGAACCGAAGGTGAGTCGAGAAATCTGCTATTA
>CAZRMQ010000326.1:0-2453 GCA_964601185.1 uncultured Pirellulales bacterium
CGTGCATCGGATTTGCCCAAACATCATCAGGCACGACAAATACCACATAAGGTCCATCCCAGTTCAAAAGATCCTTACTCTTGTAGGTCATCACGCCAAATCGATTAAGGCCCGTAATATTCGGCCAAGCACTTGTATACAGGTAATAAATTTGGCTCTCTTTATGCGGCAGAATAAATGGATCGTGCACCAGAATGTCGGCCAGCCTTAGTCCCTGCTTTGGATTGGGCGCTCCGGCACTACGGTCTGCCGTAAGGCATCCCCTAGCGGACTTCACAGCCTCTGCACAATTGGCCCTATATGCCACCACCTGTGCCTGCGCTACCACAGGTGCAGGCAATAGCCCCAACATTAAGCCGAAAAATACAATAGCAATTTGTCTTCTGATCGATAGCATCTTAATCTCCTAAATGCTGGATACTTGATGACCGATTGAAACGCCATTGCCGAGGGAGCCGGAGGTAAAGTCCACTCCAGAAGTCTTATTCATATCAGGATGTCCCTGCAAATGCGATCCCAATGAACGAAGACCTGCTAAGTCAGAGCTTGGGAAGTAGCCCTTTCTGGCCAGCGCCGCATATAATGCAGGACAGGCATGACCTTTTGACAAGATAAATCGGTCTCGATCCTGCCAATCAGGATGATGCGGATCCACTTTTAAAATGTTAAAGTAAAGTGCGACAATCAAATCTGTAGCCGATAGTGCAGGAGCTGGATGTCCGTCCCCTGCTTTATAGATCATAGTAATGACGTCGATTCTAATAAGACGAGCTATTTCTTCTAATTTTTGAATGTTGTCCTTCAAAACTTAATCACCTTATCTGATAGTTTTTCTTACTTTTCTTCCTCCAGTTGCGGCAATAACTGGATATACGCCGGTTTGTTGATATCGCAGATAAGACTATCATCTTTATATTCCAGCTCTACAACGCTAATAGCAGCTCGTCGACCCGCGTAAGGATCGTTCTGTTCTATGTCCTCTTTACCAAGGCGCGTGAAATAAAATAGATATGCTCTGTCCCCGCTTACAACCACATCGCCATGCGAGCCAGGCAGATTTTGCTCTTGAGGTACCCAATTCAGACAGTCATCTGAGCTCCAAACACCGAGACCACGCCAAACATCGGCAACCAACCAGAAACGGCCCTTCCAGTGGAAGACCTTTGGCCCTTCTCCATTACGGTCGTTAACGGCACTGCCGTGTGCTTCCCACTTGTACAAATCGGGGCTATCTGCGTATGAGAGCGACATTCGAGCACGCTCGTCCTTGTACCACATACGCCATGTGCCGTTCGGCAGCTGTATTACGCAGGCATCGATCACCCGATCGGACATGAGGTCCAATACCGATTCAAACTTCCACTTAAGCAGGTCCTTGCTTGTAAGGTGAATAATATCGCGTGGGTGGTTCCAATCGGTAAATATCCCCGGCACGAAGCTGAGATACATGTGATACGTGCCGTCGTGATAAATTGCCTCCGGCGCCCAATAAGTATATTCGCTCAATCCCCCATTGTAGTCGATGTCCGCCGTACCTTTGTACGTCCACGTTGCTCCGCCGTCCGAGGACTCGGCAATGCCGATACGCGAGCCGTGTACCCACGTAAAGCCGGGTGTGTTCGGCTCAGTCGCGCGACGGCTCGTGTAAAACATGAACCATTTTTTCTCCTGGGCGTTAAAACAGAGCACAGGGTCGGTCGGAGCATCGTAAACCGGATCGCGATACAAAGGCTTAGGCGCCAGCTTGCCCCTTAGGGGCTTGCCCGGTTCCGCACCGGCTGTAATTACACTAATCATAATCATAGTTATCAGAGCTGATAAATAAGTACTCTTCATTTGTGCACCACCTTTTCTTTGCTACATTCTTTCAAAAGCCTATATTCACAGGTATTAGTGTCACCGGACCAAACAAACCCGAATCTCCTGGAGGCCTCTTTGATGCGTTGAACAAACCGTCCGGACCTCTGTTTTCTCTGAGCCTGGCAGGAAAATTAATATTATAGAACTTTTTCCAGTTCACGCCTCGTCGATCAAGGTCGGCAATACGATTCGCCATTAAATTCGATACCTTAATCTCAAGAACGTTCTTTTCCTCCATCATATCTTCAAGAATTGTTAGACGATATGGTGAGCAGAAACAAACGCCTAATTCCTTTCCATTAAGAGATACTTTCGCACTTTCACATACACGACCAAGATCGAGTATCCACCCATCAGCCTGACCTTCCGGCTTTTCAAACGAAATGGTGTATTTTGCCGTACCGGAAAAATTCTTCACTACTTCACCGCCGAAGTTCATCCAGGAATCTAACTGCTGTATTTCGACAGTGGATGGCAATTCCGGCCCACCTTCAACGAAGCTGACTGTCCATGTCCCTTTGATTTCCTGAGGTTGGCTTGTTGTTTTCACATATTGATAGGATGACCCATCAATTACGGTGTCGAATGTTTTT
>CAZRMQ010000327.1:0-2450 GCA_964601185.1 uncultured Pirellulales bacterium
CTGGTACTTTGAATCCCAGAGGTCAAATCCGTCGTGATGAACAGCACAGGGCGTGAAATAACGCGCCCCAGCTTCCTTAAAGAGTGTCAACCAGGCATTTGGATCAAAGTTTTGGGCCTTCCATAAAGGTATGAGGTCCTTGTATCCGAATTCGCTTGGGTGTCCGTAGGTCTTTACATGGTGTTCATAGACAGGATCATTTTCATCGTACATTCTGCGACCGTACCACTCTCCACGTTCGGCCACTGAATATACCCCCCAGTGAATATAAATGCCCAGCTTTGCATCACGGAACCAATCGGGAACCTTATAGTTCTCCTGGATCGATTCCCAGGTGGTCTTGAACGGGCCTTCGGCAACCGGCATTTGATCAGCAACCACTATGAACGAACCTGTGGTCAAGACCACAGCAATTGCAAAGATTAACCTTTGTATCCGATCCATAGTCAACTCCTCTATCCTGTCTCCTGTATTCTGACTCACGGCATACGCTTGAGACCTTCAGCGCGCACATTCCATTTTCCATTGTCTGGAAAACCGGGTGATTGTCGGTCGGGACAGCCATCCCAGCCGGCAGCCATCATCGCGACAGCCGTGAGCAGGCCGCCGTTTCCGGGCAGATACAGCGGCAGCCGGGCCGATTGATAATTGTGTCCGTTAGCCAAATACCGGTTCTTTTCCGCCTCGATAAACAGGGCATCTATCGCTTTTTCCGGCTCACCCAATCGTGCTGCCGTCATCGCCAGCATAGGATAATCCCAGCCCCATGTGCTGGGCCAGTCCCACTTCTGCATAACAAAGTCGAGCGTCCGCTTCATCGTGTTCGGGTCGATAAGCGGTGTTTGTGGGACAAATCCCAGCGCAGCTACCATTGAAGGATGGTCCTCGATAATCGTGTAAGGCGGCGTCTCGATACCTGTGTAAACATCATCACGAGTGGTTGGACGTGAAAGATTCTTGATAACCTTATCCCAATCAGGATCGCGTTCGAAACCGAGCCTTTGACGCCATTTTTGTGCGGTTTCCAGCCCCCAGTACCAGTAGGCCAGCTCAAAGGTCGGATTGAGATTATTTCTGCGGTAACGTCCGTAGCTTTCCTGGGCTGGTATCAAAGCAGGTCCTAACACGTAGCGTTGACCTTCTTCGTCCCAGACAGGATACGAAGCCATAAACTCAGCAGTCTCAAATACTATGTCACGGTATCGCTCCAGTGTTTGATTATCCGGATGAGTACGATAGCACAGTTCAGCGTAGTAAACAGGATGCGGCTGCTGCCATATCAGGAACACGCCGACCGTGCTTGGACTGTCTCGTCCATCCGGAGAACACATTTTCGGCCATCGAACACCGCTATAGCCCTGCAGTTCCGCGGTGGCTTTTGCCCTGGGTAAAATCAACTGGTACCAGGGCAGGCTGCGCTCCAACAGTTCCAGGCGGCCCCACAGTGCAAAATGTACCGCATGCCACCAGTGCATCTCCAAATGGAATTTGCCAAACCAGCTATTACAAACAAGCCCCGTTTCCTGTGGTGGTAGCGTCCCTGAACATTGAATAGCCGTCAAGTACTGCGAAAGCACGACACGTCGTTCCAGCTCGAAAGCTCTCGGATCGGTGCACTGCGAAAAATCAATTGCCCCCCCACTACTCCAGAACTGTTCCCAATGATTTGCAGCCGCCTTTCGGACAGCCCCAAAATCGGGCAATGGTTCCGCAATTTGCTTTTGTGAAAAAGCAAATACAATTTCCAATACACCATCTGTAGAAGAAAATTCATAATCATGCTGCGTTTTAGTTTGGATACTTCCAGAAGGCGACCATGTCGCTCGGACATAATAACGGTCAGTATCGAGAATTCGGGCTAAATCAGCTTGGTTACCGATAACCCGTAATTGCGTTGTATGGTGATCTGGATGCTCCCAATCCGCTGCATTACGCCATTCTTCCTTCCCATAAGGAAATGCAAGACAGACCCGCAACTGCTTTTGTGCCAACAGAGGAGATTCAATACGGATCGCTAAAGTGTCAGTCTTCGGATGACAAACAGTCAGAACTTTAACAGGCTCAGAATCTACTTCAAAGCTGCTGCTTATAAGTCCTTCCCATAAATCCAGGATTTGGGTAGTCTTGATTATGTCCTCGATCTTTGCGTCTGTGCCATCGGATTTAATTATGCGTAATCCGATTTGTCCGAGGTACAGACGGTGCGGATTGGCACGTAACCAGGCGGCAGCAGGCGAATAATTTCTCGAATATTGCCTATCCGATGCATAGGGCACCTTCCGTCCGGCCACCTCGTATTCCTCCAGTATATCCGTAAGCTTGTAATCCTTTGGATTCGGCGAGGTATGCCAGCCCCACTGAGAAAGAGTGCCCAGCGGCATGCCTTTATCGTGATACTGCGGAAAAGTTTGAAGACCAGTAATATCGGCTGTGAAGGCAAACTCACCATT
>CAZRMQ010000328.1:0-2433 GCA_964601185.1 uncultured Pirellulales bacterium
ACCAAACTGAAGATACAAGCGATTAGTCTGACTTTCTGCATTTTTCGTCCTCCTGTAAGGGATATTACGAATGGTTAACACTCAGTAATATTATAACAGATTAGCCAACTATCGCCCAAAATTTTATCAAAAAATAGATATTCACCGGCTGTCTTCTGCCCTCCGTTCTCTGTCCTCTGTCTTCTGTCTTCTGTCTTCTGTCCTCTATCGCCTTACTGGCGTTGGCTCTGGTGGAGGCACCGGCTCGTCATCTTCCATCCAATGATATATCATTATATAAAGATCATCGAAGTCTACTTTGCAGTCACCGTTGATATCACCTGCAATGATAGTCTCGCAGACCGGCTTACCAAAATAACTTTTGCTCGCCTCGGCTGTTCCGCCATACGCTCCCATATTAACAATACCACCATTGGGGAACGGCTCGAAGCCGATGGGACTGCTCATATCACCTGCGTCAATACAAGGACTTGTGACGTCATCTGCAACCCACATTGGGCTGTTCGGGTCCCATCTTCCTGCCTGAGACTTCAAATGATAACCGCCGTTGATCCAGAAATCATCATTCGCATTTTCCGGCGTTCCATTTGGGTCCCAATAGCCCAGCTCGGCAAAACACGGATCGGTGTCAATGTTGCCTTCGCCCGGCCAGCCGCCTTGAATGTCACTGTATGTCACCGTTATGTCCCGTCGTTCTCTTTTCCACCACTCAGTTTCATTGCCACAATCCCATAGAATACAATTAGTTATTTCCATCCCTGATGAGCAAGACCCGTGGCAAACACACCCGATAGAAGGCCCGCCGTTTGGGGATAAATTGCCAACTAAGGTACAATTAATAAGAATCGGACCAGAGCACTCAGCAAGTATCACTGCTGCTTCATCATCAGCCTGGTTGCCAGCAAAAATACAGTTCGTGATGGTCTGGCTGCGATTTACACCCGAAAGGGCACCGCCGTATGTGCCTGCCCAGTTACCAGTAAAGACGCATTTATTGATAGTTTGAATATTTCCATCGTTGTGCAATGCCCCCCCACCATACGCTGCTGAATTCGCATTAAAAAGGCAATTGGCTATTACCGTTGTCTCACCGGAATTCATGTCATCTATGAAAACTGCGCCACCAGCTTCGGCTGAATTCTTTGTAAATTTGCAGTTTGTC
The DNA here is from genome assembly GCA_964601185.1 of uncultured Pirellulales bacterium. Taxonomy (GTDB): domain Bacteria; phylum Planctomycetota; class Phycisphaerae; order Sedimentisphaerales; family Anaerobacaceae; genus CAZRMQ01. The sequence continues at coordinate 1,163 of CAZRMQ010000328.1, forward strand.
AGTTCAAGGCTACGTCCATTATGTAATCCTCCTCCATCTCCATTGATAGCTGAGTTGCCGCAGAATGTGCAGTCGATCAACACGGTATTACCAGAGTTGGCTATGCCACCACCGCCACCACCAGCAAGGGCTCCATTGTTAATGAAGCTACAGCTTTCTATTAAGGTAACGGAGCCGAGATATCCGCCTTGATTGCAGATAGCTCCCCCCCAGCGTGCCCAATTGCTTATGAATTTGCAGTTCGTTAGCGTTGGGCTACTCCTGTTGTTCAAAATCGCACCACCGATGTTTTTGCTTGAGTTTCGCAGGAAAGTACAGTTTGATATGCAGGGGGTTCCTTCATTATTTTCCATCCCGCTATCGACAGCAGATGATACGACGACACCATCAAGCACAGCGCTTGAATCTGCATCACTACTTTGTACAACATGAATACTATTATCGGCGCGTGTTGACTCATTGAGAAGATCGTAAGGATCGTTAACATCGATGTCATCACCGTTCAAATCGCCGCTTAGGATGGTTTTGTATAATTCAATATCACGTGCATTAGGGTCATCCCCACTAAGTCCAGCGAAACCGCCCTTAATAGTCACACCACTTCCAAGCCAAAATGCTGTGTAACGGTCAAAGTAGTCCGGTGACCCTCCCAAGCTCCGACTCGGAGTCGTAAAGGTACTTTGATTTGGTTTGTAGATCCCTTGTGCAACACGGATTTCAACTAACTTGATGGAAGAATAGGCATCATGCAAGGCATCCTGAAGGTAGTTGTAGGCATTAGCCCACGAGGAACCATCGTTTGCATCGGTGGCATCGGCATCCACATAGATTATTTCTGGTGGACCAGATGGCTCAGGTGTTGGTGTGTGTGCGGTGGCCGTGGATATAGCCACGAAAAGAAACAGTACGCACAGAGACAATCTTACAAGATTTGCTTTCCTTCTCATTTTTCTGCCCTTTCAATAAAAATGATAAATATATAACGGCACCCTACAGGGCGCATTTCTGCTAAAGGGATCAGTTCGGCGAACGCATACACCAAGTCCGTATTCTCGAAACCGTTGTTTTCCTGAGAAAAATCCAAAGAAACTACAATTCGGGTGCGAATTCAGGAAAACCACTCATTTGTAAAGGGCAGGCGTGCTAAAATTAAAATGATATTGAGGTAGTATGATGACAAAACAAATTATAATAATAGCCTGCTTATCTTTTTATATGTTATTTTAAATGCAATTGTTCATTTTTTTTCGAGATTTTTGCTAAATTTTTGG
>CAZRMQ010000329.1:0-2426 GCA_964601185.1 uncultured Pirellulales bacterium
CCTTTCTTTAAGGAATTTAAGGACTACGAGAAGTGCTATAATCTGCTTGGCACAATGATGAAGATGCGCTGCAAAAAGGTCTGCAAGGGCAATGGCGGCCCGCCTAACTGCAAGATAAGAAACTGTGCCAGAAAAAAGTCGCTGGATGGCTGCTGGCAGTGTGATGATTTCTCAACCTGCGAAAAGCTCGAAATGCTTGAGCCACACCACGGCAAAGCACATCTAAAGAACTTACGAAAGCTCAATAGATATGGCCCTGCCGCTTTTATCAAAGGCAAGAGATACTGGTACACAAAAAACTGAAATGCCCGTATTAACACGTTCACGAAGGATTTTTCACATTATTTCAAAGTAAAAATTTTTCTCTTTATAATTAACGTCCAGGGCAATTGAGGCACGGAATAATTTTTAGAATATTCACATCGTTATTTATTGGCCAATTTTTTTGTGTTGGACCGTTCCACCATCTTCCGATTTCAAATGGGTTCTTTATTATCTTCTGTATATCAACCGGATGAATTACGAGTGCACCGGAGCATCCGGTTGAACGCGCGTTCGGCAAACCCAAGTCAAAAACAGGTTTTTTAAGGAATACTAAATTCAAGAGATCTTCTATAGCATTGCCTGACCAAAATATATTGAATTCATTTTCGTACCTCTTGGCTTCTTCCGGAAAAAGATATTCAGATGAATGAAATATTTCCCATATTCCTTCCGGCATAGCTGGTTTACCAGTCCTTAAGGTATTCCAAGCAGCATTGCAATACCAAATTATTTCATTATCAGGAATGTCAATCTCCCATAGAAGGCAATGCCGTATCTTCTCAAATTCCTCTATTGACGCTTTTTCAATAGATTCATTGTAATTTGTGAAACACCATATCAACTGGTTTGTGTCTAACTTTTGGAACACCTTTTCATAAGCCACCCGATGTTTTTTTCTGATGTTAAGATTTGGATGCTTATTGACATAGAAAGAGTGTTTAATGCTTTCGACCTTCTGGCTTTTATCAAAAAGTGAGAAGTCTTTACTTTGCCATGTCCACAATCGCATATTATCCTCATTTAAAGTGAGTAATTATTTGAATTCTATATTCTTGACAGTTTCTGAGATAGATTCATCATTTGTTATACTTGATTCATCATAGGTTGCTCCCTTAGAAGAATTGCATCTACGACACAAAACTTGTAGATTAGATTTATCTAAAGCAAGCTCGGGAAACTTGCTTCTCGGCTTGATATGATCTACAGTTAAGTCATTATCAATTGTAATTCGGCAGCCACATATTTGGCAAACATGCTTTTGCTCCTCTATGACCTGTTCTCGGATAAGTCTCCATTCAGCACTGGCGTAGAATGTTTTAGCCTCCTCAATTCTTTTCTGTCTTTCACGAGCCAGTTCCTCCAAACGAGCAGTGACTTTCGGTTGACGTTTTGCTGCCTCGGCTTTCTGTACGCTGCTCGATACGAAAGCCATGATAAAGCCCAGAATCGCGAAAATTATCAGAAAAGGGATATACCACGGGTGTAAATAAAGGGTGAATACCAACACAAGCATAGATATTAGTGATAAAAAGTAACCGATGCCTTCACACAAATCAGCGTAATGCCAACTTCTTGTTAATGGGACATCTGAGTGAGCCTCTTTTTCCAATCTAACATGAACGTTTTTTGTGATAATTATCCCATCAGTAATCTGTACATTTTCATTTGGGGGCTTGAGTCTACGGCTTTCTTCCGCGCGTTCTTTCCGCCATTGTTTATAGCATTTGCTACACAATCCTTGGTATTTAAAAGCCCAGTCCTTACCGCTCCATCCGCACCTGTCACAGGTGCCGTATGGAGCATAAATATCAGACCTTTGCCTAATCATTATTTATTAACCTGATTTTACCTCAAAAAAATAATAGACTTGTCTAACCGGCAATTACCTTTTCCTTAAATTGTGTGGATTAAAGAAGATGATCAGACATCAACAATTTTCTTATTCTTGAGTTTATTAACACCCGGAAGTTGAATAATATAAATAAATCTTTTGATGAAATAATCTCAATTCCTGTGTTTGAATTTACTCAGAGTGCCTATCAATTCGTTTATAGCAAAATATGCTTTCTTATAGTCACTTAACGTGTACAGGCCTTGTTCTGGAAAATTAAGTAAGTATAGGTGAGTTCCATCGCCTCGCTTATCCCATAACCAATCAAGTTTGTCTTTTAGTGGTTGCTGAATCATACCCTTTTCCACCATTCTTTTTGTTCTTTCCTTGAAGGGGTGTTTTTTGCCGATTATACCTTTTGTTGTGTCATCTATTATGCTCTCACAAATGGAGCAGAATGCGAGGACACAATATTTTATGAGCATTTCCTTTGCTGTGTACTTTATATCTGTGTAATTCAAAAGCCACCTAAGTACATCCACAAATATCA
>CAZRMQ010000330.1:0-2404 GCA_964601185.1 uncultured Pirellulales bacterium
AACATTCCACAGAGTCAAAAGAAAATAAGCGCAAAGAAAAAACCGAGTATAATTACCGCTCGGCTTTTATAAATCTCATCGGTCTGTTATAGGCAAACTCTCAAAAAGAGGATAGTAGTTTATGGAATTAGATTTGGCAGTCCCTTGACAAATGTATCTTTGAATTGTTTCCATTCGTTTTTCTGTTCTTCATTTTTTGCAGTTAATATCCCATACGTCATACCTCTAAGGAAATATTGTCCATCTGGAAAACGTATCGGACAGCACTCATGAAGTAAAATACCTCTGACTTCTTCGTTGTGAACATCCTTCAATACTCTATTTGTAGTCTGTCTCATTTTTGCTGTCCACCAGTCCCTAACTTTTTGTTCATTTTCATTTGTAACTATTTTAAAATTCTGTGGATTCACCGCTATTGTCAGTTCTACAAAAATAATTCCAGGAAGACCTACCTTATGGATCTGGCTTTCTCCTTCAACTAATCGTGTTTTGATTTTCGACAAATTCTTTATCCGTTTAACAGCAATTCCATATTTCTTGCCCTTAACCTGACAAGTAACATCAGGTTCTTCAAATAAAGGATTCATTCCTGAATTCCTGCAAACAGCAAATACAAAGGCTTCTGCCTGAGCGTTTCGACCAGAGCTATCTAATTTATCATCTTGCGGAAATACTGAATCTTTTATTATTTGCTTAAGTATAGATCCGTAGTTGGTCTTTTGTACATCATTGTCTATTTGATCAAAGAAGAACTCAAGTTGCCTGAAATCCCTTTGAGCTTCTAATGCTATATCAAAGTTAGGATCATCTTCCTGTATGAAGCCGCGAGAACTACCATTATCATTACATACTGATTTATATTCGAGTAGTAATCTTGAATTGTTTGGTACTTTGATCTCGAAGCAATTAAATTGCAACAAGACATAATTGGCTGTTTCAGATAAAGAACGTTGCATAATAGCCCCCCATATACATAAGAGTATTTTTACATCCCACTAATCGCTTATGCTTTTCTAAGAATTTCTTTTACCTGATCGTACAAACTCGGCAGATCACCTTGTAAAATCCCCCAGATAGTTTTGTTCTCGACAACAGCGTAACCATGTACAATTATATTGCGAAGGTTGATAATTTCCCTGCTCTCCGGTATTAAGTCCTCGATTTCCGGGTCGTCTCCAACCGCCTGATTCAAGGCCTCTCCAATAATCATAAATTGACGCTCTACCCCAGAACGCAAAAGCAAATCTTCCTCGTAATCCTTAAAATCTTTACCTTCTGTGAATTGCAGGATTGCCTCGCAGGCCTTAAGAATATCATAAAGATATTTTGCACTTTCAGGCTGCATATATCCGACTCCGATTTTTATTGATTGAGTTAAGAAAATATGGATTTTGCACAGCCTTTATCTCAATTAAATCTATCCTACATGAAAGTATATCCTGAAGAGATTGAAGCAATCCGAAATAAGATCTGGCGTGCTGGACCGCTTCCATCGGCTCAAATTCAACAAGAAAATCAATATCGCTTTTGTGTTTTACGAATGTTTTTTCAGATAAAGCCGATCCAAAAACATCCAGTCTCTTGACGTTGAATTTCTGACAAAGGTTATGAAGCTCTTGTTTGTGCTCTATTATCGCTTTTATCATATTTACCTGCATTCTATAAATTATTCTTGCAAATCAGTCTATTGATTTATCGTGCGAGTGTCAAACTAAAATATAAAATCACGCACCGAATAGCTTTTGGCGGAATACGAAAAATACTGCACCCATTATACACAGGCCTGCCCAGAGATAATCCAGGCGAATATGCTCCTTCATATATAAAATCGAAAAAGGAACAAAAACGGACAATGTCACTATCTCCTGGATAATCTTGAGCTGGCCAACATTTAATACCTGATGGCCGATCCTGTTGGCCGGCACCTGAATAAGATACTCAAAAAACGCTATCCCCCAGCTTACAAGAGCCGCCACAATCCACGGACGATGTGCGAGATTTTTCAAATGGGCGTACCAGGCAAATGTCATAAATATGTTACTGAAACATAAAAGAATCGCGGTGGTAAGAATTGTACGCATATACGTCTCCTTATACTCATCTTCGCAATGCTCTGAATAGGTATAATCTTAAAAGTCTGAAAAGGTGGTTTTGCCGGACAAAGTTGTTACGTAAAATAAGCAACAAATCCATATTGACGGCTGAATTGAAAGATTAGCTGTTAAGGTGGGGACATAGTTGGTTTGGTGCTCTTAATTTTCATATCTTCAATTTCTTTTCAAACACAATTTATTCAAATAATTTTTGCTTCTTTCCTTGCTGAGAGGAGTCCGCCATAGGTACGTGATTAAGAAACTTCAAAATATGAACGCTTACAGCAGCAATTATCTAAAATCTATTTAAT
>CAZRMQ010000331.1:0-2401 GCA_964601185.1 uncultured Pirellulales bacterium
ATTTGTATATGCCTCCAGCAGGTGAAGATGCGTATTCATAGTTTTTTTCTCTCGCGGATCGCCGGTTGCCAGCATTGCCTTTTCAGCAGCTTTCCAATCTCGGCTGAACGTCTCAAAGTAGCCTTTATTCGCATCATCGTGACAATGCTTCTCGATCAGGGAAAAAATCTCTTTTGCTTTCTCAAGAGCGGCACTGTCTGCCGTGGCAAGGTAATACTCTGATAGGCCATAAATTAGAAATGCCTGGCCGTATATCTCTTTGCTGTCATCGATCGCTTTGCCCGTGTGGTCGAGCAGCCAATATGCACCACCAAACTTCTTATCCACAAAGTTCTGCATTATATAATCATAAGCACGCTTAGCCATCTGGAGGTACTCTTCGTTTTTCTTAAACCTATAGGCTGCCGAGAACGTCCATAAAATCCTGGCATTTAGCACAAGCCCCTTGGGAGCGTCCTTCGCGATTGTTCCGTCATTAGACATCCTGCCGATAAAACCACCCCCCGCCCAGCGCTGGGCGGGGTCATCATCCTGGCAGTTCTTTATCCAGAAGGGAAGAATATCCTGCCCTAATTCATTTTGTGCGTTTTTTAGGAAATCGTTGATTTGACCTTTATCTATCATTGTCCGTGTTCCTCCGGAGGATTCACTTGAGTTTTCAGGTTTCAGGGGTCGGGGGTCAGGGATCGGGGATTCCTGACCCAAGGCTCCTCGGCATAGCAGCAAAATGATTACATAATAAATTATTCTACTCATCCATAGTCTCACTCAATCGATAATAGCTGACCTCTGTTTGTCACCTCGACCGAGGCCGTATGGCCGAGTGGAGAGGTCTGCTTTCAAAGTAGATTTCTCCACTTCGGCCCACTTATAGTGGGCCTTCGGTCGAAATGACAGTGAGTCCTTTCTAAAAGGCATATTCAATAGTCAATAAGTTATATTTCTTCGCCGCGGAATCTGGCTGCAAACGAAACCATCCTATTCTGGCTCAACGACCCGGCAAATTTTCTTTCCACAGCTCTTGCATGTTCCCATGAGGATCAAATCTTTGTTCCTCATTTCTGCTTTTTCCAAAACGATAGTAACTGAACCTCCGCACTTCCCGCAAAACACATTTGCTAAAATCTTTTCCTGTGCCCATTGGGGTATTATCTTCCAGCGTTTTGCAGCTTGCGGCGTGAAAGGATCAGCAGGCTGAATAGGCATTATCATTTTATCCTATTATCTTTTTTTGGAGAGTATTTCGGGCATACTTCTGAAGTTTTTTAATTTCACGTTTTGGATTCTTAACAGGTCTCCACTCGCCCCGATTGTACGAATCCAAAATATCTTCTTCTTCTTTTTTATTCAAAATCTTCCTCATTTTCTTTTTTATAAGGTGTATGTTACATTTGTAGGTAAAATTTGATCATTTTATTGCATATTATCTCAATCGATAATGGCTAACCTCTGTTTGTCACCTCGACCGAGGCCGTATGGCCGAGTGGAGAGGTCTGCCTTCAGGGCAGATTTCTCCGCTTCGGTCGAAATGACAGTGAGCCTTTTCTACAAGGCATATTCAATCGTCGATGTGCTATATTTCTTCGCCACGGAATCCGGCTGCAAAACTGAGGCCTAACATGGTGCTAAGACGCAACATCCTCGGCAGCAGCCTGATTGCAAACGCAGATTCCATATGGCATAAACGATTACAAACCATATTAGAAGGAAAACAATCATAACTACCGAATAAAGAAACTTTTGACTTCCTTTTTTGTAACGTAGGTCGCGGTTTTGATACATATTAAGTTTCTCTTCGATTTGATGGCATCGCGCATATTTTTGGTTCTTTACCGAATTTAGTTGTCTTGCAAATATCCAAACGAAACAACTAAGTAGAATACCAAGAATGCTCAATGCTGTTAGAGTAATACGGAATGCAGTTTGATTTAGGCGAGTAATATTATTAATAATGAAACCCATGAGAACTAAGCTCGCTCCCCACATTGTGCTGGTAAACAGTCCAGACGAGGGTATCGTGATGTTGTGCAGAGCTCTGTGCTGCTTGGTATTCAACCAATAAGGTAGATATATCTCCTTCTGGTTGAACAGGCTGGCCATTTTCTTTAGCCGGATTTTGTGCGTCTTCAGCCATTTGTCATATTCTCGTCATTGAGTGTAGCCACTCTCTGCCACCTAACAATGATTATATAGTCTGCATAAAACTAACCTATCCTGTCCGCCGGAACAGGTCAAATGGAATTGGTAATTGGAAATTGGTAACAGGTAATTACCAATCATAAATTACCAATTACTAATCATTCTCCAGCTTGTCATACCAGTTCTTCTTCAGGAAAATCGAGGTGACGATCAGAACCGCGACGGAAATCCACATGTTCCTGTAACTCCTGATGAGCAAGTA
>CAZRMQ010000332.1:0-2395 GCA_964601185.1 uncultured Pirellulales bacterium
AAAATCCACCGGTACAGGCTTCAATTGCAATAGCCGAGGGACATCTTTTTATCCGTACAGCAGGCAAGCTGTTCTGCATGGGAATTTAAGCTATTTATGCTACCTATACTTTGGATGCACGAGAATTGGAGTTCCGTCTGTATAAAGCGATTTTGTTAGCACCGTCCACTACTATAATCTTCGCATCCGGCTGTTCAGCAAGCCAATTGTCAACAACCGCCTGCGGCTGATGCGTAGGATATAAATGTGCGGCTTCGATAAGGTTGTCGGGTATCTCCGAATACATCCAGATTTGCCGCAGCCGCTTTATCATCTGTGCAAACTTGTATGGTTTGTGACTGTATAATTTATATTCACTGGCAATCGATTGAAGTATTTCGTCGATCGGAGCAGTCAGACGATTATAGAAGTTTTCTATTGTCTGTTTCTCACCGATACCGTTTGGACACGCAGCCAAAAACAGTATCTGGCCGCCATCGGTAACTGCACTTTTTGTTAGTTCCAGAGCTCTTTGGGCGATGTAAAGACTTATGTCGTTTGGCAGTCCGCCGGGCGAAACGATAAGTCGCGACACCGGCCTGACCGTATGCGTATTCCTCTGGTCGATTACGCTAAAGGCCTCACCGCTCACATTCTCGACATGGTCAAATTGTGCCCACTGTATTTTTGCCGATGTGCTGATCGTCACAAGCGCATAGACAGGCCGACCCTTTACAATCAGCCGCATCCCTTCAAGCTGGTCCTCTGCAAGTGGATTGTCCCTTCGATTTTCGTCTCTATGCCATGGGTGAATGCCAAATGTTGATTTATCATCAAGCGCCAGGCGGTGATTTTGCTCGGCTGTTTGGTATGCACATATTCCGGGCACAAAGTTCTTTATGGGATTCGAGTAGCCCGCAAAATAGTGCGCCTTTACATCCGATACCACCAGAAAAACATCTGCATCGTCAGCCAGGACATTGAACATAATCTCTGTGTCGCGTGACGTTTTACCCGCTTTTATAAGCTTATCGTGCTCACAATCATGAGTATGTATCGAAAAATTTCTGAGATTTTCTTTGTGAGCGGTCTTTTCTAATTGCTCTATAATTCTTTTATTTTCCGGAATCTCCGGGTCATGCGTTCCGGTGCAAATCAGGAATCGGACATGCCGACTTTTTCGCAATGCAAAAAAGAGCTGTTCGAATATATCATCGAACGGTTCATCGCGGGTGCCGTCGTCAATCAGCACACAAAGACGCTTGTTGGCAATTTCTTCTTTGAAGCCCTCCACTTCCTTCGATGTCATCACCTGCCGCAGAAGCGTTTTGTTGTCGATTTTTATTTCTTCCTGCCATGGGCGAATAATTTCCTCTATGTTGTCTTCAGGAATTTGCAGAGCAATTATGCCTGTGCCGTAGTGAAGCTCTACCTTCATAAATTAGCTCTTTTAAGGATTTCCATCAGCTCGTTATCTGTTAATTGTATGGGATTGCCTTTCATACTGTTCGACCTTTTGGCTTTGGCAATTGCTTGCGGAAAATCATTTTCGGTCAGTCCAAACTCGGTTAGCGATGGCACTTTTAATGTCTCGCAAAGTTCCTGAATCCAGACTACACCGTCGCTGGCCTGTGCTTTTGCTTTGCCGGTCAAGAGCTGCGCAACCTTATCATATCGAGCTAAATACGGTGAATCGGCCTGGCGGGTTTTAAGGGCCTCTACGTTGGCCTGCATTACATACGGTAAAAATCGAGCGCATATCACACCATGCGGAGCCGAGATCATTCCGCCCATTGGCCCGGCAAAACCGTGCACTGCACCCAGGCCCGCGTTAGCCAAAGCCAAGCCGCTAAAAAGGCTTGCCAGAGCCATATCCTCACGGGCCCCCGCTCTTGTCTTCGCCTGCCCCTGCGTCTCCCGACGCAAGTCGGGGCAGTGGGACAAGAAGACGCGGGGGTTACCGCTGTCTTCATAAGCTTTTCGTAAAGAGCGACCGGCTCGTTTTATGCCTTCCCGGCAGATGCCGTCTATAAGCGGATTGGCCTTATTGGAAACGTAGGCTTCGATGAGCTGGGTGAGCGCATCCAAGCCTGTGCTGGCGGTCAAGGCCGGCGGCATCGAATAGGTTAATTCGGAATCGACCATAGCGACGCGAGGCAGCAGGAGAGGACTGCGCATACTCACTTTGACTTTTTGTTCGGGCACACCGAGCACCGCATTACGAGTGACTTCAGCGCCGGTTCCAGCAGTGGTTGGAATCGCAATATAGGGCAGGGGACTTTGCTTAATCGGTTTACCTTCACCAACCACTTCCAGATATTCTTCAAGCTTACCGGTGTTGGTCAATAATGCTGCAACTACTTTGCCGGTATCCAGCACGCTTCCGCCGCCGATACCGATGACTAAATCAGGCTTG
>CAZRMQ010000333.1:0-2394 GCA_964601185.1 uncultured Pirellulales bacterium
GGCTGTGGTGCCATCCTTTTCCTGCCGCTGGCGTCGGTGCCGTAGTCAATATTCAGTTTCAATGTCAGCTTGCCCGCTTGTGTTTGGTCCCCGAACAATTTATTATATTCCTGCGAAATCAGCGAATAATCGCTTTGCTCAACTACTCGGTTAATGGTCGATTGTCACCTACTCAAAAGCGCTCAGATGCACCTATCCCTTATTTCGACTAATACGAAACTAAATAGTTCTGGTTAGCTTCGCCTAAAAATCCTGACCCTTAATGTACCGCTGCATCACGAAGGAATACAGTTTTTGCTCAGCTATTCAGGACACCGGTCCCTCTGCCGTTAATCGGTTCATGCATCGCAATACCGCACTGCCGGAATAACTCCTTTACATTGGTTCCTGTGATTTTTGAAAAGACCTCTGCCACCACGTAAGCCCTCTCGGCCTCTGATTTCGTCTTTGGTACGCCACTCTTTTTGATTTCCTGGTAAAAGCGCGGCAGAAGCATGTGCCCCGCGGAAGGCTCGAGCATTCTGAAGACGTGTCGATAGATACGATCGAATAGATTCTGAGGGACATCCGGAGGTAGCTTGAAACCGTGAGTCATGTAGTAATCAAAGGTTTCTGCATCACGTTGCAAACCATATCTTCCGGACTGTAAATATTTCTCGATCTCTGGGTAAGGTGCAACTTTGAGGGTAATAGCATTCGCCGTGTAGTTGCCAAATGCCTCGTATAGCCAGCCCATCACACCACAAGCACCGTCAAAGTTGTGGGCCATCTCCTCAATGTATCCACTAACGTGAGGAATTTTTCTTGCGTTGTCATCCATCCAACCTATATTCTTAAATCCGTAGAGGATAACGCAGTCACTCGTTCCACCCCTGTTTCGTGGGTGCCCATTCGGGTAGTGTTCCACCGAGATACGGAAAGATGGCTCAGCACCTGCATGCCAGACTTTTAGCTCTTTGTACGCTCGCTCAAGAATGGGGACAACCAAGCGTGCGTATGGTTCGCCTAACTTAGGTGCAAAATACGAGATATGCTCACTCTCAATCAGTATCCCTGCACCATTAATCTCTCTCTGATATGCTTCCAAGGAACTGATAGAGCTTCCTGAAAAAGGCTTTGGTAACCCAACCTGTCTTGCAGATGCTGCAGAAGGTCTGTATTTTCTTGTTGGCTTTGGAAGATATTTCCTGCTCGGGATTTGGCCATATTGGGCGTCCGGCATCTCACGAGGCAAAAAAGAATTTTTACTATGAGGTATTTTCGTCTCAGGCGGGTCAGGCAGGGGCTGCGGTGCCATCTTTTTCCTGCCGCTGGCATCGGTGCCGTAATCAATATTCAGTTTCAATGTCAGCTCGCCCGCTTTTGTCTGGTTGCCGAACAATCTATCATATTCCTGTTGGAGCATCGAGATACTACTTTGCTCAACAGCCCTTTTTATATTTGGTTGCGTCCCCCTAAGGAGTTTACTGATGCACTTATCCTCCGTCTCAACTAATACCGAGGCAAGATATTGTTTATTTTTATCACTTAATAAATTCTGTCCTTTAATGTACCTCTGCATAGCATAAGAATACAACTGAGCAAAACGGCGGGCAATTTCAGGGTTGGCAGATTCTGTGGAAGTTATTTTGTTGGCCAGCGATTTTAAGACGGCGCTATCTAAAAGTTCATATTTTACCGTCCAGTCAGCGTATTGTTTAATTCTTACATCTGCTATTTGTATTAATAAATCCTCTCCTTCCGGAATGGACAGCTCAGCCGCGAACTCAGTTATCAATGCTAATGTCTCATCCGCCGGAGGTGGATTGCTATTAACAAGCTGTTTGAGCTGCCCCGCGATATGCTGTAATAGTCGCAAATTGGCTACGTCAGCGGTGTTTAGCTTACTTATCAGGCCCGGATTAGTAAGACAGCGAACCGCCCAGTAGCGAATAACCTTGTTATCATCCTTTAGCTTGGCAATAGCCAAATCGGCCAAACGGGGGTCTTTTAAGCCGTCCACCAAGATCAGAAAATTGAGAACTACCTTGAATTGCCGTTCCTGCGGCAGAATTTCCGCCTGCTGAAGATTTAAAGAAATGTACTTATAGGCGGACTGCGAAAACTGCTTGGCATACTGCGCCTGGGTACTTTGATTGCTTAAGATAGTAGTTCGAGTTCTGGCAATAGAAGTAAAATCCCTTGTCTTTAGCAATTCCTGTGTCGCCTGAGCCAGAAAGTTGTCGATAATCTGCAGGTCTTTGCTATCCAGCACCTCTTTATTGCGTACCTTTTCAATCTCATAATTATCGATCGACTGAGAACGCAGTACTCCTGCTGGAGCTAAAAAGGCTATTAGAATGACAAAAATCACCCTTTTGATTTTCATTGTAGATAACCGAAAAATACCTGCCC
>CAZRMQ010000334.1:0-2389 GCA_964601185.1 uncultured Pirellulales bacterium
GGCGGATTTAGCTCACTATTTTTTAATCAGGTTTGTCTTTACGGAACACTTATGTTAGATTTAGGCATTAATTTATAGGTGTATAAAATTGGGACAATCACTTATTTACAAGATACTTGCAAAGCATCGCCTTGAAGGCAAGCTCACAGCCGGTGAGCAGATTGGCATTAGGATTGACCAAACGCTTACCCAGGATGCTACGGGGACAACAGCGTTTTTGCTTTACGAATCTATGGGTGCCGGCAGAGTTAAGACCGATCTGTCGGTGAGCTATATCGACCATAATATGGCCGGCTTCGGCCCGGAGAACCACAATGACCACTTATATTTGCAGACTGTTGCTGCAAAGCACGGAGTTTATCATTCGCGGGCCGGTAATGGTATCTGTCATCAGGTCCACCTGGAGAGGTTCGGCAAGCCCGGCGCGACCTTATTGGGCAGCGATTCGCACACCCCAACCGCCGGCGGAATCGGTATGCTTGGCATCGGGGCTGGCGGTCTCGATGTTGCGGTTGCTATGTCAGGCGGATTATTCTACCTTACCTGTCCGAAAGTCCTGGCAGTTATGCTTACGGGGAAACTAAACGATTGGGTGACCGCCAAAGATGTGATTCTTAAACTGCTCAGCATACTAACTACTAAAGGCAATGTCGGCTGGATAGTCGAATATTTCGGCGATGGCGTTTCAACGCTGTCTGTTCCGCAACGCGCCACCATAACCAATATGGGAGCAGAGCTGGGCGTAACAACAAGCATATTTCCCAGTGACGAACAGACCAGAAGGTTCCTCGCCGCCCAGAAGCGAGAAAAAGATTATCTGTCCTTGGCAGCCGATGCTGATGTTGAATATGACCGTGTCATCGAAATAGATTTGTCAGAGCTTGAGCCGATGGCAGCCTGTCCGTCTTCGCCGGATAATGTCAGGAAGGTTCGGGAAATCGCCGGCACCCAAACGGGCCAGATAGCAATAGGAAGCTGTACGAACTCAAGCTTCGCCGACTTAATGATGGTGGCGAAGGTACTCAAAGGCAGGCGGATAAATAATATGGTCGAGTTTGCAATTGCGCCGGGCAGCAGAGAGGTTCTAAATATGTTAGCGCAAAACGGCGCGCTGGCGGATATGATTTCAGCCGGTGCCCGTATCCTCGAAACCGGTTGTGGGCCGTGCATCGGCATGGGTTTTTCACCGGCTGAGAACACAGTAAGTCTGCGCACGTTCAACAGAAACTTTTCCGGCAGAAGCGGCACAAAAAACGACCAAGTTTATTTGGTCAGTCCGGAAACGGCAGTCGCTTCGGTTCTGACCGGCCAAATTACCGATCCCCGTGATTTGCCAAAGCTGTTTGGAATCAAATATCCAAAAATAAACCTGCCGGATGAATTTATCATAGATGACAGTATGATAGAGCCGCCTTTAAGTGAAAAGGAAGCAGCGAAAGCAGAGGTCATAAGGGGGCCGACTATTGTCGTGCCGCAAGTCCCACCGCCGCTGCCGGAGCTACTGCGTGGAAGAGTCCTGATCAAATGCGGCGATAAGGTAACAACCGATCATATTATGCCGGCTGGAGCTTTTTTGAAGCTACGCTCAAATGTGCCGGAATACGCAAAGGTGGTTTTCAATTGTTTCAATGAGCAGGGTAAACCTACATTTGCACAGCGCAGCCTTGAGCTAAAGCAAAAAGGAGCTGCCGGCGTCATTGTTGCAGGTGAAAGCTACGGCCAAGGCTCATCGAGAGAGCACGCTGCACTTTGTCCGATGTATTTAGGCGTGCGGGCAGTCCTGGCTAAAGGTATTGAGCGAATTCATAAAGCTAATTTGATTAACTTCTGCATCGTGCCAATAGAGTTTGCCGACAAGAATGATTATGACAAAATCAAGCCTGATGACGAAATAGTAATCAACAATTTGCTGGATGCCATTAAGAGCAGCGATGAAATCAAGATTATAGATCAGACCGGTTCGTTTGAATTTGTCGGTAAATTAAATCTTTCCGCCAGAGACAGAGAAATTTTGCTATCTGCCGGCCTTTTGAATTACACACGCAAGCAAACTAATGGTTGAAAAGACGATAACCTTTTTTGGAACAGGAAGGGCAAAGCACGACGATTCGGCTTACATTTTGGCGTACGAGACGGGTAGGGTCCTGGCACAGGCAGGTTTTACAATAGCCAACGGCGGATACGGCGGGACGATGGAAGCCGCAGCCAAAGGAGCAGCCGAGGCCGGCGGAAAAATCATAGGCGTTACCTGCTCAGCTTTTAAAAGCAGTACAGCCAATAAATACGTTAGTCGCACGATTGTAACCGGCTCCCTCGACGAACGGCTCGATACACTGATTAAGCTGGGCCAGGCGTACGTTGTGCTGCCCGGCGGAACAGGAACATTGCT
>CAZRMQ010000335.1:0-2389 GCA_964601185.1 uncultured Pirellulales bacterium
CTGCCTCTGGTGGAGCATTTGAATGCTAAAAACTATGGAGTTACCAGTATTGACGGCCATGGGACAAGCGGTGAGGTAAAGGTCATTTTTACCATCGTGCCTCGGCGGGAAGCTCCCAGCGTGGTTGAGTCGATCAAGAAATTTAATCCGCAGGCGTTTTACTCAATAGAGGAAGTAGGGTTTGTGGAAAGGGGAATATTTCCAGACAAGAGAAGCTGGCGGGAATGTGATTTACTGAGATTGTTTAGACCATTTCGGAAAGGCAAATAAGGTAATCCTGTGAAACCCACTGCCAAAATTCGTGTGAGGCTCAGTAAATTAGAGCAGATTCTAAAGACAAAGACCCGTCTATTGATAATCATGCAGGATAATCCTGACCCTGATTCAATCGCTTCTGCGGTAGCGTTACGCAAACTTGCAAACAACCTTGGTGACGTTCAGGGCACGATCACTCACGGTGGGACTGTCGGTCGAGCCGAAAACAGAGCTTTGGTGCAGTATCTTGGTCTGAATCTGCGGCCTTGTGCGGAAATTGAACTTGAAAGATTCGACTGCATTGCAATGGTGGACGCCCAGCCTGGAACCGGAAATACATCCCTGCCTGCTGGAATGATGCCCGACATTGTTATAGACCATCATCCTTTGCGAGCCGCAACGCGAGCGGCGAAATTCATCGACATTCGCATCGAATATGGCGCTACAGCGACCATCCTGCTGGAATATCTTATCCAGGCAGGGATAGAACCTGATATACAGCTTGCAACGGCCTTGCTCTATGCTATCCGCTCCGATACACAGGATCTCGGCAGACAGGCAATCAAGGCGGATATTGAAGCGGTTGCGTTGTTATTTCCATTAGCGAATAAAAGGATGCTCAGCGAAATCCAGAGAGGTAGTGTGCCGCGAGTTTATTTTCGGATGCTGGATGAAGCCCTAAGGAACGCCCGTATTTATGGACAGACGATTATCACCAGCTTAGCAACGATAGACAATCCCGATATGATTGCTGAAGTAGCAGATTTGCTGCTGAGAGAAGATGAAACCTGCTGGACGATGTGCACGGGTTGTTCTCAAGGCAAACTTTTTATATCGATTCGAACGTCAAAGGAGGAAGGCAGAGCTGATAAGGTAATACGCCGGGTTGTCTCTGGAAAAGGAACCGGCGGTGGCCATCAAACTTTTGCCGGCGGACAGATTCCTTTGCAAAACGCTGCAAAAACACAGTGTGGGTCTTTGGAAAAGTTAACACAAAGAAGGTTTCTCAAAGCAATAGGGGCTGATGTAAAACACTGGCAGAAGCTAATATCGGATTAAAACAACGCCAATAGTATAAATGCCTAAAGTGAGCTAAAGTTGTAATTCATAATCCCCGCTTCCGCGAGGACAGGCTGAAGGCCATCCTCAAGCTCGGACTTCGCATTGCTTCAGTCCAGCGCTTGGGGCTGCCACCCTTTATTTATCAAATTTATCGGGTGGCATCCTCATCCCTTAGGGATGGGGATGGCTTTTCTCTTGGCTAAACACATACCCTGCGAAGGCAGGGGGCACTTTAGTCAATTCTCACTTTAGGCACTTTAATTTGGGGGAAATTTGTTGCAATTTAAAGGGCTGGCCGTTAATATTCTGCTGCGTCCCCGCTTCCGCGGGGACAGGCTTGCCTCTGCACAAGCAGGGGGCAAGGTTGTAAATATGGGCCAGCAGAGCAGAAATAGCCGCGAAGACAAAGATAGTACAATCAGGAAGGACCCCCCCCAGGGGGAATCCAAGGATATAGACGACTTCGTCAACAGCCTCAGCGATGAGCATAAGATGCTGGTGGTTCTGAAGAAGCAATTGTATGACGGCATATGGGAGCCGATGCTCGACGACCTGCAGCATCGTTTAGCAGGTAAGCCATACATATTTAAGCTTGTAAATCGGATCGAAGACGATACCAAACGCATCGAACAGATGCAGAAATTTGAAATTGAGCACAACATTGATTTGGCTGACTATGTTAATATGCCATAACATAGATAGTGAACTAAAGTGAGGAGTGTCTAAAATGCCTAAAGTGACAGCAAGGCTGTCATTCTGAGCGAAGCGAAGAATCTCTCTTTCGTTGGCCAGATCCTTCGGCTTCGCCTCAGGATGACACATAAGTGTTAATTTAGGCACTTTAGCTCACTTTAGGCATTTAACAATTGCTCTGAGTTTCTTTTGTGAGGGTTTACACAAATGTTGCGGTTAAGAAATACAGTTATTTTATTAATTGGTTTTTTAGTTTTGTATATTACGGCTGGCGCTGTGGCTGCAGAGGCAGGGACGGACTGGCTGGTTTCACCGGAACTGCTTGAACATGCCAAATTAAAGATTTTATGGCAGAATGAGCTGCCGATGAGAAAAGCTG
>CAZRMQ010000336.1:0-2389 GCA_964601185.1 uncultured Pirellulales bacterium
CCAATAAATATCTGTTTACCAGCGAGTCTGTAACAATGGGCCACCCCGACAAGGTGGCCGACCATATATCCGATGCCATACTTGATGCCATGCTCGCGCAAGATGCGCAAAGCAGGGTAGCTTGCGAAACGATGGTCAAAGATAATATGGTCATCGTCGCAGGAGAGATTACTTCGAGAGCCGTCGTGGTTATTCCGAATGTTGTCCGCGAAACTATAAGAAAAATCGGCTATGATGACCCTCAGCTCGGATTTGACTGTGAAAGTTGTGCCGTTATGGTATCGGTCGGAAGACAGAGCACCGATATCTCACAGGGCGTCACCGAAGGCACAGGTCTGCACAAAGAACAAGGAGCCGGTGACCAGGGCCTGATGTTCGGCTACGCCTGCCGGGAAACACCGCAGTTAATGCCTATGCCTATTCAGCTTGCACATGCTATAACGACTCGACTGGAAAAAATGCGACAGAGCAGGAAGATGCCCTGGTTACGACCGGACGGCAAAAGTCAGGTGACGGTAGAATACGAGAATAGTAAGCCAAAACGAATCCACACGGTCGTTGTCGCCGCTCAACATGCACCGACTATTAAATACCAACAACTACGAAAGCAAATAATCGAGAAGGTTGTTTTGCCTGTACTACCAAAGCGTCTTGTGGACAAAAATATTGTCTATCACATCAATCCAACGGGCCGGTTCGTAATAGGAGGCCCGAAGGGCGACTGCGGCCTGACCGGACGAAAAATCATCGTGGATACCTACGGCGGAAGAGGAAGCCACGGCGGCGGATGTTTTAGCGGTAAAGACCCCACCAAAGTCGACAGAACTGCAAGCTATATGGCTCGATACATTGCCAAGAACGTTGTCGCTGCCGGCCTCGCTGATACCTGTGAATTGCAATTGTCTTACGCTATTGGGGTAGCTGAGCCAATCTCCGTCCTTGTACAGACCGAAGGTACCGCAAAAATCAGCGAGGAGAGAATAAGTGAGATTATAAGGAAGCTTTTCCCGCTAACTCCTAAGAAAATGATCCAGCACTTAAAGCTTGCCCGTCCGATTTTTGCAGAAACTTCACACGGCGGCCATTTCGGCAGGAAGGGAGCCAATTTCACCTGGGAAAAAACCGACATGGTAGCCAAGCTCAGAAAAGCAGCAGGGTTAAAACCAAAGAAGTGACTCGTGACCCGTCGCTCGTATCTTGTATTATTCAGCGAACATCTCGCTGAGCATTGCTAACACAGCCTGCTGAGTTTTCGACCTTATTTGGCCGAGCTTTTTAACCAACCTGACCTTGTCCACTGTGCGCAATTGGTCAAGGACTATCTGACCACTCTTTCCATGGAAATGACAGGATACACGGGTTGGATATAGCCTTCCTTTGGTCATCATCGGAGCAACGATTACAGTCGCAATAAATCTATTCATCTCATTAGGCGATACCACCAGACAAGGTCGGTTTTTCTTGATTTCTTTACCTACAGTTGGGTCTAGGTTGACCAAATATACGTCAAATCGTTTTACTTCCATTGCCACTCGTCTTCATCCCATTGTGTTAGATTTATCGCATCTTCATCTAACAATCGGTCATCTCGTCTTTCGGCCATTTTTCTAAACTGTTCCTCCCAGCCATGACGTGGATGTTGGCTTGGCCGAATCACTAATTGATTATGTTTAACCGTTAATTCTACCTCTTCTCCTAACTCAAGTTGATGAAGCAAGAGCTTTGGGATACGAATTCCCTGTGAATTGCCTATTTTTACGATATTAGTTTTCATTACGGCTCCCATGGGAAACACCTGTCTTTCTTATATGTAATTACATTGTATACACTTATTTTAACGTGGTCAAGAGTAAAATATTTTTTTGGGAAAATTGACATGATTTATAAGCTCTGCAAAGCAGCAGGACCATAAGGACAAAAGGAACTCGTCGCTCACTATTCGACGCTCGTATTCAGTGAGATGTACGTGGTAGCCTCAAAGGCGAAGCCCCTGGGGATGGCCATCTCCAAGAATTCGGTGAGCTTAGCCGAGCCGCTACGCTTGAGGCTGCCACGCGCTGGTAGTCCGTCATTGCGAGCAAAGCGAAGCAATCTTCCAATGTCTAAAAACTTTTTGACAACATCTTACTCAAACTGACCGATTTACTATTAGTACTAATGGTAATTATTTTATTTGCATAGACATACATTATTTTGTCATTCTGAGCGAAACAAAGTGGAGCGAAGAATCTGGCCAGCGAAAAGATTAAATTTTCTGCTGCTAAGGCCAGATGCTTCGCCATGCGGCTCAGCATGACAACACAAACGGTCAGTTTGAGATCTTAGATTTGTTTTTTTGGATATTACGAGATTTTTTTGTAAGTTTTCCTCATTCTTCCAGTCTAATATG
>CAZRMQ010000337.1:0-2377 GCA_964601185.1 uncultured Pirellulales bacterium
ACTTACAGAAGTGAAAAATTTACCATTTTATCTGCTGCTGCAGGCGGCGTATTTTCTGATGATTTGTCATATCCGGAACCAATGGCGTTACGGTTATGAAGCCCTCAGCCAATGATGTTGCGTCGGCGGGGGTGCTTTCGAGTCGGTGTGGGCCGCCGGCTAACTGAAAAACGGTTTGACCTTGTTCGTTTTTCTGAGGGATATAGTACTCATCGAAACCTTTACTTGATTGAGGTACAACTCTTACTCCTTTCGGTTCACCTTTTGACAATAGTGGTATATTGATATTTATCACATCGCCTTTTTTGACCGGCATAAGCTTTTTCAAGATTTTTGCACAATATCTTGCAGCCTTTTCGAAATCCATCTGCTCCTCAGCGGCAAGGCTCATCGCAACAGCCGGGATGTTTAAGAACGCACCTTCCATAGCGGCGGCAACGGTGCCGGAGTAGTAAACATTTATTCCTGCATTTGCCCCCTTGTTTATGCCTGCAACGAGCAAATCTATTGGCCCCTTATGTAGTTGCATTACTGCGAGTTTAACACAATCGGCGGGAGAACCCTGGACGCTGAAGCCTTTGAATTGGCCGTTGATATCAACTTTATTGCAAAGTAATGGCCGAGAGAAAGTAACACTGTGGCTTGCACCTGAGCGGCTGTCAGCCGGCGCTACTACAGTTACATCGCCGAGCTTAACCAGCTCTTTGTAAATGGCAGCTAGGCCAGGTGCGAAAATACCATCATCATTTGTTAATAATATTTGCATAGATGAGCATTGTAATTTACTATGAAATTCCTGTCAATCCGCCTTCGTGAGAGGATCGAAGCCCCCTGCTGTTTGCCGTCATGCATGGCCCAGTCCATCACGGCAGATTTTATCTGGCCACAGATGCGTCCAGAGCGGAGTCGAAGGAGGCCACAGAGTTCACCGAGAATGCTATGCGAGACTCGAAAGAACCTCAATGAAAGGGAGGTGTCCCCAAATTTCAGATAATACAATATTCGTGCAAAAACGATAGGGGCCTATACCAAAGTGATCCTAAGCTTAAAACTATAAACTTAAAACTTTTGTATAGGCCCCCAATAATCAAGGTCCACTGCACAGGCCTTAAGACAAGTCAAAGCCTGTCTTAAGTCTATGGAAGTTCTAATCCAATATCATCAATGTACAGATCACCCGCACTACCTGGTTGCGTATTAGCTCTGTCGCCGACACCTATGGACATCTTCGTGACAGCCTGCAGATTTACACCGGTAAATTCTGTCAGCGGTATATTCCACTGCGTCCACGTGCCTATGGTTGTTGCAGCAGGGTCAGGATGTTTGACCACTGCACTATTACCGGCGCTATCCTGCAATACTACGTAAAGCTGCTCGGCAATATTGCTTTCTATACCGATATCCTGCGATTGCCAATTGCCTGTGACCGAAGTGCTTGTGCTAACATTTGAAAATTCGGCTGTGCACGTTTCATCGACGTTATGACTGGTCAAGCATAAGCCTATATAGACATCCGCAAGCATAGGCAAATCCACAGAGTCCAGCATTGTCCAATTACTTCCGTTAGCTGAATACTGTCCAGTAAAGGTGTTACCGCTGCGGCTTATTCTGACCCATTGTGGAGCGGTGATCTCATCTATCGTGGTTTCCTCACTACCAGCATTTGTGAGCGGCCGACGCTGGAAGGAAACTCCATTCTCAGGCGTGACGACCATTGTAGCATGCGTGGAGCCGGTTTCCATTGTCTGGCGAATCATCACTCCAGCCTTGGCCCAGGGGTCGGTGTTACTAACGCTGACTACCTTCGCCGTTATGCTTCCCTCGCCAGAGAGCTGCTTGTAGGCATAGTGGAACTGGTCAGACGTATCCCATATATCCGCACCGTCAGCGGTCATTGTGTAAACCAGTGGCCCAGCGGTGAAGCTACCAACAGATGCTGGTATGCCTCTGAACCACAGCGTTAAAGAGTTAACACCGTCTCTGGTCCAATCCTGGGTATCGGCCCACTCTCGTTCGACTTCAGAATAAAACAGTGTACCGCTCTGTTCATAGTCGGTACCCTCGTTCACCGTACCATCGTTGTCGTAACGCATGTACATGGATTGAGAGCCATTGTGAACTATAATCCGTTCGGCAAACGGAGGATCAAAGTGGCCCACAGTCATGCCGGTATTATTCACGAAGTAATCTACCCACGTATCGTATATCCGGTTATTGACATCATTATAGTCTTCAAAGTCCTCCACCACGACATAGTCAGCTACCGTAAAGCTCCAGATGTGGCCTTTATTTATCGTCACGCCATCAGCTAAGATCTCATCGATTCGCCAGTAGTAAGTCTGGCCCCACTGAAGAGGAGCTTCGGTGGGGATATATT
>CAZRMQ010000338.1:0-2340 GCA_964601185.1 uncultured Pirellulales bacterium
TCTGTTCGGCCATTTTTGAAACCCAGTATCATTTGCTGTAAGGCTTGTGTGTAAACACCACCGCGGGCTATCCGGTCGAAGTGAATTTTTTTGCCCTGGCAATCGGGACAAGCATCATCCAGCAAACCATATCTGGAGGCATCTTTGCCGCAGCGCGGGCAGTAGTCACCACCCGTGCAAGAATGAAGCTGTCCCCAGCAGTTTTCGCACAGGTTCTTATCCTCTTCGCAGATGTTTTTGCCGCAATTGTTACAGACTGGTGGCCAGAGAAGCTGATTTATGCTTTGAAGGGTAAACGTGGCAGCTTGTTTTATTTTAACCGTATTCACGCCGGCGATTATAGGCGCAAAAGGTTCTTATTTCAAAGCAAACATCTTGTACCCAATGCTTGGTATCGACAGCTCGGCCCGTGAGATAAATAACTTGGTAATCAAGACAAAATCTCAGTTGGCTATCTCACGTGCTCGGCTGTCTTTAATCTTTATAATTTTATAACAAAGCCACCATTGCCCTTAAGAGTAACTGCAAATGGTTTGCCGGGCGTAAGGGTTATCTTTTGCATCTCGAAAGAGCGATTGTCTGCGCCCTCTGTGAATAATATTCCTGTTTTTGTATCTTTAAGAAAAGGGAGTTCAAGATTGATACTTTTTTCAACATTTTCACCGTTTATGCCCGCAACATACCAGGTATCTTGTGATTTGCGGGCGATAACCACGAGCTTGCCGGGATATCCATCTATAAAGCACGTATCATCCCAGCACGTGGGAACATCTCTCATAAAATCCTTAATATAATCCGGTACAGCCGCCATACTCTCGGGAGTTTGTGCAAAGTGCTGCACGCCTGAAAGGAAAATAACCGACACCGCCAGCTCAAAGCCGTTGGTTGTAATCCGCTTTATACGGGGTATCTCACCGAAACAAACAGGTGTGAAATCCATCGGGTCGAACACGTTTCGGATAAACGCCGCTATGCAGGAGTGATTGGGTTCGAGGTCGGCGTTGACCTGTTCAAAAGTCACAAACTCAAAGCCTTTTATCGCTTCCATCGACACCAGGTTCGGATAAGTCCGCTGCCAACCCCTCGGTATAGTGCAGCCGTGACAATTAACAACCAACCCAAACTGAGCGGCATCCTCAAAAATATCCTGGTAATACCCCATCATTGATTGGCCGTCGCCGCCGAAGAAGTCTACTTTGACGCCCTTGATACCCATTTCCTTGAGTCTGCCGAACTCTTTGACGCGGTCTTCGTGCGTCAGCAGCTTGCTCTTCGGATGATAAGGAACGGTATTCCAGGTGCCCGCTGAGTTATACCACAAAAGAAGCCCAACGCCTTTGCTTTGTGCGTATTCAGAAAGCTCCTTGATCTTGTCATAGCCTATTTTGGTATCCCAGTCCGCATCGACGAGGCAGTACTCCCAGTTCATATCGGCGGCAAGCTTAATAAAACGTTTCTGCACATCATATACAATAGAATCATCCTTTAGTATAATCCAGCTCCAGGAGGCTCTTCCCGGTTTAATAAACGATGTGTCCTTCAGCCTGGATGGATTTGCCAGGTCGGTTCCCAATGTTGATTCCATAATGGTTTTCAAGCCGTCTCCTATCGCTATAATCCTCCACGGCGTTAGCCAGGGCAAAGTAGATTCTGGATAGCATGGCCCGCCGGGATAGATTTCCGGCTTTTGTGGGAAACCAATGACAAATTCATTATTGCCTGGTTCGTTTTTTAGCCGGCAGCCGCAATAATTTCTGTCAACGGCAGTTTCTGTAATCAGCATCCAGTACTTGTCAAAGTTGAAAAGTGCAGGGAAAACCCAACCCGCTTTGTTGGCAGGGAGTTTGTCCACCTCAATATCCTGTTTATAATGTTGCTCATACGAAGGCTGGTCCTGGTGCCATCCGGTTTTTGCATTTGTCATGGGTTGAACCCAGCCCATCGTACCGGGCAAAAAATTAAATGAGGAGACTTCTTCCGCGATCTTTTTAACATCATCTGACTTTTCAGGGAAGTAGTATCTAAAAGCAACCCCGTCGTTTGAGACCTGGAAGATAATGTCTATCCTTTTGCCGGAAGCATTTTTTAAATGGAAGACTCGCTTGTTACCTGCATAGGAACATTTGCTTCTTTTTCCCTGCAGCATTTCGTAATCATCTTCAACAGCCTCAATATCTGAAACCGACTCAAGGGACAAGTTTCGTGAGAAATCTTCATCCTCCCTGACTATTCCTAATTTGGAGTTTTGCATAATTAGAATATCATCATACTTGATGCTATATAGGGCATTTTTGTCATCAGAGATACGAAAATAAACAGAGATATTTTTGTCCGGGCTTG
>CAZRMQ010000339.1:0-2327 GCA_964601185.1 uncultured Pirellulales bacterium
ACATGCTTATCGGCGCCATCGTGCTTTTTCCAGCCGGCTTTATCTTTAATGCTCAGCCGCAACGGCTGCCGCCGGCTTTGCAAAGCTGGCTCTTTGCACCGCATGTGGCTGTCTATGCTCTATCATACATCTTTATGGCAAAAGCGGCTTTGCAGGCTGTCCGGCAGTTGGCCGGCGAAGCGTCCAATCCCGATGAGAAGCTGCTGCCGCCGGAAGAGGCGACCTATCGGATGATTTGCGTTGGCTTTCCGTTGCTAACGCTCGGTCTTATCCTCGGAAGCTGGTGGGGAAAGCTCGCCTGGGGTGACTACTGGGACTGGGACCCGAAAGAGCTGTGGTCACTGGCGTCCTGGCTGGTCTATGTCGGATATTTTCACTTCCGCTATATGTTTGGCACAAAGCGTTCCCGAATCAACAGCGCCTGGGCTATAACAGGCCTGTTGGTTATTGTGATAACCCTGCTGTGGGTGAACCTATCGCAACTCTTCCCCGGCTTGCATAGCTACGCAACGTGAAATTAAATACCACACGATAAGTAAATACCCCCCAAGTAAATTGGGGGCTAACCATAAAAGTGTATGCAAAGCATACTTTATGAATTACAAGGCCCGGAGAAATTCGACCATGTCCTTTTTTTCCTTCTCGGTTAGCTTGGTTCTGAGAACAAGATTGAAGAATTCGACCGTGTCTTCCAACGTTAGCAGGCGTCCGTCATGCATGTATGGCGGCGATTCCTTTATGCCCCTAAGCGGAAAAGTCTTGATAGGCCCGTCCGCAGAGGCATATCTTCCGTTTATCATCTGTGGCTTGTAGAACCGCTCGGTCTTCAGATTGTACATAAGATTGTCAGTATAGTAGGGTGGTATGTGGCATACGCTGCATCGACCTTTGCCGAAGAATACTTCTTGTCCCCGTAGCTCATTCTGGGTGGCTTTTTCCGGATCGAGCTTGCCGAAGACGTCTAATTTCGGCGCCGGTGGAAAATCCAGGATTTCCTGGAACTCCGCCATAAAATGGACTTGGCTTCCCCGTTCGAGGGTATTTACACCTTTTTTGGCAGCAATAACATGGTCTCCATCAAAATAAGCTGCCCGTTGTTCAAACTCGGTAAAATCTTCCACGCTCTTAAGGGCTCGTTGTGAGCCGAACAATCGCTGGATGTTGACCCCTCGCAACGGTGGAGTATCGAGACGATGGCGAAACTCCTGCGGCCTGATGTCGCCCACTAAATGTGTCGGTGCCGCAGTATGGCCGTTCGAGTGGCAGTCAAAGCACGTTACTCCTCTGCTCGGCTTTTTGCTGCGGCGGTCTTCGGTTTGATTAAACTGTTGCTGCGGGAAAGGTGTCACCAAGAGACGCAGTCCTTCGAGCTGTTTGGGATTAAGTATGCCGTTGAAAAGCTCGTAATAATTATCAATAGTCACGACCTTTCCCTGTGAGACATCACCAAGGTCGGGACGAGTGGTAAGGAAAATAGCCGCAGGAAATTCCGGAAGGAAATGGTCGGGCAGGTCAAAATCAAGGTCGAAACGGGTCAGGTCCCGGCCTTCCTGCTTATTCATCTCATCAATCACAAACTGTGGGAAAACCATGCCGCCTTCACGGTGATTCGGATGGGGTAGCGGCAAAAAACCTTTTGGAAACAGGTCTTTTTCGTGGATTTCATCCGGCATCATTTCTACAAGCTGCTGCCAGGTTATCCCTTCGGGCAGTTTTACCCGGACACCTTCCTGAACTGCTTTGCCGCGAGACATGGTGATACCTTTGGCCGGCTTGTTGGATAAGTCGTACCTTTCGTTGAGCAGGTCCATCTGGCGTTTCATAATATCGGGCTTGTCAGCCTTCATCCTGGCCATAACGGATTCAAAATCTTCCGTAATTACCACAGGAGCGTAACTGGTAGGTTTTGGGCTGATACCTTTTACATGGCTAAAAGCGAGCGCAACAATTAGGATGCACAGAAAGACAATCGGCCTGCCTATATATTTTCTTGATGTTTTCATTTTTGACTCCTTTCGACAGGATATGTTTCCTTTATTTTTCACTTTACCTCTGTAATTAGATTGCATTTTAAGAATAATTTGTCAAGCACATTTTGTATAACAAATAATTTTTAAGTTCAGATTTATGGGTGTCAAACTGGGCAAGTTGGAATAGGCCTATTATTTGTAATAGGTTAAATTGAGTTGGAGTGATTTGTTCTTTGCGGTGGTGTTGAGAAAATACCCTGTTTACAGCATTTCCATGTGGATTCAGGTGCAGAGCGGGCCCATTGAGTAATGATGTATACTATCGAGTTGAGGCTTTGCTGTTAGATTAGTAATGTG
>CAZRMQ010000340.1:0-2319 GCA_964601185.1 uncultured Pirellulales bacterium
TGGTAATGAGAATTCTTTGGTGTGTTCTTCTGGTTTTGTTTGTTACGGGACAAGTCGTTAATGCTAACAATAAGGACTCTAACGAGCCGAATAATCCAAATGACCCAAACGATCCAAAAGAGCTTTTACGGGTCAAATGGGATGCCATTGTTTCGGTCCTAAAGAAAAAAGACATCAAGCAGGAAGCGAAAGAAAAAGAAATCTACAAAATAATGAATCCTATCTTTGATTTTCAACTAATGTCCCAGCTCGCATTGGGCAGAACACATTGGCCCAAATTGAGCCAGTCTGAACGCGAGAAATTCCTCCAGCTTTTTACCGAACGGCTAAAGTCTTCATATCTGAAGAAAGTCATGCTCTATACTAATGAAGAGATTTTATTTAAAAATGCCGATCAGGACAAAAAAAAGAATACTATCAACATTCCAGTTGAGCTTGTTTCCAAGGATAAAAAGGTGAACATGCTATATAAGCTGCGCAAGATTGAAAAACGCTGGGAAATCTATGATGTGGAAATACAGGGCGTCAGTATTGTCTTAACATATCGGGCGCAATTTGACGATATTCTTAGCAAGGGCACTGTTAAAGACCTTCTTTCACAACTTGAAAAACCGCCGGAGTCTTGACTTGCAACCTGTTTAATCGGGCCAGTATAATGAAGAAATATCGTTCTGCGACGCCAATATTTTTTGACCGCGTGCTCCTCCGACATCCCAGAACAGCCATTCTTTGCATGCTTGCAGTCGTTGCCTTTCTCGCCTTTGAGGCCAGGCGTTTCAGATTGGATGCCTCTGCGGAGACACTGGTTCTGCAAAACGATGAGGACCTTCGCTACGCGCGTTTGATAGACGCTCGCTATGGACAACATGACTTTCTGGTCATGACATACACTCCGAAAGATGACATGCTCTCAGATAAAACGCTGGCCAATTTAGCCCGGCTGCGAGATGAGCTGAAGTCTATAAAAAGCGTTTTATCGGTGATTTCCATCCTTGATGTCCCTCTGCTGGAAAGCCCGCCCCTCACAATTAAGGAGCTTACTGCTGCACTTCCGACTCTCGAATCGCCAAAGGTTGACAGGAATCTGGCCAGGATTGAACTTCGTGAGAGTCCTCTTTATCGTAACCTGATGCTCAGCCCGGATTTGAAGACTACTGCCTTGCTGATCAATTTTGCCGACGATGATGTCTATCGTGATTTGCTGGAGCGCCGCAATGAGCTGCGGCAGAAAAAAGCCGCTGGTTTATTGACCCCGACAGAGCATGCCGAACTGAAGCGCGTCCTTGAGCAATTCCGGCAACACAGGGACAAAATGAGGCGGCTGCGTCACCAGGATATCACAGCTATACGCTCGATAATGGACAAATATCGCCAGGATGCCGGGTTGTTCCTTGGGGGCGTCAGCATGATCGCAAACGACATGATATCTTTCATCAAGAAAGACCTGAAGATATTCGGTATCGGTGTTTTGCTTTTTTTGATTATCACGTTGGGCATTATCTTCAGACGAAAACGCTGGATATTATTGCCCATGCTTTGCTGCGTGATTTCTGTGATTTGCATGCTGGGTCTATTGGGATGGTTCGGCTGGGATGTAACGGTCATATCCTCCAATTTCATCTCTTTGCAGCTTATTATTACAATGTCAATTGCGATTCACCTGATTGTACGTTATCGGGAATTCGCCGCGACGGAACCGCAGGAATCTAATCGTCAATTGATTCTTGATACCGTAAGGACAAAGTTGATACCCTGTTTATATGCAGTTCTTACCACGGTTGCCGGTTTTGCGTCTTTGCTGTTTTGTGACATTCTGCCGGTTATCACGTTCGGCTGGATGATGATTGCCGGCCTGTTTGTTTCTCTAATCATAACCTTTTTGCTTTTTCCCGCCATACTGGTGCTAATACCCAAAGAGACGCCGCCACGCAGCCGAGAGTGGCGATTCTCCATAACATCTATTACATCGAAATTTACCGAGGCTCACGGCGTGCTAATTGTGATTATCAGCGGCCTTATCTTTTTTTTCAGCTTTATTGGCATATCGAAACTTGAGGTGGAAAACTGCTTTATCGATTATTTCAAGGATAATACCGAGATATACCAGGGCATGAAAGTAATCGACCAGCATCTGGGTGGTACTACTCCTCTGGATGTCATTATAGATTTTGGGGGGCCTAACGCACCGCCGCAGCAAGCTACAGGAGAGGGAAGCGACATATTCGACGAATTCAATGAATATGACGAAGCTGCAACAGATGAGAAATACTGGTTTACAGCCGAAAAGATATCCCGCATCAAAGCTGTGCATGCCTATCT
>CAZRMQ010000341.1:0-2277 GCA_964601185.1 uncultured Pirellulales bacterium
GTCGAAGGCATGATCGATGAGAAAATTTACGGCCATTTTCTTGAGCATATTTATCATTCCGTCAACGGCGGCCTGTGGGGCGAGCTGGTTTGGAATCGCAGCTTTGAAGAACCTATAAATAAAGGCAGGTGGGCAATAAAAGATGACTGCCTTGTACAATCAAAAATAGCTGATAACGTAAGGCTGGTGATTGGAGACAACCAATGGGGTGATTATGAATTCAGTGTTGAGGCTCAGAAGACCGATGGTGCAGAAGGTTTTCTTATTCTTTTTCGTGTGTTGAACGAAGAAGAATTCTACTGGTATAACATCGGCGGCTGGGGCAATACTCAAAGCGCATTAGAAAAGGGAGTAAAGGGGAGAGGTTGGGGGATAGTCGGGCCGATAGTACGGAACAATATCGAAGCGGGCAAGTGGTATCAGATAAAGGTCCGCTGCGAAGGTGCGCATCTTCAGGTATCGCTGGACGGCAAAACTATGCTCGATTTTACAGACCAAAACAATCCACATCTTAAAGGCTGTGTAGGATTAGGGACGTGGAATACAAAAGCCAAATATCGAAATATTAAAGTAAAGTCACTCGATGGACAAACTTTATTCGAGGGACTTCCAGACCTAAAGACGGAACAAGCTGGAGCCAGGTACTGGCAGTTTTATGGTAAGGGTGAGGCGCACTTAACAGAAGATAATCCGCTCAACAGTAATTTGTGTTATGTGATTACGTCACAGACTAACGAGGCCGGTTTGCAACAAAAGCCATTCTGCATTCGCAAAGGAAAAGTTTATAATGGTTCGATATGGGTGCGAGGAGAAGCGCCTAACGGCCTGATGGTAAAATTGCTCGATGGTGATAAAATCATAGACAAAGCTGACCTTGCAGCACCTAAAAACGGTTGGAACGAATTCAAATTTACCTTTAAGCCGGGTATAGATTCCAAAGATGCTATGCTTCAGATAGGCATCAAGGGGAAAGGCAAGATTTGGCTTGACCAGGTCAGCATCATGGCCAAAAGGTCTGAAAAGTTTGATGGTTATCGTCCCGATTTGCTCAAGGCGGTAGCTGATTTAAAGCCTCCTGTTATACGCTGGCCAGGCGGATGCTTTGCGTCACCATATCGCTGGAAGGATGGCATCGGGCCTCAGGACAAGAGAAAGGTTTATCCGAGAGAAATCTGGGACGACCTTGAGATAAATGCCTACGGCACAGATGAGTTTATCAGGATGTGCAAAAGAATAGGTGCGGAACCATTAATAGTGGTGAACATCGGGACGAGAGGCTGGAATGAAAATCCCAACCAGGCAGAATTTCTGCAGGATGTGCTGGACTGGATTGAATACTGCAATGGTCCTGCGACAAGCAAATGGGGTAAAGTCCGGGCTGAAAACGGACATCGCAAGCCTTATAATGTAAAGTTCTGGGAGATAGACAACGAGACATGGGGCATGGGTGCGGAAAGGTATGTAGAAGCAGTCAAGAAATTCGCGCCGGCGATGAAGAAAAAAGACCCAATTATCAAACTTGCCGCCTGTGGTAGCGGTGGACTTGACCGTAATGCTCTTGAATGGAATCGAAGGATAATTGAAGGATGCGCGGAATTGATTGATTATCTAAGCATTCATCATTACGAAAATCCGGACAATTTTGCAAAAGGGCCATACAATTATGAGCGTTTTATACGTCGAACGGGCGAGCTTATATCGAAATCAAAAAATCCGAACCTGAAGATTTACTGCTCGGAGTGGAACGCCCAGAGCACCGACTGGCGAACAGGGCTTTATGCCGGAGGTGTACTCAACGCATTTGAAAGATGCAGTGACATCTTTGAGATGGCTGGGCCGGCGTTATTCTTACGGCATATATCAGCGACTGCGTGGAACAATGCGTTTATAAACTTTGACCACTGCGGTTGGTTCCCCGCTCCAAATTATGTGGTAATGAAGCTGTGGCGGGAACATTTCGCACCAAACAGAATCGGCATTGAAGGTGACAACAAGGGGTTGAACGTTGTAGCTACTAAATCGCAGAATGGAAAGAGGATTTATTTAAAGGCGGTTAATCCGAATAACAAGGAGGTAGAGGTAAATTTATCATTGGATGAAAGTTTTAAGGTTAAAAAAGCATCTATGGAAATTGTAGCGCCGGGCTCGTTAGATGCGAGAAATACATTAGAAAAACCAACCACTGTTCAGCCGGATAAAGGTGAAGTTAAGACAATCGGCCAGAAGGTAAAATTTAAACTTCCGTCTTTGTCGGCGGCAGTAGTGACAATTGAAGGA
>CAZRMQ010000342.1:0-2269 GCA_964601185.1 uncultured Pirellulales bacterium
CAACCCGATCGGGGGGTGAATATTTTGTTCACTTGTATCGGCAGACGTGTTTCTTTGCTCAACAGTTTTCGACGGGCGGCAAGGCAATTGAAAATAAAGGTCTCACTACTTGGTACAGATACCAACGAGTTAAGCTCTGCTCTGCAATTGTGCGATAAAGGTTTTTTGGTTAAGCCGATAACTCATGCCGGCTATATCAGGCAAATACTTTCGATAGTAAAAACTAACAGAGTAAAATTGCTCATACCTACCGTTGATTTGGACCTGAAACTGCTTTCACAGAACAAGTCAAAATTCTCTGCTTTAGGCTGTAGTGTGCTTATTTCTCAGCCGGAGGTGGTCGACATCTGCCAGGACAAGAGAAAAACGCATCGTTTTTTGGTTAAGAATGGTTTTGATACTGCCAGGACGTTGAGCATTCGGTCGGCTCTTTCAAAGCAGAACCATGAAGAGAAGTTGAATTGGCCCTGCTTTATAAAGCCCTGGGATGGCTATGCCAGCAGAGGTAACGCTGTCGTGAGAAACCGAGAAGAGCTGTTATTCTTTGCGAAAAGGATACCAAATGCCCTCTGCCAGGAGTTTATCAAAGGAGATGAATATACATGCGATGTGTATGTTGACTTTAATATGAAAGTTCGTTGTATAGTACCGAGAAAGCGCATCGAGACAAGAGCAGGTGAGGTGAGCAAGGGACAGATAGTTAAACAGCCTCGCATTATGAGCGAGTCTATGAGGTTGGTAGAGACACTGCGAGCGGGTCCGGGCGTTATAACCCTGCAATTGTTTTTAACGCCTGGTGATAAAGTAAAGTTTATTGAAATAAATCCGCGATTCGGCGGCGGCGTTCCACTGTCAATCAAAGCTGGTGCCAATTTTCCAAAGTGGATATTGCAGGAGCTGCTCGGAGAAAAACCAAATATCCGTTTCGATGGATTCAAGGACAATCTAATTATGCTTCGCTACGATAGCGAAGTATGGCTTAATTTAGAAGTTTAAAAGTGCCTAAAATTATAGCTTTAGCTCACTTTAGGCACTTTAGCTCACTTTTGGATTTGGAAAATGTTTAATAACATCATTGGTCCACACAGACCGGTTACGTGGGTAGTTCGCTTTTGGCCGGTATTGATAGTGGCTTTTGCCGGTTCGCTGGCGGCTACGTGGCTGTGTAAGAAAATAGCCATAAAGTTCGGAATCGTTGACCATCCTGACGACTTGGTCAAAACCCACAAAGAGCCTATCGCATACCTTGGTGGTGTGGGTATATTTATCGGACTGACGATTGGGGCGTTGGCAGGTATCACGGCTTTGTCAGGTTTGAAAAACGAGGCATTTTTCAGTCCGGCATTGAAAAGGCTGTTAGGGATATTGGCTGGAGGGACAATAGCATGTTTTGTCGGGCTGACCGACGATATATTTGATTTAAAGCCGCGACGCAAATTTCTTGGCCAAATCTGCGCTGCGGTTATTTTACTGTTGGCAGGCATCACGCCAAATTTGCAGCGTATTGCGATCCCATTAAATCTACCGATGCCTCATTATCTTGAAGCGGTACTGAGTATTTTTATCGTAATATTCTTTGTTCTTGGTGCGACGAATTCATTAAATCTACTTGATGGACTGGATGGCCTTTGCGCGGGAGTAACGACCATTATCACCATTGCCATGCTGATTCTGTCGATACATTTAGCGACGTGGGGATACAGCGAAGTCGGTGACCCTGTGCGGATTATAATCTGTCTCGGACTCGTTGGCGGCGTCTGCGGATTTTTACCTTTTAATCGGTATCCAGCCAAGATATTTATGGGCGATGCCGGCACTATGCTTCTGGGTTTTATGATAGCTGCTCTGATGCTTTTATTCGCCGAGGGCGTTCCGCGCTGGTGGATGGCTTCCATCGTTGTCTTTGGCCTGCCTATTCTGGATACTGCCGTGGCCTTGGCCAGAAGGTTACTGAATCACAGACCATTGTTTGTTTCTGATCGCGGCCATATTTACGACCAGATGATTGACAGAGGAATACCGCTTAAAAAAACGGTTGCTATTTGCTATGCGCTGGCCGGCTTATATGGTGCGATTGGCTTAGTGATGAGCCAGATAAGGACATGGTATGCCGCGTGTGTCTATGTGGTTGTCTTTGTTGTCTCCGGCTTAGTGGTGTGGAAAAAAGGTTATTTGAAAATGGAAGGGCTGCGTGGAGCACTACGGACGCCAGCCGCGGCCGAATCCGGTCACAGTAGCCGCTGAATTTAGCTGGCATCGGCTTCACAAA
>CAZRMQ010000343.1:0-2256 GCA_964601185.1 uncultured Pirellulales bacterium
TGTGGCAATGAAAAAAAAGAGTCGACAA
The DNA here is from genome assembly GCA_964601185.1 of uncultured Pirellulales bacterium. GTDB lineage: Bacteria > Planctomycetota > Phycisphaerae > Sedimentisphaerales > Anaerobacaceae > CAZRMQ01. The sequence continues at coordinate 29 of CAZRMQ010000343.1, forward strand.
TTGGTTTTAAATAAAGCAGGACAGAGGTTCATCTTTCGTTACGAGGATGGACGTGAAGGTGAGCTTCTGGATGCTCTGATTGAACAGGCACGAGATAAGCGGACGGATTTCGATTGGTTTGATGCAGCGGTGCTGAGTTTTAAACTGACACAGACGCTTATTAGCCGGGCAGACGACCTTTTGCACGAGAATGTGGATATATGTAAATTCACATGAAGATATATTCTATGTGATTGTCTCAGTTTGAGAAAGTGTTTGGCAAATAATCCTGAAATTAAGACGCGAGCTTAGATAGGTAGGTAGATTATGGAAGTAGATAGTGCAATTGTCCATGAATTCCTGAATTACCTGAAATTTGAAAAAAGGTTTTCTGAGCACACGGCAAAGTGTTATGGAGCGGATCTGTGCCAATTCAGTGAATTTCTATTTGGAGCCTCCGATCCCGACAAGTCGGGATTAACAGATGATCCGGTTTCGTTATCGCACTCACACGGCGGTGTAGCTGTAGCGGTAGAGACTGAAACTGCTGTCCAGCTTGACCAGTTACTCCTTTCGGTGCAGATAAATGACGTCAGGTCGTATCTTGCTTTTCTCACTGAAAAGCAATATTCAAAAGCCACAATAGCCCGCAAGCTTGCAACCTTGCGGAGCTTTTATAAGTTTGTTGTCAAGACGAACAGGCTTGGTTCAAGTCCGGTAACCTCTATCAGAACGCCTAAGCAGGAGAAGAAGCTGCCAAAGTTTCTTGAGTACGAAGAAGTAAAAAGGCTGCTTGAGACGCCACCTATGGATAACTGGCTGGGCGCAAGAGACAGAGCTATTTTAGAGACGCTTTATAGTACGGGCATAAGGGTCAGTGAGCTTGTGGCGTTGAATATGGACGACATAGACTTTTTAGGTGAGGTAGTACATGTCCGGGGCAAGGGCAAAAAGGAAAGAATTTCACCGATTAGCTCGTCAGCCCTGCAAATTATTCAGCACTACATGGAATTCAGGAATAAACGAGCACAAAATAACAGCAACTTCGATATGAAGGTTTTGTTTGTAAACAAACATGGCCGGCGGCTAAGCACCCGCAGCGTCCGTCGCAAGATGGATAAATATCTTAAAATAGCCGGACTGGATTCGTCAATCAGCCCACATACTTTGCGACACAGCTTTGCAACGCACATGTTAAACAATGGTGCGGATTTAAGGAGTGTTCAGGAGCTGCTCGGCCATCAGTCGTTATCCACGACGCAGGTTTACACGCATCTTACGACGCGAAGACTAAAAGAAGTCTATGAAAATGCTCATCCGAGAGAATCCAGCTTTGGCGAAGATCAATCTCTGGATAAAGCCGTAGACAATAACGATGATGATGTTGATGGTTTCTAAAAGCCGGATAATCAAGATTAATAAAAAAGCCACCTTTATGTGTGGCTTTTTTTATTTAAGCAGGTGAAAATATTTAGCCCCACCTCTTACATGGAATTTTATGTTTGAGCAACGATAGCTATAGTCTTTCCAACAAACTCAAATTTCATCTTTTTGAATATGAAGTGGATGTACCTGCCCATTGGAATTTTTTACCATTGCTCCCATTGCGTAAATCTTCAAGAAACTTATCTTAAAGCCATGATTCCTTAATAGCTCAGTGATTCTTTTCTCGTCAAAAGACTGTAGATGACCGAACCTGTGAAACTCGTGTCCACATTCGGGACAGGCTACACTGTTTTGATAGTTCTCATCGGTATGCATCTATATCATCTAATAAACTAATACTACGTTTTCCCTTAACGCAGAGGGAACCTATTGCACAATTGCTTTACTTTATCTGCAATCTCGCTGCGGAAGGATTCATCTATTTTGTATTCGCTGTCGCTTATTATTTCTATTTTCCGCAGGATGGTGTCAATTAACGCTGATATGCTCTCCATTTCTGTTGTCCCCATCCCATTTCCTGTTACAACAGGCGTGCCTATCCTGATGCCGCTGCCAACCTCAAAGCCTTTCTCATCGTAGGGCAGGCCTATCTTATCGACAACTATGCCACACTGTTCAAGACATCTTTGAGCTACAACGCCCGTCAAGCCCTTCCTCAAACTGGCTACATTTACCAGAATCATGTGGTTATCTGTTCCGCCGGTTACCACATCGTGTCCCAAATCTAATAAGCTCTTGGCGAGGCTTTTGGCGTTTTCTATGATTTTAAATTGCCTGGCTTTGTATTCGTCCGAAAGTGTTTC
>CAZRMQ010000344.1:0-2254 GCA_964601185.1 uncultured Pirellulales bacterium
GAGGACAGAGGTCAAAGAATGAAAAAGCATAAGTGAATTGGTTAATTGGGAAGGGAATAATTGTCCGTCGCGATGATTTTATTCCCGTCGCCGGTGCGGCGACGGCTAAACAATGTCCATCCCGCCAGAGGCGGGCAAGCGTAATTCCGTGTCAAACTAAACTTTTCCTACGACTACGCAGGTGTTGTGGCCGCCGAAGCCGAAGGAGTTGCTCATAGCGATATTGACCTTTGCCTGTCGGGCTTTGAGAGGAACGAAGTCTATCTTAAGGTCGCAACGCTCATCCTGGTTTTCGAGGTTGATGGTGGGGGGGATGACCGATTCATTTATGACTTTGACGCATACTATAAGCTCAACCGCAGCACTGGCTCCAAGTTGATGTCCAAGGCAGCTCTTTGTTGAGCTTACGGGAATTTTGTATGTACGCTCGCCGAAGACAGACTTGATAGCTGTGCTTTCAGCTATGTCGTTTAGCTCCGTACCTGTTCCGTGGGCGTTGATGTAATCGACCTTTTCTTTTGCTATGCCTGCATCGGCTAACGTTAATTCCATGGTCTTCGCTGCTCCGTTACCATCCGGCATGGGGGCGGTAATGTGATAGCCGTCGTCGGTGGCACCATAGCCGAGCAGCTCAGCATATATTTTGGCATTGCGTTTTTTGGCGTGTTCAAATTCTTCTAAAATCAGGATGCCGGCTCCTTCAGACAGGACGAAACCGTCCCTGTCTTTGTCGAACGGCCTTGAGGCCGCCGGGGGATCGTCGTTACGGGTGCTGAGCGACCTGGCGGCACAAAATGAGGCAAGACCTATAGGCGTAAGGGCGGCTTCGGTACCGCCGGTGATTATGATGTCACTTCGTCCTGAAAGGATGTTACAAAAGGCCTCGCCGATGGCGTGATTGCCAGAAGCACAGGCGCTGGAGACGCAAAAATTAGGCCCTTTCAGCCCGTACAGGATGGCGATAGTGCCGCAGGCGGCGTTGGCCATAAGCCGTGGAACGGTAAAAGGCGAAACTTGCCTTACACCTTTCTGAAGGAGCTTTATATGCTGCTCTTCGATCTCCTTGATACCGCCGATGCCTGTGCCGACAATGGAGCCGATACGGTAAACGTCTTCTTTTGAGAAATCGAGGCCGCTGTCGTTCACCGCCTGTTTGGCTGCCGCAACAGCAAACTGTGTGAAGCGATCCATGCGTTTGCTTTCACGTGGTTCAACGTATTTGGTTATGTCGAAGCTTTTTACCTCACCGCCGATTCTAACCGGATATGCACTGGTATCAAAGGATTCTATGTTTGAAACGCCGCTCCTGCCGTCACACAACGCAGCAAAAAGTTCGTCAATGAACTCTCCCAGGGCTGTGACACAACCTAAGCCTGTAATAGCAACTCGCCGCTTTTTCATTTCGAACTATTTCGCTATTCTTTCTTTTTGGATTGTGCAACATTGATGATATAGTCGATCGCGGCCCCTACCGTCTGGATTTTCTCAGCCTCCTCGTCCGGAATGCTCATATCGAATTCGTCCTCGAATTCCATCACGAGCTCTACTGTGTCTAATGAGTCGGCATTAAGGTCATTTATAAATGACGTCTCGCGTGCTATTTCAGACTTGTCAACGCCCATTTGTTCACTAATTATCTCAATTACTTTCTGTTCAATCGCCTGAGCATCTATCTCATCAACACTCACTTGTTTATCCTCCCTAATTACATAGGAATATGTTTCATAATCTTACGGTCGGTTTCAAATACAACGTCTAATCATAATATCATTGTCTAAGCCAATTTTTATATTGGCCGGTATATTACCGACTAAATTACATATCTACAAATATATTTTTGTTTTTTTTCAGGCTTTTTACAAGCATCGCAAACAATGCGAAACTACATCGCCATCCCGCCGTCCACGCACAGGACCTGGCCTGTAATATAACCGGCCTCATCGCCGGCCAAAAAAGCCACTGCCCGTGCCACATCCTCAACCATCCCAAATCGCTTGACAGGAATCACCTGCAGCGCCGCGTCTTTAACCGGCTGCGGCAGCACCTCCGTCATTTCCGTCATAATAAAGCCGGGCGCAATGCAATTTGCAGTGATATTTTTTTTCCCTATTTCCCTCGCCACCGATTTTGCCAGTCCGATAAGGCCTGCCTTGCTCGCTGCGTAATTGCTCGATCCTGCCTGCCCCATCACTCCCGCAACAGAACTTATGTTTATTATCCGGCCGAATTTATTGCGAACCATAGACCTCGATGC
>CAZRMQ010000345.1:0-2250 GCA_964601185.1 uncultured Pirellulales bacterium
TACAGGTTTCTGCCGTCGAAAATGACAGGCTTTTTCAATTTTGCTGCGATTAGCTCAAAATCAGGATTACGGAATTCCTGCCAATCAGTAAAGATAACCAAAGCGTCGGCATTATCCAGTGCATCATATCCATTTTGGAAGGTCTGGATTTTGCTGTCAAGGGCCGCTATCGCATTGGCTGAAGCTGCGGGGTCATAAGCTTTTATCTGCATCTTACAGTCGAGAAGTTTCTTTATGCAGAAAATCGCCGGTGATTCTCTTATATCGTCGGTTTTTGCCTTGAAAGCCAGTCCCCAGACGGCTAATACGGTTTTGTCCTCTTGACCTTTAAAGTATTCTATAATTCGTGCCGCGAATCTTTCCTGTTGATTTATGTTTATCTGCAGCACCGACTTTGCTATTGTCATTTCAACGCCATGGACGGAGCCTGTGTGAATCAGTGCCCGAACGTCTTTTGGGAAACAACTGCCGCCAAAGCCTACGCCGGCAAACAAAAAGGAACGTCCAATCCGCGAATCACTGCCAATACCCTGTCTGACTAATTCGATATCCGCACCGACTTTTTCGCACAGCGCAGAAATCTCGTTCATAAACGATATTCTTGTCGTCAGCATCACATTAGCCGCATATTTTGTTATCTCAGCAGAGGCTGCGTCCATGAAAAGTATTCGGCTGCCCCTTCGCATAAACGGACTATACAACTGGGCCATTTTCCCTTGAACAGCTTCGTTGGTTGTACCGATTATTATCCTGTCAGGGCTCATGAAATCTTCAATAGCAGCGCCTTCTTTTAGGAACTCCGGATTACTGACATAGTCAAAAGCTATTTTAGTTTTAGATTTGATAACTTCTGCGACCTTCTTGTGAGTACCTACCGGTACTGTACTTTTTGTGGCTATAATGCGATAGTCACTTAGGCACTCAGCGATTTCAGAGGCAACCGAGAGAATTGCTGATATGTCACATGAGCCATCCGGTGCTGAAGGTGTTCCGACAGCGAGGAAAATAATCTGTGAATTGTCCACGCCGAATTTCAAATCAGTAGTAAAGTGCAGTCTGCCGAGTTTTTCATTGCGTTTGATTATTTCAGCCAGGCCTGGCTCATAAATGGGAATTGCTCGGGTTTTCAGGTCGGCGATTTTCTTTTCGTCATTATCGACGCATATAACGTTATTACCAGTGTCGGCCAAGCCTGCCGCGGTTACAAGCCCGACGTAGCCAATTCCAACTACACAAATTTTCATTCAATAAGCTCCCGTTGTAACCCCAAAACCCCCCAATAAACCCGTTCCCTCGGTCTTGCTCGGGACAGGCCTGAGCGGGGTCGAAGGATTGGGGGGCTGAATATTTAGCCCCGCGATAAATCACGGGGTTTTACCTCCTGTTCATCTAAAAGCTCTATCATATCGATATCGATTTCGACGCTTGCTGCCTGGCCGAGCATATCTATTTGCAGGACCAGACGCGTATCGTTTTTCGTTGTGACGACGACACCGTTCAGGTCAAGTAAAGGTCCAGCTATAACTTTGCACCGCTGACCTGTTTTGATGTATTTATAAGGTGTTAAAGGGGCTCCCGCGGTTAGTGCCTGCTCAATCTGCAGCAGCTCGCTTAGTAATTTTTGTTGGTCCTTGACCTCGATTAAATTTGCCACGCGATTGGTTCGCAAAGTTTCGAGCCGTTCGTTTTCCTCGCCGCAAAAGAATAAATATCCGCTGAACAACGGCAAAAGCGACCGTATCGTTCTTTGGCTTCGACGCTGAACTTTCCAGGTCATTGGAAGAAAATAACTGATGTTTTTACTAATCAAATCGTGGGCCAGAACTTTTTCATTTCTGCTTTTTGTGTGGGCAACCCACCATAGACCGGTAAAATAGCGGATTGATTCTCCTTCAGGCCAGATAGCGGGCGGATTTTCATTTGCTTTTAGCAACTTTATTCTCCATCTAAACCTGTAATTATTTTTAGTCGATTAGTCAAAACAGGGTATTAGTTTATCCAGGTGGTGGTCTTTGTCAAGTAATAGAATCTGGTTAAATGATTTTAGTAGTTTGACTATTTTAGTTTGACCTCGTACCAGTTGAGCCTAATAATAATTGTAATTACTCGGTTATTAAGTCAGCTTTTGTATAGGATGACAATTGGTGCAGGGTGGTGTGCTTTATCTGGCGCTTCATATAAATAATAGTTAAGACGCAAGATGCTGCGAGGACTGTTGTTTTGCGAAACAAATTAAAAAATGCAGGGCAA
>CAZRMQ010000346.1:0-2235 GCA_964601185.1 uncultured Pirellulales bacterium
CCGCATACGATAGGGCGGTTCACGGATTCGATTTCGTTTCGGCCAGGTCGAATGCCTCTGCCGACCTTTCTAAAATATAACGGGACCTTTTCAGTTGCAACCTCATCGGTGTCACGTGCCGTCGCGTTTGTGACAACCCCGACGCAGCCGCGCAGCTTCCAGCCCATAATATTGTTGGAGCCAATCGAACCGACATCTGCATCGGGAGCATCATCAAGAACTATAGCTATGCCTTTGCGAATAAGTGGGGTAAAAGGCTCACTTGAGATCGTACTGTACCACTGGCTGACCCAGCGATCAAAGTCTTTGGTTTCCATACGCGGCGCTGGTGGCTTATTAGTGGGGACATATCGTGCTGTCACCGCAATGCCAATAAAGCGATGTGTGAAATGCTCTGTATCCTTCCATGCAGCGTGGATTTCCGGTGACATCAGGCCGATATTAGATAGACCTGCCTTATCCATGCCATCGGTAACATCAGCGACACGCAAACCCTCAAATAGCTTGAGGATTTCCTGGTCCTCCTGCTTGCTATAAACCCTGGTTGGAATAAAATTCCTGCCTTTTCTTAGCTCTGCAGTATCTGGGCTGGCGGCATCCTGGGCCAAGAGTGATATCGAAAGCAATAATAGGCCGGTGAAAGCCAATAAAGTTAAAGCTGCGATTGTTGTTTTTGCTTTTGCAGTTACCATTTTGTTTTCTCCTTTTTGAATGTTGATACTGTCGCCGTACCGGCGACTGCTAAACTTTAACACTATGGTTATCGATAATATGTTGATAATACAAAAATTTTTGTTTAAGCTCAAGGCGAAAAGAGAAAACGATGATTGAAATTACAGATGAAATATTTATTTCGGAAGATGAGCTTGTTTTCAAGGTCTCTCGCAGTAGTGGGCCGGGCGGACAGAATGTCAATAAGGTCAACACCCGCGTAACACTTTTGTTCGATGTGGCTAATTGCAAAAGTTTTAACGATGAACAGAAACAGTGGATACTCAAACGTCTCGCAACGCGAGCGGATAAAGCCGGAATATTAAGAGTTGTTTCACAAAAGTATCGAACCCAGAGGGCAAATCGTAAGGCGGCAATTGAGCGATTACGCCAGCTTCTGTTAGAAGGCCTCAAAAAGCCGCCGGTGCGAAGGAAGACTAAGATGCCGTTGGCAGCTAAGCAGAAGAGGTTAGAGAATAAAAGGCATCGAAGTCTGTTAAAACAAGGCAGAGCAAAAAGAATTTCAGCGGAAGATTGACGTATTAGAGTATTACAGCCTGTCCCGAGCAAAGCCTGCTCTGAGCAACGTCGAAGAGTCAAGGCAGCGGTGGGAAATTTCAGCATTCTCGGCGGCGGCCCCGCGATGAGCGGCACACTATAAAAAATAATTTTTCTGTAATAAAGAGTAGTCGGAGGCGTCTTTATATGTGAAAGGCGCTGTATGAATACGATATTTGGACAAATCAATTCGCTCGGTAAGATATTTATTGAATTTGCAATACCAATGTTAGTTCAATCCAGCATAGTAATAGGGATTTTGCTGCTGGCCGAGCGGCTGCTGCGGGAAAAAGTACGTGCGGTGTATCGATATTGGTTGGGAATACTTATATTCGTACAACTGATTTTACCTCCCTTACTGATTTCGCGTGTTAATTTGGGATATTTGTCTGTTGCTGGAATTGAGGTAATGGATGTTTCGCAATCAACAGCGTCGCCGGTTATTACATGGCAGGGCGTTGTATTTTTGGTTTGGCTTGCCGTCGTGATAGTTATGGGCGTAGTATTGTTGAAGCGAGCGATTCTTGCCGGCAGGCACATCAGGCAGGCAAAGAGAGCGAATCTTTTGATGAACGACCTTCTCGTGTATTGCTGCAAGTGTATGGGTGTAAATAATAGGAAAGTTCGGCTGAGAATCTCAAGCGATGGGACAAGCCCAGCGGTGTATGGATTATTTAGGCCTGTGATTTTAGTGCCTAATAATCTGGCGCCGAGCTTAGGTTCTCGCCACCTGCGGGCTGTCCTTCTGCACGAGCTTGCCCATATTAAACGTGGCGATTTGTGGGTGAACTGGGCGCAGACTGTATTGCGGATCATATATTTCTATAATCCACTGTTGTGGCTCGCCAATTCGACGATTTGCAGGGTACGCGAGCAGGCTGTAGACGAGGTTGTGCTTGCGGCTATGGGTAAGAAGATACAGCGGTATCCTGAGATGTTGGCGGATGTGGCAAGGTTAATGTTCAA
>CAZRMQ010000347.1:0-2226 GCA_964601185.1 uncultured Pirellulales bacterium
AAAAAAGATGTGACCCCTAAATTCTCTTTTGCATTCTTGGCAGCAGATAAGTTATTCGTCTGACGGTTGCGATTCTCGTTTCGTCTATCGTATGACGGTTGCGTTAACGATGAGTGTTTTGTTTTCCGTTTGAAAATTGGGTCAGCACTATATAAGTATATGCGTATATACTTATAGACTATTTTAAGAATCAAAAATCTACAAAAAATTGAATCGTTGTGACCTGCTCTTAATCCAAATCCAAAAATAATTGCATTGGTCAGCCGATGTGAGTATTGTTGAACACCCTTTTCAAAATGGCTTAATTTTCAAGCAAATTTTCAGGAACAGCGGGCGGCGATAAACTCTTCAATTGTTTTATTAAGCCTGTGCCGATATATCTCTTTCATGGTCGTTTAGATATTACCCTGTTCATTGCCCTGTTCAGAAAGTTATTACCCTATTCGTTTCCACCTGGCTGACTGCCCCTTACCCAAGCAGACAATTTTCTTTTCTATTTTTAATTGCCTGAATACTGTCCGAATCATATATCTGCTTACAGATGGACATAATCGCTCTATGTCGGACATAGAAAATTCACCAGCTTGTTTACTTATTGCCTGAATAATATTTTCTGTTTTGGCACCGCGTGCAGATTTTATGCCACCTGCCCGTTGTTCAAATTCCCTATATGCCGAATTTACTGTCCCTAAAAAATAACACAGCCACGGTTCGATATTGTGTTTCCCCTGGTGCCATTGTTTGGAGCTTTTCTGTAATGCCTCATAATAGGTCTCTTTTGATTGTTCTGTTATCCGCTCAAGACTGATATATCTGCCTACTTCATATTCGTGCTGATATAAAGCCAGCAGCGTAAGCAGCCGAGAAACTCTGCCGTTTCCATCTCTGAAAGGATGAATGCAGAGAAAATCAAGAACCAGACAGGCCGTAGCATAAAGTCCCGGGCACCTCAGTTGTTCGGTACTATGCTTGTAAGCAAGACACAATTGCTTTATCGCTTCCGGTGTTGCAGCGGCTGATACCGGCTTGAAAATTATATCTATTGTGCCGTTTTGATTTGTCCTCATAATTTCATTATCTTTTTTCTTCCACTGGCCGGCGTCGCCTGTCTGGCCGTGACTTAACAAATGTAACTGGCGTATCGTTTGCGGGGTAATGTCCATGCTGCCATGTTTTTTGTGAATCAAATCTAATGCCTTGCGATAACCTGCCACCTCGTCTTCCGACCTGTCTTTCGGTTTACTGTGGCCGATTATAAGAGGTCTCAGCCTGCTTTTCTCTACTGTAACGCCTTCAATGCGGTTTGAAGACTCAGCGCTTTCTATCAGCGCCATTTCAACCAGTGATTTTAAAACCTGAGGCGATTGACGGGTATATAGCTGCTCTTTGCCTTTGTACTCGGATATAGAATTCATCAACCACACCGCCGCTAAAGGCAGTTGTAAATCTTTTCCCGTCTTTCTAAAGGACATCATAATGGTTTTTCCTTGCTAATTTTTTACATTCTCCATTATCGAGAACCACCATTCGTTGTTGTGAATGGTTTTTCTTATTTCTTTCTTCCTGAAAATAGCTATTTTCGTTGTGGGTATTAATTCATTTGCCATTCTTATTCCTTTAAACACATGACTTGCTCTCAACAAACAGCGATGTGTGAAATATGAATTAGTAGTAATTGCTTAGCGTCAAATTGAAGTCTCATTAATTATTTTGCGATTTATCCTCTGCTATATCCAGCGGTTCTGCTTTAGCTATCAATTTCTTCTGCTCAGAAGCAAGCTTTCTTTCCAGCTTTTTAGCATCTTCCACCGGAGGCAGTGCCTCGGGTTTGATATTTCGCCTGATAAGAAGTTTCCGAACTTCCTGATTGTTTTTTACATGTTCCCTGGTAATACCCGCTTCTGTTCTCAGATCGTCCCTTTTAATGTTAAAATTGGTTATTTCATTGGCGAAGTCTTTTGCCTTGATTGTAATTGTCGGCAAAAAATCAGCCAAAGCCCTCGATTTGGGAATATTCAGTTTTTGCTTCATCTGTTCAGTGGTCTTTCCGCCGAATAAAGCCGTATCTCCCTTGCTTCGAATACGTGCAAAGGATTTTTCATCGGATAATCTTTCGTATATTATCCCGGACAGCTCCTTTTCAGATAAACTCAGTTTGTGTCGCGCATTGAGCCGTTCAATTTCAGCAATTCTCTTTTCAATAATTTCCTGTTTTCTGGTCTGAAC
>CAZRMQ010000348.1:0-2223 GCA_964601185.1 uncultured Pirellulales bacterium
CCTTGTGTATCCTTACCAAGTTGGCTGCAAAGCAACTCCGAAAGCTCGGCTTCATTTTGAACCTGTGCTACATCAATTTGTTTGTCAGCGGTTAATTCTTCATTAAGGTCTTCAAACAATGCTTCAACATCGGCGATAAACTGTGAACGAGGTACAGCATTTCCTTTTTCACCGACCACCGGATATGTAATACACAGAAACTGTGAAGGCCGAGTCAATGCAATGTAAGCTAAATACTGGCGTTCGGCCAGCTTTTGGCTTGCTGTTGCCGCCAACGGGAACTCAGCCGATTCAGCAGCGTTTCGGTCGTCCTCGGTCAGGATGCTGTCGAAGCTCACCGGAACTGGAAACTGTCTTTGCGTTGCACCTATTAGAAAAACCGCTTTCAAATCGGGATGTCGGCTGCGCTCGATAGAGCCGACAAGAACCTGGTCCAGGGTCGGCGGGATAAAAGCCAAAGTCAATTGCGAAAAGACGGAATTGAGAATGGCGAGATAATCCGTAAGAGACATCTCATGGCCGGCAAAGACTTCGCAAAGCTCATCAAATATGTTTAATAGCTTGTCATAAAACTGCCGATGCTCATCCACCGCAGTATAATCTTTTCGCCCGGTAGCTTCTTCAATCCACCCACCCAGTGTCTCACGAACCTGCAACCTGTCTAAAAAATCAAAAACATTTCGCGTGAATTGCTCCGCACTTATAATTTGTGCTGAATTGTCTTGTAGATAGAGGCTGTCTCGAAGTTCAAGCAAAGGTTTTGTCATCTCTTGCCTGATTCGATTTATGTGTTTCTCGTCAAATGCTTCATCATTCTCTTCTGCAAAGTACCATTCTTTATCACTCTGCCAGTCACTGCCCTGTATGCCGAACGCAAGACAGTAATTCTCAAGCAGGTCAACTTCACAACGATCTATCGGCACCAGGTCCGTTTTCAGATATGCCAAAATATCGCTGGTAGAAAAACCGCCCGCTACCACCTCTATAGTCGAACAAATAAGCTTAACCACTGGATGCTGGTTCAATTGTTTTCTTTTATCAATAAAAAAAGGCACACTATAGTCATCGAAATTCGCTCTTATATAGTGCTCATAGCTGTCGATATCCGAGGCTATTACCGCTATGTCACGATATCTGAAACTATTTTCCTTGACCAACTGGAGTATCTGCCTGGCTACAAATTTGACCTCAGACCGAGCGTTTGGTGCTGATACAATACGAATCCGCCGCGGCGGATCTGAGGATGGAATTTTAGGAGCTTGCGATTGAAATATATTGCGCTCGATGTGAAGAAGCCCAGAGCTGTCCGAAAATCTAAGTGCTTGCTTGAGTATTATCGGTTTAGCCAATTGTAGCTTATATTTCTTTATTGTTTTAATTAGCTCAGCGTAAGTCCGCTGCGTCGGACTAAATAAACCTGCCGGGTCTATCTTCTCGGCATCCGGGTTTTCCAGGTCGATATCCGATGGGTCCAAACAAAGTGCAATCTGGACCTCGCAAGCAACCTTGAGCAGCTCGGCAAGTATCGTAAGCTCTCCTACCGTAAAACCTGCAAAACCATCCACCCATAACCTTGCACCTTTAACAAAATCTGCCGTCGCCACACCCACGGTGGCACGAGTCAGTTGAATATCGGGGTCAATGAATCTGCTCTCAATGAATTTCAAATATTCCTTAAGTATCAGACCAATATCGGTGAATTTCAGAACGGTCAAATTATCACGCTCATCTTTGGCTAATTCGCTTAGCAACCGGTCAATATCGTCCGGCGTCTTTGCGTACTGATGCAGTTCAATAATGGTTTGAGCCATCTGTCGGCCAAGTCCGGGCCAGTTTGCTGAGAGGTTAAAGATTTTCAGCCGACTCGCATTGTCGCGTAAAATCCTGTGGATTATCATCTGTTGGCCGATACGCGAAAGATCCGGTCTTGCTGTATTTTTGCCCAATAACAAGAATTGCAAACGGTCAAATGAAAGCACATTCAACCTGTTATAACCGGCTATTCTTTCATCAGCCAAGATGGCCCGTTCAGCCTGATATGTTGCCTGCTCCGGAACTAAAAAAAGCAAAGGCTTATTGTCAGACTTCGGCGAGCCAAGTCGAGCCATCGGCTCCAGCAACGCATTGACGATTGCTCTTACGCAATAGCTTGTCTTGCCTGTGCTGCTTCTGCCAAGAATAAATTGAACCGCCATCGCAGTTTCCCTTCCTTCGACTACGCGT
>CAZRMQ010000349.1:0-2216 GCA_964601185.1 uncultured Pirellulales bacterium
TCAAGTGCAGTCTTATGGTCTTATCCAAGGATGCAGCGAGCCAACGCTTGACCGGTGTAGCCTCTCCTAAAGATGCGATGATGTCACGGTCTATGGTTTTGGCGGTCTTGCTTCCCTTGCAAAAAGCCCCAAGTGTATTCGAAATAGTTCTCAGTCTGTCGCAAAGGGGGCTTAGCTTAATGTTTCGCGCACAGCACGCATACGGCTTGGCTGGGTGGAGGTCTCCACCGATAGCCTTGAGGATAATAACAAGGCCTCCGACAAAATCCCAGTGACATGGCATCAGCATATCTATAGCCATAGCCAGGGACACCTTTGATTTCCGGCCATCTACCGTATCATGTATGATTGTCTTTTTGGTTTGCTCAAGAAAGGTTAGGTTATTTTTATAATACTCTCCTGCTGGTTTCGCCCCTGGTTCACCATAGTTTCCGAGGTCCAGGGCCAGCCTATGATAGCGTTTGCTCGGCTCCAGGACCTCTGTAATCCTATCGACTACCCGCTGAACCTGCCATATTTTAAGAGGATTTGGCTTTCCAATAAAGCTGAAAAGCTGCTCTGCTGAGATGCCAGCGACATCTATATTCATGCCTTTGATAACCGGATTTTTGCACCAGCGTGAAAGTATGCGGCGGGCATTTTGTAATTCCTTTTTGCGTTTTGGCGGTCGCGCTTTAGATTCCTTCGGACAGCGCCCGGTACCTATGGCTTTGATAATACGCTCCGCCTCTTTGTCAGCCTCATGGTAACACGCCTCGAAACGTGTGATAAGCTGTCTTATAGTTACAGTCTGATCATCCAACGGTGCGATAGAATCTTCCATTTTATCAATGGCCAGCAGCTCCTTATCTTCCAGAAAGTTTCTATCATCAGGTGCATAACAGTTCTGCCACCAGGGTTTTAGATTGGTACTCATTTTATTAATTACTTTCCCGTTGTTTATGTTTGAATTAATTTCCTATAGACTGCTTCGATAGTATCAACCATCGTTTCTGGTGCAAACTTTTCTTTCACAAATTCCCGACCCGTTCTGCCCAGCCTTTCTCGTAAATCCTTATCTTCTATTAATTCGGCACAGGCTTTGGTTAACTGCTCGACATTTTTTGGTTCAATCAACCGACCGGTGTTTTCATTCACCACTTCTCTTGCACCATCTACATCAAAAGATATAGCAGGCTTTCCGCAGAGCATCGCCTGCGGCAGTGTACGTGCGAGTCCCTCTCTCAGTGAGCAGTGCACAAGGATATCCGAGGATTGTATGGCAAGCGGAATCCGGCTCGGCGACAATAGGCCGGTAAATTTGATTCTATCAGATAATCCAAGCTGCCGAACCTGCTGTTTATAATCGTCAGCTAAATTGCCGTCACCCACGAATAGCCAGACAACGTTCCCAAATTGCTTTGAGAGCTGTTTGGCGGATTCAATAATATAATCATGTCCCTTGAGCATAAAAAGTCGCGCGATAGTAATAAGCACAATAGATTCTTCCGGGATTTCGTATTTCCGGCGAAACTCTTTTATTTGCTCTTGTGGGATTGGCTGCAGAAAACTATCCTCCTCGATAGCTGAATAGGCAGTGACAAACTGCTCCGGCCTGCCGATACCGGCGGCAAGTGCCTGCTCGGTCATCGCATCGGCTACACTTATGAAAAAATCCGTGCGCTTAGCGGCGGATTTCTCGACAGCGATGTAAAACTTATTGAGCCAATTGCATTGATATGGATGAAAAGCAAGCCCATGAATTGTATGCACTATTTTCGGTCTATGACGCTTTGTACTGTCATTGCGAGGAGGCCGGCACCCGCCGTGGTGGGTGACGGACGACGAAGCAATCTCATGCTCATGGACAAGATTGCCACGGTCTGCTCTGCAGGCCTCGCAATGACAAAGACTATATGCTGCGTATCTTCCTAATATCCCAGCCTTTGCCGAGTGTGTGTGGACGATGTCAGGCTGAATAGTCCGAAGATGCCGTTTGATTTTTTTATAACTTATAAAGTCCTTTATCGGCTCAATAGCACGCCGAAGCTGGTCGATTACAATTACTTTATATTTCTGATTTTTTGTTTGATTGAAGAGTTCGCCTTCCGGGCCTATAGCCGGGCCTGTAATGAGCGTGACATCGTGTCCGTGTTCTGCCAATAACTTACAGGTTATGAGCGTATTTTCCTGCGCACCACCGAGAATCAACCTGGTTATTATATGAACAACCTTCA
>CAZRMQ010000350.1:0-2195 GCA_964601185.1 uncultured Pirellulales bacterium
TCCGCCAGAGCTTCGGTATCAATCCAATTAACATGACAGGGACAAAAAACATAATCATAAACAAACGAAAGAGGCGGCCTGCAAGAGAGATGTCACGGGACCATAGCTGCCGCCACATCCGCCCCCAAATGCCCGTCTGCCAGGGAATGTTTACAAAAGGAATGTAAGGGGTCAACTGGCCGGTTGCCTCTCCACAATGCGGACAATAGTAATTAAGCGGGTCAACAGGACGGAGACATTTAATACATAGTGGAATCTCTTTTTGCTGACCGCTTGATTCACCATGTTTTTCAATCTCTGATTTCTCCATGATGATTTACCCCTGAACTCTGATTTTCCCCTTGCTACAACGCGGGTCGGCACGCAAAATCCCGCCGGTGCATAACGATATTATTCCCTTTTTTACCCTAAAATACAAGAATAAAACGAGTCCTGCTGGCATTATCCTTCTGGGGGTTGTTATGGGGAATAATCGGCATGTTCTTAGCCACCCCTATTACAGCGGTAATCAAAATTGTTTTGATGCAGTTTGATACGCTCAAACCGGTCGGAAAATTGCTCGCAGGCGACTTTTCCCTCTCTGAAACACAAGCCGGATAATGAAACTGGCTAAAATTCAGCGTAGAAAAAAGTCTCCAACAGTTCTTGACGTCGACAAGGTTTATCGTTACAATCTGATTTTTTTGGTATATTGGGTATTTAACAAAGCTTTTAATAGTAAGGAGATAGCGATTGTCCATGAAGAACACGACTGAATTGTTGAAGACAAAACTAACAGCAAAAAACTACGACAAACTCATGGCTGTGGATAATTTGAAGATACATGAGTTTGTCGCTGATTCGATAGAGCTTGCAAATCCGGAGACGGTTTTTGTCTGTACTGATTCCGAAGAAGATGTGAAGTACGTTCGTGATATGGCGATCAAGAGTAGGGAAGAGAAACAGCTTGAAACGCCCGGGCATACCTGTCACTTCGATGGCTACCACGACCAGGGCCGCGACAGGGAAGTCACCAAGTACCTGGTACCCAAAACGCAAACGCTGAGCAAAGCGTTGAATCAGATTGAAAGGGAAGAGGGCCTTGCTGAGGTGCGCGGTTTACTTAAAGATTCCATGAAGGGCAGAACCATGATTCTTCGGTTTCTGTCGTTAGGGCCGACCGGCTCGGTCTTCAGTATTCCATGCGTACAGGCAACAGATTCCCTGTATGTGGCGCACAGTGAAGATTTGCTTTACCGAAGTGCTTATAAACAGTTTTGCAAGATTGGAAAACAGGACAATGTTTTTTGCTTTCTGCATTCAGCCGGGAAAATGAATGAAGATATGGTCAGCGTTGACGTGGAAAATAAGCGTGTCTATATGGATTACACGAAGGACACAATGTATAGCGTCAATACGCAGTATGGCGGCAATACCATAGGGCTTAAGAAGCTTGCTTTGAGACTTACGATTCGCAAGGCGGACCGGGAGGGCTGGCTCGCCGAGCACATGTTCATATCAGGTGTTTACGGCCCCGGTGGACGCAAGACCTATCTGGCCGGCGCCTTTCCCAGCGGCTGCGGCAAGACATCAACCGCCATGCTGCCGGGTGAGACCATCCTGGGAGACGATATTGCGTACTTTCGGAAAATCAACGGAGAATTTCGAGCAGTAAATGCCGAAGCAGGGATTTTTGGTATTATTCAAAATGTTAATCCCAAAAATGACCCTGCCATCTGGGGGGTGTTGAACAAGCCCGGCGAAGTGATCTTCTCCAATATCCTCGTCGCGGACAAAAAACCGTACTGGCTGGGTATGGGAATTGACACGCCGGATAAAGGAGTTAATTTCTCAGGCAAGTGGTTCAAGGGCAAAAAAGATGCTGATGGGAAAGAGATTCCGCTTGCTCATAAGAATGCCAGATATACGGTCACTCTGAAAGCACTGGCTAATTGTGACCCCGAATTGGACAACCCGGAAGGCGTTGTCCTGGGAGGGATAATGTACGGCGGACGCGATGCCAAGGCATCTGTGCCTGTTCAGCAGAGCTTTGACTGGGCCCACGGAATAATTTTATATGGCGCTTCACTTGAGACGGAAACTACTTTTGCGATTATCGGCAAGGAAGGTGTGATGGAAATTAACCTGATGAGTATTCAGGACTTTCTGGCGATTCCTATGGGCAAGTATATTCAGAATAATATCGATTTTGCCCA
>CAZRMQ010000351.1:0-2192 GCA_964601185.1 uncultured Pirellulales bacterium
AATTACAGGCCTTGCGATGCTTTAACTCCTCTTTGATAAAGCCGTCAAAATCCCCGGCCATGGCAAACTTTATAGCCGGCTGATTCGGCAAAAACGTCTGAACAAATACCGTGCCTTTTTTCTCAGAACGACCTGCGCGACCAGCCACCTGTGAAATCAATTGAAAAGTCCGCTCGTTCGCCCGGAAATCCGGCAGGAAAAGAGATGTATCGGCACTGATAATACCTACCAAAGTCACATTAGGAAAATGCAGTCCTTTAGCAAGCATTTGTGTGCCGGCCAATATGTCAATTCGCCCTTCGCTGAAGTCCTTCAGGACCCTATAATAATCCCTACCTGCCATCGAATCGCTGTCAATCCTTGAAACACGGGCTTGCGGAAACTTCGCAGCCAACTCTTCTTCGAGCCGTTGTGAGCCAAGTCCTATCATCACCAACCGTGTACCACACAGGGGACATTTGTCCGGTACCAGAGTCTGAGCCAAACAATAGTGACACACTGCATAACCGGAAGCTATATGCTTTCCGGTCACCGTCCGAACTTGATGGCAGGCAGGAACTTCCGACCTGTGGAAGGTCAGCGTCACGTCGCAGTTACGGCAGTGCAGCGTATGCTTACAAGACGGGCAAAAAATAAAATTACTGTAACCACGCCTGTTCAAAAGCAAAATCGCCTGCTCACTTTTGGCGAGCGTCTCTCTCAGGCCTTTCGCCAACGGCTCACTTATCAGATTGATACCTTTTTGTGCAGGTCCCGCCTGCTGCAAATCAACTAACTTCATCTGGGGCATTGGCAGATTCATCACCCTTTTCGGCAGACGCACCAGGCTAAAATATTTTTTGCTGTGGCAATTAGACAGCGTCTCCAACGACGGCGTAGCACTTCCTAAAATACAAAGCGCACTTGCCAATTGCGCTCGTTTTATCGCTACGTCTCTGCCATTATATCGCGGGGCTGTGTCCTGCTTGTAGCTCGGCTCATGCTCCTCATCAACAACAATAAGCCCAAGCCTCGAAAGCGGTGCAAAAACAGCCGAGCGAGCACCTATAACCACATCGGCATCGCCCGATTTTATTTTCTGCCACTGGACATTGCGCTGAGCAGCCGTTAAGCCGGAGTGCATCACCGCAATTCTTTGAAACCTTGCACTGAACCGCTGAACAGTCTGAGCAGTAAGAGCAATCTCGGGGAGCAAAACAACAGCACTTTTACCTTTTCGCAAAACTTCCTCGATAGCTCTTATATAAAGCTCGGTCTTGCCGCTATCGGTGACGCCGTGCAGAAGTGTAACGCCGAATTTACCTGATTCTATCCCGGCTTTGAAATGGGCCAATGCCTTTTGCTGGTCATCATTGAGGACCACCTTCTCCGTTTTTATTACCATCCCTCTGGGGATTGCAGGCAAAGATTTTAAGACGGTCTTCTCGACTATTTTGATAATCTGTTTCTGGGCCAACTTTTTTATGGATTCTTGTCCACAGCCGATTTTTGCAAGGACGCCCTGCAGTTCCAAAGCTGCTTCTGCATTAAAAACACCCTTTTCCTGCAAGTACTCGATAATTTGCTTCTGTCTTTTTCCTTTTAACTGCCCGGCTGCCTCGGCAAGATTCGCAGCGGTAATTGCAAGGTAAATATATCTTTTTTTTCTTACACCGACAGCTTTTTTCACCGCCGCCGGCACTGTAGCCGCTAAAACCTGTCCCAAGGGACAAACGTAATAGCTGCTTATCCAATGAGCCAGCTCAAGAAGCTCGGCGTTTATCAATGGCTCTTTGTCAATTACCTTTTCAACCGCTTTAAGTTTGAATCTCCTCTCTTTTCTTTGTGGTTGAACCCCCGGTATAAAACCGGGGGCTAAACACTTTGTGCCTGTATGCCTTTGTGCCTTCTCGACAACTGCGACACAAAATCCGACTTCGAGTTTGTTTTTTTTGCCGAATGGAACTTCAACTCGCTGGCCAGTTTCAATCGGCCAAAGCTCATCCGGCAGGAGGTAATCGAATTCCGTATCCGCAGCCGATTCAAACGCAACGCGAATGATATGATGACAGGGTATTTCCTTAACTTCTTCGGCAAACAAATTTTTTGTTTGGTATTTACTCATCAATCTATCTGTGAACTTTCGCACTTTTAACAATGGGCGGATTCAACTCACAAGTGCAACAAGTGAATCCTTCTGGGTTAACGATTTA
>CAZRMQ010000352.1:0-2179 GCA_964601185.1 uncultured Pirellulales bacterium
GCAAGCTCCGGGCGGTTTATATTTGCCTATGCAAATATGCAAGTATTTTAACACATTTTCATACAAAAATCAACATAAAAATGACTAAAAAAGCTCCTTTTTTGGTCATCCTGAGCGAAGCCGAACCATCGCAAATTCCCAAAATGATATCTTTAGTCTGTCGATTAAAAAGCAGAACGCCCGGATAATTGCACATCAAAATTGCTACTTATAATCTCGTAGGCGCAGATTGTTCCTTGATCAATAATTCTCTGATTATGCAGGGCGATATTAACGAAAAGGTTGGTTTTAACATACGTAGAATCCGTGAGGAGCGCGGCCTAACACAGGAAAAACTTGCTGAGCTTTCAGACCTACATCGTGCTTATATAGGACAGATTGAACGGGGCGAGAAAAATATCGGCCTAAAAAATCTTGAGAGAATTGCTAAGGCACTCAACATTAATATCCGTGTCTTATTAGATGTTGATAGTTAGCGTTTACTTTGATAAATTAGTCTTTGGTTATCAATACCATGCTTTAAGGGGATAAACGTATGAAACAGTATGAAGCTGTTATTAAGGTTATGGAAGAAAATCAGGGCTATGCTACACTGGGTTTTCTTTATCAACATGCGATTAGAGTTCCAGGTGTAGAATGGAAAACAAAAACTCCTTTTGCCAGCATGAGGCGGATTGTTCAGGATGAAAGATTTTTCTTCAAAATCAAGCCTGGATTGTGGGCATTAAAAAGTCATCGCCATTTACTTCCCGCCGAGATGATTCCTTCAGCGAAAGAAACTCCCAAACAAATTGATTTTACTCATTCTTATTATCAGGGTCTTTTAGTGCAACTCGGCAATCTCAGAAGCTATGAGACATTTGTACCATCACAGGATAAAAACAAAATCTTTCTCGGCAAAGAAAGGCTTGGCAACTTGGCTTCCTGCACCAAAATGTATCCTTTCACTTATAGCCATATCATAAGTAAAGCTCAAACGATTGATGTTGTTTGGTTCAACACAAGAAAGATGCCTTTTTCTGTTTTTGAAGTGGAGCACTCAACAGATATGAAAAATTCTCTGATAAAGTTTGTAGAATTGCAGGATTTCAGAACAGATATGGTAATTGTCGCGGAAGGAACTCGAAGGAGGAAGTATGGCGAGACACTATCACTCAACGCATTTAAGTCCATCAGAAGTCTTGTAAGCTTTTGGAGTTATCAACAATTGTCTCAACTGCACTCAAGAACATTTGAGCTAAAAGCAATTCAAGACAAGATGCAAAAAATAAGATTAAATTAATTTATATACACTTCAAAAATTTTTCCACTTTTTAAAGATTGCTACCTATAGGTAGTTGATCAATAACATATCCTGATCAACGATCCTGACAAAAACGAAAGTCAGGACTCGTGAAATCAGGAGCGTCTGCCAATCTGTTCGAAGGACCGTTCAAAGTTCCCGAAATTCCACTTGAGTTTACAACGGTATGGTCTTTTCCTGAACGCGGGAATTGGGCGACGCATAATTCCAAATATCGCGGCAATTTTGCTCCGCAGATAGCACGAAATATAATCGAGATGTACTGCGAAAAGGGCAATTCCATTCTCGACCCGATGGTTGGAGCCGGCACTACCCTTATCGAAGCAAAACTCTTGTCACGAAATGCCCTTGGGATGGATATAAACCCACAGGCAATAGAGCTTACAAAAACGGCACTGCGTTTCAAACACCATCCGCCAAGCAAGCAGAAAGTAAAAGTAGGGGATACACGTGATTTATCATTTCTGAAAGATAATTCATTCGATTTGGTTCTTACCCATCCGCCTTATTTGAATATTATCCGCTACTCAGAGGGCAAAATCGAAGGCGACCTGTCGAACATTGCAAGCCTGCCGAAGTTTTGCGATGAAATCGAAAAAATCGCAAAAGAATTATTCCGCGTTCTTAAGCCGGATAAATATTGTGTGATACTTATCGGCGATACACGCAAAGGAAAGCACTTTGTTCCATTGGCCTTTAACGTCATGCGGCGTTTTCTAAAAGTCGGCTTTGTGCTGAAAGAGGACATTATCAAGGTTCAGCACCACTGCAAATTCACCGAACGCTGGCGGGCCAAAGCACAACACGATAAGTTCTACCTTATAATGCACGAGCATTTGTTTGTTTTTCGCAAGCCGAGGGAGGCAGAAGACCTTT
>CAZRMQ010000353.1:0-2169 GCA_964601185.1 uncultured Pirellulales bacterium
GGAAGCCGTATCGCCTCTTTGACGGCATGATCGATGAGGTCAGGATTTACGACCGGGCTTTATCAGCAGATGAGGTGGCAGCTCTTGCAGGCCTGTAAAGTAATGAAGGGATAATCTTCAGGTTTACAGCATCAAGTAAAGAAAAACAGGATTATCTCTTTAGGAAACTTCGGGGCTTATACTGATTAATTCGGTATAAGCCCCGTTTGTTTTTAAGGCTACACGCATAGTACGTAGATATACGTTGCCTACATAGTAATGGCGTCAGCCATGCCTGACGGCACTGCCTGCTCTTTAATCACGGAGGAAGCAGCCTTAATCATACCGGCTATGTCCGAAAGATCCGACGGTATTATAATCGTGTTGTTAGTCTTGGCTAATTTTCCAAATTCGTTGAGGTACTGCTCGGCAATCCGCAAGTTCACTGCCTGGGTGCCGCCTTTTTCGTTTATTGAGACAGCGATTCGTTTGATTCCCTCCGCTGTTGCTTCAGCGACTTTTTGAATTTCTATAGCACGGCCTTCCGCTTCGTTTATTCGTTTTTGTTTTTCGCCTTCCGAACGCGCTATAAGCTCCTGCTTGTCACCTTCTGCTCTATTTATCTTGGCTTGCCTGTCGCCTTCGGATTCAGCAATCGTCGCCCGCTTTTCGCGCTCAGCCCGCATCTGCTTTTCCATCGCGTCTTTAATGCTCTGAGGCGGCAAAATGTTCTTCACTTCGTATCGTGTGACCTTGACTCCCCACGGATCAGAAGCCTTATCCACAGCGTCAACAATGGCGCTATTTATCGCCTCTCTTTCCTCAAAAGTTTCATCCAAGTCGAGCTTGCCCATTACACTTCTCATAGTTGTTTGAGCCAATTGCGTGGCGGCAAATCTATAATTGTCTATTCCATAGGAAGCCTTTTGGGGATCGACGACCTGCATATACAAGATTCCGTCGACTTCTACTGCTATATTATCCTTTGTGATACACTGCTGAGGTGGGACATCAACCGCCTGTTCTTTTAGGGTGTGTTTGTACGCAACCTTGTCGAAGGGCGGCAGGATTATGTGAAAGCCTGCTTCGAGCGTAGTATAATACTTTCCCAGCCGCTGGACTATATATGCAGTCTTTTGAGGGACAATCTTTATAGCAAGACTAACATAGATTGCTATAAATACTATCACGCCGATAAGAATAATTGTAGCAACAGGTGAGCTTGCAGCTAACATGATTCGCTCCTTTCCTCTATAAAGGTTTCACTTTAAGTGTTATGTTGTCTTTTCCAATAATCTTTGCTGGCGTTCCCGCAGCGATTTCTTCGTCAGCTTCGGCAGCCCAGTTGGTGCCGTGGAATTCTACCTTGCCGGGTGCCTGCGGAGTAATTTTTTCCTTCACCACTGCTCGTTTGCCGATGAACTCTTCGATATTTTCTGATGTTTTCTGCTTTGAGACGATAAAGCCCTTAAAAAGACCTTTGAGCCATTTGCGCAAGCATACAAGCGAAAGAACCGAAGAAATTATGAAAACAAGCAATTGAACATTTAATGAGATATCGGTCAAAAGACAAACCAGCGCGACTATCCACGCGCCAAGCCCGAAGAAAAAGACGATTAAGCCCGGCAGTGCAAACTCCAAAATGAGCAGTGCCAGTCCTATCAGGAACCATATCAATTCAGGCTTCAAGAAATCTTTAATTGCATCCATTTAAACTGCCTTTCACAACTCTATCAAATAGACTAAAGGTATCATATTTCCTCGGACAAAAGCATTTCTATTTTTCGGCTGCTGCTCGCCAAAGTCCGGCAACTTTTTCCGCTTGTTCAATGTCCCGCTTGAGACGCAGTTTTAACGCTTCTATTCTGGCCGGCTCATCATACTCAAGCTCAGTCAAGACCAGTCTTGCGAATCTGGCTTCTGCCTCGGCATACAACGCAGCAAGCTCAAAATCTCTGGACGTTATGTAGCTTCTCGCCCAGAAGGTCCCAACAATGAATAACACATTCAAAATGACCGACAATATAAGTATAATTTTAAGCCATCTGCTCATCAGTTATCCTCTTTCACTTTCGAGCCAATCACTAAATCTATCAGTAGCTAAACTCACCTAATTTAGCTCCTTAGACAAATGCGTCAAAATCCATTTTGCAATTGCCTCAAGTGCAATCGGCGAGATAGTTTCTTCGA
>CAZRMQ010000354.1:0-2162 GCA_964601185.1 uncultured Pirellulales bacterium
GGCGCTTCGAACTTCATCGTTTTGCCAGTCGTTGGATGTTTAAACTGCAGCGTGTGGGCGTGCAAAGCACACCGGCTGATGATAGGGTCCTCCGGTGCAGGCTCGGCGTCGGCTAACTGCCACCGATAGATGAGCTTTCCGCCATACATATCATCCGCAACTATAGGGTGCTTTATATACGAAAGATGCACCCTTATCTGATGGGTTCGGCCTGTTTTTGGTGTGAGCTTGAGCAATGAAAACCCGCGAAAAGATTCTACAACTTCATAGAAAGTGATTGCCTCTTTGCCGGTAATCGGCTTGATTGCATACTTCTCTCTCATTTTCGGATGGATGCCTAATGGTGCATTTATACGGTCTGCGGCCAGCTCAGGCGTGCCATGCACGATAGCTAAATAGGTTTTTTCAACCTGGCGGTGTTCGAATTGTTTGGCAATTTTCCACTGGACGATGTCGTTTTTAGTAGCGACCATAATGCCGGTGGTGTTTCTATCGAGCCGATGAACTATACCGGGACGAAATTCACCCAGGCCCGTTGAAAGCTCATTTGAATAATGCGCAAGCGCATTTACAAGTGTGCCGTGGGTGTTGCCGCGGGCGGGGTGAACAATCATGTCGGCCTGCTTGTTCAGGACGATTAGATCGGAATCTTCATAAACAATGTCCAAAGGGATATCTTCAGGCAGAATATCTTTGCTCGGCGGCTCCGGAAACGTCAGGTCAATCTTGTCACCGGGACTTAATTTGAAACTGGCTTTGACTTTTTTATCGTTGACCATGACATTACCGGTTTTTATTGCATCCTGGATGAAGCGTCTGCTGAGGTTTTGAAATCGGCCATGAAGATATTTGTCGAGTCTGCGTTCCTTGATTGAGTGCCCAACATGAAGCGTCGGAACAGAAGACAGTTGTTTTGACATCTGACATCCGTTTTCCGACTTGTCGGACGAGTCCGATCTTGGATTTTTTACTTCTGACATCTGTTTTCTGTCTTCTGATCTCCGGCGACTCGCACATTTTGTTGTGCAGATGAATCCCGTGTAAAACACGGTGCTAAATATTCATCCGCCTTTTGCGGATTTAGCTTGCGGTTTCACTGCAGGTTTGGTTCGAGGTTAGTGACGGGAACGTCACGAGTTCTATTTTGATCCAGAAGCTTCTTCCTTAAACCGATTGGCAAACTATTGATGTCAACGGGTTTTACTTCTATCTGCGGCTGAGCAGCGTCTGGAAACTTCGGTTTGGCAGACGGCTGAAAAACAACCCTTGTTTTATAATCAGCCATTGTTTCAAGACGCCATTTAGCAGAGACCTTGGCAACAGTACCTTCAAAATCCTGATTTGCCGCAACATCCTGATATATCTGCTGCGCAGCTTCAAAGTTACCCAGCTCTTCCTCGCATAGTCCCAGGCCGAATTTTGCCTCTGCCAATAACGAAGGAAGAGAAGCAGCCTTTTTAATTGCTTCATTGTAGCTGTCTTTCGCCAGGTTTATCTGCGTTGTGAAATCCTGCTGATTTACAGGTCCAAGACGGTAATGCAGCTCTGTTCGCAAGGCTTCCGCCCGTTTAATAAAAGCAAAAGCAGCCATTCTGTTATCCTTTACAGTCTGAGCAAAGCTCTTGAGGCTGTTTGCAGGCTGTAGAAGTATATATGAAAGGTCTTTGCCCTGTGATTGAGCGCTTATAACCTGCGGTTTGCCACCCATCAATCGGGCCATATAATTTGTAAGCTCGATTTGATTTTGCGCGGTGACGTTTTTGTTATGGATTTTCCAGATGTACACAGCCCCAGCCACGACAACAACTAATAATACACCGATGATTGTTATACGATTGTCCTTGGCCCATTGCGGCAGGTGTGTCAACCACTCGGCTAATTCATTCGTTTTCAGCTCGTGACGATGCTCAGACTTCATTCCATTCTCCGTTATCTTTTATTGCGTATATCTTATCTGGCTACGGCTTGGCGCTTCGCCAAGACGAGTCGCGTCTTGTTTTGCGTGAAACTTATCACGCATACCCATGATTGAACGCATTGTAGCAAAAATTCTTTTACCTTGCAATAAAGATAATAAACCGTTAAAATCTTAAGCTAAAATTTATTGAAAGGGCGTAGATGTTCAGAAGTATGTTAAAATACAGAACTTTCTGTTTCTTCCT
>CAZRMQ010000355.1:0-2151 GCA_964601185.1 uncultured Pirellulales bacterium
TCCGGCTGACTCGACGGCAATTTTTAAGGCACGGTCGGCAAATAAAGCTGCCGCCGCCATGACTATAACGGCCACAATCACAACCGCCAAGACGACTATATATATAACCTTAGATGTCTTTTTCATACTATACCCTTTCCAATCAGAAGGTTTTTAAACTCCCTGTGTTTGCTCACGTTTGATTTTTGCGCCGAGCGGATTTAGTCTCATTTCAATTTTTTCGTAGCCGCGGTCGATGTGATAAACTCTGCTGACGGTTGTTGTCCCTTCAGCGGCCAAGCCTGCCAGCACCAGCGCTGCTGATGCTCGCAGGTCCGAGGCCATCACCGGAGCAGCAATTAGTTTTTTTGCGCCTGCTACGATAACAGCCGAGCCTTCCTTGCGCAGGTCGGCTGCCATGCGATTCAGCTCAGCAACGTGCATGAATCTGTCTGGGAAAATCTTTTCGATTATTATGCTGTTGCCTTCGGCAAGTGACAACAGGGCCATAAACTGGGCCTGCAGGTCGGTCGGAAAACCAGGAAACGGCTGAGTTGTAATATCGGCAGGTTTAATGCCGTCACTGTGAGTAACGACACAGCCGTCTTTGGCCGGTTCAACCGTTATGCCGATATGTCTTAGCCTATCGATGACAGCCATCATATCGTCGAGCCGGCAGTTCGTAATTTTGAGCTCGCCCTTTGTAATAGCGGCGGCGACCATAAATGTCCCCGCCTCGATTCGGTCTGGAATTACCTCATGTTGAACGGGCTGTAACTGCTTGACGCCTTCAATAATCAGCCGGGGTGAGCCGATGCCGCTTATTTTTGCGCCCATTTTGTTAAGGCAGTTTGCCAGGTCTGTTATTTCCGGCTCGCAGGCCGCCGATTCGATTACTGTTCGACCTTTGGCCAGCGTTGCCGCCATCATCACATTTGCGGTACCCAGAACGGTTGAGCCGAACGGACCGCCGAGAAAAATGTCTTTGCCTATCAGGCCGTTTGGTGCCTCGGCGACGATGTATCCGTTCTTAAGTTGAATTTGAGCTCCAAGCTCCCGCAGGCCCCTTATGTGAAGATTGACGGGTCTGTCACCGATTGCACAGCCGCCGGGCATTGAGACCTCTGCATGGCCTTCGCGGGCAAGTAGTGGGCCGAGTATACAGATGCTGGCCCGCATCCTGCGGACGATTTCGTAATCACCGACCGGATTGTCAATTACCGTCGAATCTATGCAAAGCTGCCCGTTGTCACTTCTTGTTACTCGGCAGCCCAATTGCTCAAGCAGTTGGCTGAAGATTGAAATATCAGAAAGGTCAGGCACTGCGGAGAGAGTTGATTCACCACCAGCTAAAATCGCAGCGGCCATAATCGGCAGAGAAGCGTTTTTTGAGCCGTTTATGCTGACAGTACCGCAAAGCCGCACCGGTCCTTCAATGTGAAATACATCCATAGCCTTTTTTCTTTGAGAATGCGATTTTTTATGATTTACCGCACTTGTTTAGTTGTTTATGAAAATATGGTCACCATCCCCAAGCACAGACCCCGCTTCACGGGGCCTTTTGCTTGGGGCTGCCACGCTTTCTGAAATAATTTTACAGAGTGGCAGCCTCATCCCTTAGGGATGGGGATGGTTTTTCTTCTGGCCAAACACATACTATTTATCAAAGAAAGCTCTTACCCTCGGCTTATTTTTACACTTTATTTAATGAATCGGATGGTCAACGGATAATGATAGTGATAGCCATCATTGGCCTTGACCGCTGCAATCAGAAGAAAGATCACATCAAAGACAATGACTGCCGGAACAAGGACAAAACCGATACACGCAAAACAAAAAAGACCGGCAACAATTCCATATATCAGAATCGAGAGCTGAAAGTTAACTGCTTCTTTGCCCTGCTCATCCACGAACGGATAATCATCCTTTTTGATCTGCCAGATTATCAAAGGCGCGATAACATTGCCGATTACAGGCAGAACTGGAATGAACAACGCCAGTCCCGACAAATGGCAGAACATTGCCCACATACGGGCATCTCTATTTGCCTCTTTCCTCGGCCCGCTAATGGCGGTTTGAGTAACTACGGTTTGCTCGGCTTCGGTTTGGCCGGCGGATTTTTCCTGCTCTTGTGGTGTTTCATTTATTTTAGTCATATTTAGCTTCCTTGTA
>CAZRMQ010000356.1:0-2134 GCA_964601185.1 uncultured Pirellulales bacterium
CAGGAAATTCAGTTCTACAAGCAGGATTTAAGCCGGTATTTGTAGATATAGAGCGACAAACTCTAAACATTGATCCAGAACAAATAGAAAAAACAATAACCAAAAAGACCCGAGCAATAATGCCTGTTCATCTCATGGGCAAGCCTGCCAAAATGGACGAGATAAATAAGATCGCTAAAAAATATAAGTTATTTGTCATTGAGGATGCGGCTGAAGCGCATGGCGGCGTTTATAAGGGAAGAAATATCGGCACGACAGGTGACATGGCAGCTTACAGCTTATATCTTGCGCATATTATTACTACTATTGAAGGAGGTATTGTTACTACAAACAGAAAAGACTTTGCTGAAACATTAAGGTCGCTAAGGTGTCATGGTCGCGCCTGTAAATGCAAAATATGCGTTGTAAATACAAGCTCCGGCTATTGTAAAAAAAGATTTAAACATGGCAGGGATATAAGATTTATTTTTGAAAGAATCGGTTATTCCTGCAAAATGAATGAGATAGAGGCAGCTGTTGGTATTGGAAGCCTTAAAATGTACAAGAAGATTATTGATAAAAGAAGATACAACTTACTTACAATGATAAAAAGATTTAATAAGTTTAGTGAGTATATTGATACTATCCATGAACAAAAGGATGAAAAGGTTGGTCCACACGCTTTTCCTGTGATTGTTAAGGAAGGAGTTCCGTTTAGCAGAGACCAATTGGTTGATTATCTGGATAAAAATGGTATCGATACAAGGGATTTATTTACTTCGATGCCTACGCAATGTCCCGGTTTTTCCTTCTTAGGCTATAAATTAGGTGATTTTCCGAATGCCGAATATATTGGTAATAATGGATTACATATAGGAGTGCATCAGGATTTAGGTAATGAGCATATCGACTATCTTGTTGATGCAGTAGAAAAGTTCCTGGAACAACATACAAAATAACCATGAAAAAAAATTCTTCAATATATGTAGCTGGCCATAAAGGTCTTGTTGGTTCTGCGATTGTGAGAAAACTGAAATTGCAAGGATACAAGAATATTATAACCAGAACGCACAAAGAATTAGATCTGGTAGATAAGAAAAAAGTAGAAAGTTTTTTTGCAAAAGAAAAACCTGAATTTGTATTTTTGGCTGCGGCAAAAGTCGGTGGCATTTATGCCAATAATACTTATCCGGCTGAATTCATTTATCAAAATCTTATGATACAAACAAATGTAATTGATTTATCCTGTAAATATGGCGTTAAAAAACTTCTTTTTTTGGCCAGTTCCTGTATCTATCCTAAAACCTGTAAACAACCAATAAAAGAAGAGTATCTTTTAACAGGTCCTATTGAACTGACGAATGAGGCCTTTGCAGTAGCAAAACTTGCTGGCATTAAGATGTGTCAGGCCTATAATCGCCAATATGGAACAAATTTTATATCTGTTATTGCTGCCAATGTTTATGGCATAAATGACCGTTTTGATAAAAATGCACACGTTGTTTCATCTCTTATTAAAAATTTTCATGAGGCAAAGATAAAAGGTCAGGAAGCCGTCACAATATGGGGTAGTGGCAAGCCTAAGAGGGATTTTCTATACGTAGATGATCTTGCCGATGCATGTCTTTTTCTTATAAAAAATTATAACTCCAGTGAAATTATTAATGTTGGTACAAGTATTGAAACATCGATAAAAGAACTGGCTGAATTAGTCAGACAAATAACAGGCTTTAAAGGAAAAACAATTTACGATGCAACTAAACCGGATGGAAATTTAAGAAGATTTTTGGATTCAAGTAAAACAAAAGCACTTGGCTGGGAACCCAACGTAGTACTGAATAAAGGTTTAAGGCTAACATACGACTGGTACAAGAAACTCGGAAATCTTTAAGCAGGAGTGTGTAAATTTTAACCCAAAGACAAACGGCTCCGTATAGTTATAATTTAACTACTGGCGAAAAAAGACAGATTTTTCAAAAAGTGCTCACTTCAAAATGGGGATATACCTTTTCACGTTGGATTGTCCTGCATAGTCTCTAAGAAAGTCACGGATTTTGATTCGGCTATAAATTGCCACCATTCTAACCATGGAAGTTCCCTGAGGATTTGTGAATTCGTAAACAGGGAAAGAATCAGCACTGTTGTGTAGGACAAG
>CAZRMQ010000357.1:0-2119 GCA_964601185.1 uncultured Pirellulales bacterium
GCAAGTCCGGCAACAGAAATTTTTCTGGAATTTGTCTTGTTGGTTGTATTTGGTATCATACTTGAATTGTGGTGGAAAATAAGGCAGCATAATTAAGCTAAGGATGAATTGGCAAATGAAAGCAGCTAACTCGTCACGGCGGAGCGCGCCGGAGCAGGGCAAGCAAATCGGTGTTGTCTTTGACTTAGATGGCGTCCTGGTTGACACAGGCCCATTCCACAAACAGTCCTGGTATGATTTGGCGGCGAAGGAAGGCTTTGATATGTCGGATGAGCTTTTCTACAGCACATTCGGTATGCAGAATTACGCGATAATTCCTATATTAGCCGGTCGGCAGGTGCCTGCGGAAGAGATCGAGCGTATGTCCGAATGGAAAGAACGACGCTACCGCGAGCTTATCGCCGATAAACTGGAATTAATGGAAGGAGCGAGGGAACTGCTTGAGGACCTTAAAAGTAATGGTTTTCTTTTGGCAATCGGCTCTTCCGCGCCGCGGGCCAATTTGGATGTTGTGCTGAAGTGTTGCAATATATTTGATTATTTCAATGCTTGTGTGACCGGCGAAGATGTACGCAACAGCAAGCCTGCTCCGGACACGTTTCTAAAGGCCGCCGAGAAGCTGAAACTGCCGCCACAACGTTGTGTGGTGATCGAAGACTCAGTGCCGGGAATTCAGGCCGGCAAAGCTGCCGGTATGGCTGTCGTTGCAATCACAACTACAAGAAATCGTCGGGATATAAAAGATGCAGATAAGATTATTGACAGTTTTACTGAATTAAGGGCTGATGTTTTCATTAATCTGCTGATAGATATTTCGGCATAATAAATGTCAAAATTTAGAACAGATATCGTAATATAATCGTATCGGAGGACAAAGCTTAACCTTTCAATCGAGGGTGTCTGGATTATGGCAAGAAAAACATTGTTATTCACTGTAGTTATGATGTCACTATTAGGCGTTGAGGTTTGGGCGGGGGACTGGCCTCATTGGCGGGGGCCGTTTCTTAATGGCTCGGCCAACGAGAAGAATCTGCCCGGCAAGTTGAGCCTGGACAAAAACGTCAAGTGGGTAAGCGGCCTTCCGGGGCACAGTGCCGCCACGCCTGTCGTATGTAAGGGCAGGGTCTTCGTAAGCTCTACCGACAAAGAAAGCACCGACCTTCTGGGCCTTTGTTTCGATGCCAAAACCGGCAAAGAGCTGTGGCGAAAAAAACTTGGAACTGCGACACGTACTGTGCGACGCAATAATATGGCTACGCCATCGCCGGTCACCGACGGTGACAATGTTTATTTTATGTACGGCACGGGAGAGCTAACCGGCTTAAGCTACGACGGGGACATCATCTGGACGCGTAATATAGAAGCCGATTACGGCGGCATCTCCACTAATTGGGGTTATAGCTCAAGCCCATTGATTTACGATGGCAAGCTCTATATTCTCGTCCAGCATGGAGCTTCCATGTTTCAGCGGGCAGACCAGAACGGACAAGGCAGTGAATCTGCGGAGCCGTTCCTGCTGGCGATGGACCCGAAGACCGGCAAAAATATCTGGAAGCAGCCGCGAAAGACCGATGCCATAGCGGAGGCCCTTGACGCCTATAGTTCGCCGATAGCCTTTCAAAACGCGGGACAGGCCGAAATCATAACGATAGGGGCGGACTACGTTATATCTAATGACGCAGACACGGGCAAAGAGTTGTGGCGTTATGAATATAGTGAACGGAAAATCAGGAACTGGCGGGTTGTCCCTTCACCTGTTACGGCTGAGGGACTTATTTATGGTGTTCAGCCCAGGGGAAGAAACGACCTTTTTGTCATTAAGATTGATGATGGCAGTGGGAGGCTGTCGAAAAACTATGTCACCTGG
Organism: uncultured Pirellulales bacterium; assembly: GCA_964601185.1. Taxonomy (GTDB): domain Bacteria; phylum Planctomycetota; class Phycisphaerae; order Sedimentisphaerales; family Anaerobacaceae; genus CAZRMQ01. Next base: position 1,868 of record CAZRMQ010000357.1, read on the forward strand.
ACCTTTAGTGGCCCAACGCCGGATGTCAGTACGCCTCTGTATTATAAAGGCAGTCTTTATGTATTAGACGGACGGAGAAGCAAAACAGTTACTTGCCTCGATGCCAAAACAGGTCACAAGAGATGGCATGGCGACATCGGCGGCAGCGGACCCTGGCGGGCTTCTTTAACTGCGGCAGATGATAAAATTTATTGTATTAACGAGTCTTCCGAGTTGATTGTTCTCGCTGCTGACCCGGTAAAATTCCAGATT
>CAZRMQ010000358.1:0-2112 GCA_964601185.1 uncultured Pirellulales bacterium
AATTGGGGCATTGACGGGTTGTTCGCACGACTTCTATGGGCAGGCCTAACTTTTTCACGGTGGTGAAAACATCGATTCCGCAGGCTTCCATCGATGGGCGGGCACGTTCGGGATGCCGACATTGCTGTTCTTCTACATCGCACTCTCTGCAGAAAGGGCAGGAGCCGGCACCAAGGCCAAAAGCCTTCCAGGCACCACGCAGAAAGATGTCCCGCTCTAATTCGGCAATCATTGCTTTGATGTTTGCCTTACGGTCAAAGTGTATCAATATCGCTCTGTGGTAGGAATCAAGAACCTCGCGCATTTCGTCCGGGGTCGGTGTAAAGGGAGGGCAAACTAAACATTGGCCGAAACCGCTGCATCCAAACCGGCACTTCAATCGCACCCAGGGGGCAGTTTCTACCTCTGTGGGGGAAATTATCCGCGTGCCTAAGACGCCCGCTTTCTTTTTTGCAGTATCAGACAGCTCTTTGTCAGACAGATCTGTTTTCCTGGCCGCAGTTTTTCTTTTGCTGTTCACCTTAGGCCCATAATTAGTCTTGAGTGACGTGGATGCGTAAGACCTCGACGATTCTTCTATGTCCTTGCTGTTGCGCCAGTGACAGGGCTGTTTTACCGTTACCGTTTTTGGCGTTCGCATCGGCGCCGCTGGCAATAAGCAGTTTGACTATTTCGCCGTGGCCTTCGTATGCCGCGAGGTGCAGAGGCGTAAAACCATACTTATCCGTTACGTTAACATCGGCACCTCTGGCTATAAGAAGATTGCCAACATCGGTTAGGCCATGATAGGCTGCGAGGTGTAAAGGCGTAATGCCCAATTTGCTTTTGGCTTTGACGTCGGCACCTTCTGAGATAAGAATATCAACGATTTCTCTCTGGCCTATGCCGGATGCAGAGTGCAGAGGCATCCATCCGGACCGGCTTTTTGCGTTTACGTTGGCACCATTAGCAATAAGAAGTGTGACCATATTCTTTTGGCCGGCAAGGGCTGCAAAGTGCAAAGGCGTCTCGCCGTGCTCGTCCTGTGCATTGATGTTAGCGCCTTCATTGATAAACAGTATTATCTTGGCCATGTCTCCTGTGTAAGCCGCCAGATGGATATTAGAGATTTGAGCACCTTTTGACAGGAGCATTTCAACCAATCCCTGATGGCCCCATCGCACAGCCAGGTACAGAGGAGCCTCACCGTTTTTGTTTTCCAGATTCACATCAGCGCCGTTTGCAATTAGCAGCTCGGCTACCGCCTGATGGCCGTACCTGGCCGCAAGGTGCAGGGCGGTTTGTCCATCCTTATCCTGGGTGTTCACATCAGTGCCCCTTAAAATATGGATTTGGATCTGGCTGACGTCGCCGGATGCTGCGGCTTCCTGAATCGATGTAGATGACGGTTCCCCACCGGCAGCCATTGTTTGGTGGATTGAGGTGGATGGTTTCGTCTCGCATCCCAGAACTATTAGCATTAACGCGTAGAATAGGCAGAGTAGTTTTTGCGTTTTCATTTGTTTTTACCTCCTATAATTACATCTTAATCTTGGCTCAGCATTTCCGATTTCCAATTGGCAGTCGGCAATCGTAAATCGCAAATTTCTTTTGTGTATTTATCATAGGTTAACAAATAAGTTGGCAAAGGTCAATGTTATCTTAATTAAAATCACGATTCTTGACCGTCGTCAGACAAGTTCGGGTGCGTGTCGAGCCTGCCAGTCGATCCCGATGAATCGGGAAAGGTCAAACGGAAGGTGGATTTTTTAAGTCCCGATAAATTGGGAGTTACAGCTTCGCCTGGGCCGGATATTTGTTATAATTGTACCGAATAGTTATGCTCCTTTCCAAGAGTGGTTAAAAACAGATGAAAGTTCAGTGCGAGCTATGTCCGAAGATGTGTATTATTCAACCCGGCCAAAGCGGCGAGTGCCGGGTTAGAATCAATATCGACGGCGTCTTGCGCACGGTCGTCTATGGGTATCCTTGTTCGCTTTATCCTTACGACCCGGTCGAAAAAAAACCTCTTTTTCATTTCCTGCCCGGCACCAGAATTTTTTCAGTGGCCACCGTCGGGTGCAATCTTCATTGCAAAAATTGCCAGAACTGGGAAATATCACAAGCCAATCC
>CAZRMQ010000359.1:0-2100 GCA_964601185.1 uncultured Pirellulales bacterium
GAAACCGCTCAAACTTGCAACCACAGCTCTCACATTTATATTCATAAGTTGGCATCTTTTCGTTCCTCGTATCTCGTATTGCATCGTGCGTATATCGTATTTTGTAGTACGCAATACGCATCACTCAATACGCAATACGGTATTACTGAGTATCGGTTGTCTCATCTTCTTCTACTAATTTTTGTTCAGATTGTTCGCTCTCTTCTGTCGGCAGCTTGTGGCCAAGCCACTTATTGACGACTACTTTGCTCGGCCGAATGACACGTCCGTTGAGTTTGTATCCTCTCTGAAATTCTTCCAACACGAGATTATCCTGTTGCTGCGGCTCGGTTTTTCGAAGCATGGCCTCATGCAAGGCTGGATCGAATTTCTCGCCAAGCGCTTGTGTCTGCTCGATGCCGTGCGATTTCAGGATATCGAGCATTTGGTCGTAGATTATCTTGATTCCTTTAATAAGAGAGTCGATATTTTCAGCCGATTGAGCATTTTGGAAGATGTGCTCGAAATTATCCAGAATCGGTAGCAGAGATTTTATTATCTTTTCCTTTTCGTAGGCAATAGTGTCACCGATCTGTTTGGGGACACGCTTTTGGAAATTTGCATAATCGGCACTTACACGCAGCAGCTTCTCATGCAGCTTTCGAAAAAGCACACCTTTTCTTAGAAGTCCTTCTCGTACCGGCTCGGCTTGCTCCTTCGGCAGAGAGCTTATCAGGTCATTATCATCCTCGGTTATGAACGTCTCCTCGAATTGCTCATCTTTCTGCTGGAGCAGCTTATCCAACAGTTGATTGAAGTCAACTCCGCCGTAGGTGGACTCGGCTTGCGTCTCCGGCTCTTTTTGTTCTTTTGATTCTTCTTTTCTTTTTTCTTTCATAAGCTGCTACCAAAATGTTTTTTCAGTTTTTCGAAGAAGTTTTTCGATTTAGGAGAAACGGCTGTGTTTTCAGTCTTGGCAAATTCTCTTAGCAGCTCTTCCTGCTGTGCGTCCAGTTTGGTTGGTGTTTCAATAATAATTTGTACAAGCTCGTCGCCGGTTCTGTGTGTGCGCACATCCGGCAGACCCTGGCCTCTGATTCTGAAGATGCTTCCGTATTGCGTACCCGGCGGGATTTTTAATTGTCGTGTTCCGTCCAGGCTCGGCACATCAATAGTCACTCCTAATGCAGCCTGCGTAAAGCTTATAGGAACAACGGCAATAAGGTTGTTACCGTCACGATGCAGGAATTCGTGCGGCTTTATTCTTACATAGCAGTAAAGGTCGCCGTTTGGTCCGCCGCTTCGGCCTGGCTCACCTTCACCGGCCACTCTTACACCCTGTCCCTCATGGACGCCGGCTGGGATCTTGATATTAACTGTCCTTTTCCGAGGTACTTTGCCGCTGCCTTTACAATTTTTGCACGGATTGGTAATGATATGTCCGCTGCCTTTGCATTGCGGACAGGTCGAGACTATCTGAAAAAATCCGCCTCTTCTGGCGACCTGGCCGCTGCCTCTGCAAGTGGAGCATTGAGCCGGCTTGCTTCCCGGGGCCGAGCCTGCTCCTTTGCATTCTGAACAGTTGTCCTTCCGGGTAAATTCAATTGTCTTTTCAGTGCCCTTGGCAATATCATTGAGTGTCAGCTCGACGCCGGTTTCCAGGTCATAGCCTCTGGCAGGCCCGGTTCGCCGAGATGCCCTCGACATTCGGGCTCCGAAGATGTCGGCGAAGAAATCGTCAGAACCAAAGATGTCCTCAAAGATGCTGCCGATGTCCTGCCACTTCATGTGCGAGTAGTCACGCATTCCTATTCCGCGCAGGCCATCGTGTCCGAACTGGTCGTATTTGCTGCGTTTGTCAGCGTCGCTTAAGACTTCATAGGCCTCGGCGCATTCCTTGAACTTTTCCTCAGCCTCTTTATTACCGGGATTCTTGTCGGGATGATACTTCATCGCCATGCGGCGATACGCGCGCTTTATCTCCTCGGCGGATGCTTTTTTATCTACCCCGAGTACTTCGTAATAATCTCGTTTAGCCATTATATTTTGTATAAATACGAAATACTAAGCACGAAATACGAAACAAAATAAGTGAGCAAAAGTTTAGAGTGCCTAAAGTGC
>CAZRMQ010000360.1:0-2090 GCA_964601185.1 uncultured Pirellulales bacterium
CAATATTCCTCCGCATATTCGTCAGGTGGAGCACTCTCCCAAGCAGCCCAAGTCAGGCGAAGTTGTGAACATCACCGCTAAGGTAACCGATCCCAACGGAGTTGCCGAAGTCACATTGCTTTATCAGTTGGTGGAACCTGGTAATTATATAAATATCAAGGATACGACATACCAATCGAATTGGAATAGTATCGCGATGCACGATGATGGGCTCGACGGCGATGAGCAAGCCGGTGATGATATTTACACCGTGCAGTTGCCGGTCTCTTTGCAGGTTCATCGTCGGCTGGTGCGCTATCGTATCCGCGTTATGGATAGTACATTACGTTTTTTGATAGTACCCTATTCAGATGACCCTCAGCCGAATTTTGTATATTTTGTTTATGATGGCGTGCCTGCTTGGAGGGGAGCTATCAGGCCGGGCGACTCTGGCTCATTAGGTGAAGTAGTAGAGTACGGCACAGATGTGATGTGCAGTCTGCCTGTTTATCATCTCATCAGCAGGAAATCCGACGTTGAGGCTTGCACCTGGTTTGATCAGATTGGTTGGACAAGCCCGGAAGCATCTATCTTCAAATGGTATGGCACGCTGGTCTATGATGGCAAAGTTTACGATCACATTCGCTACCGTGCCCGCGGGGGTGTCTGGCGCTACGCGATGGGCAAGAACATGTGGAAGTTCAATTTCAATCGAGGCCACTCGTTCCAGGCCCGCGACGACTACGGCAGGAAATATAACACTAAGTGGGACAAGCTCAATTTCTCGGCATGTATTCAGCAAGGTAATTATCAGCATCGCGGCGAGCAGGGCATGTTTGAGGCTGTCATCTTCAAAATGTTTAATCTAATGGGCGTCGAGGCAGCCAGAACCAACTGGCTGCAATTCCGCATTATTGACGAAGCTGATGAATTCGGGCCTACCCAGTATGATGGTGACCTTTGGGGCCTCTATATGGCCATGGAGCAGATGGACGGCAGGTTCTTGGACGAGCACAACCTGCCGGACGGTAATCTCTATAGAATGAATAGTCAATCTGGAGATGAGATGAATAACCGGGGATCCACCGCCGCGACAGACTGGTCCGATCTTGGGGCTTTTATTAGTGGCTACCAGAGCAGACCTGACGAACTTTGGTGGCGTGAGAATGTTAATCTTGAGAGCTACTATGGTTACCGGTGTGTGGTCGAAGGCGCGCATCACGGTGACATCGGTTATGGAAAGAACTACTCTTTCTACCTAAATCCCGAGACTAATTTGTGGTCTCAATTGCCATGGGATGTAGACCTGACCTGGGCAAACAACATGTATGGTGACGGCGAGGATCCTTTCAGAAAGCAAGGCAGGATTACTCAGCGGCCATCGCTCATGGTCGAGCAGCAGAACAAACTCCGTGAATTTCACGACTTATTATACAATGCTGATCAGATGTATCAGCTTATAGATGAGTTCGCTGCGATAATTGATGACCCTAACGCACCACTTACGATTGTGGATGTGGATCGTGCCATGTGGGATTACAATCCGGTTATGACCTCCTTCTATGTCAATTCCAGTAAGGCTGGACAAGGACGGTTTTATCAAAGAGCCTCTACCAAAGACTTTAGGGGTATGGTTCAAGTCATGAAAGACTATGTTGTCTCGAATGACAGGGCGTTCAACACTTACTTTGATGATGAAATCATCCCGGCTACCCCCGTCGTTACAACAACCAGTCCACCTACTTATCCAATTAACTCTCTGACATTTGAAACGAGTCCCTTTAGCGATCCGCAGGGCGGTCACACCTTTGCTGCTATGAAATGGCGTATCGCAGAGGTAAATCCCGGCTCTCAATATGTGCCTCCTGCTTCTCCTACCCTTCCAGAAACAGTCATACTAATGGAGCCGGAAAGCCCGAATTGGAAATACTTCAAAGGTAATACTGGAGAACCTTCCAGTACTGTTGACGCCTGGCGAAAGATGAACTTCGATGATAGCTCGTGGTACAAAGGCCAAACGAGCATTGGCTATGGCGACCTCGATGACAACACCGTCCTCAACGATATGCGGAATAACTACTCCTCGATATATCTGCGGCACAAGTTTAATG
>CAZRMQ010000361.1:0-2087 GCA_964601185.1 uncultured Pirellulales bacterium
CAATTTTTATGCCGTATGTGTTAATCCTCGATGGGTGCCGCTGGCATCAGAGCTTCTGCATAACACAAAGGTAAAAGTGGCCGGTGTAGTTAGTATGCCACTGGGAGCGGATTCGACTAAAATTAAAGTTGCCCAGGCGAAAGATGCCATCTTCGCCGGAGCCGATGAGATCGATATGGTTGCTGACTTGGCAGCTATCATCGAGGGCGATTGGCGGTACCTTTCAAACCAACTACAAGCGGTGCTAAAAGTTTGTCGGTCGATGAGGCCGGCTGTGCTGCTCAAGGTCATAATCGAATCGGCTGCGTTGACTCGTGAGCAGAAGATATTTGCCTGTCAAATCGCAAATAGCTGCAGAGTTGATTTTATAAAGACCAGCACGGGTTTGCATCCAGCCGGCGGAGCAACAGTCGAAGATGTGACGCTGATTAAAGAGACCGCTGCGAACTGCAAAGTAAAAGCAGCCGGTGGGATAAAAACCGCCAGGCAGGTTGTCGAAATGCTTCAGGCGGGAGCAGAAAGAATTGGCACCTCCTCAGGTGCTCAGATAATAAACGAGTTAAAGGCGGCTCAGCTACAATGATGATAGGGACAGTTGCAAAAACAGAAAGTCCGATTCTTTGCAAATTACACTACAGAAAGATTTGCACTTCAGTAGATATACCTGCATTGAGTGAAGTTTTTGCAAGCTTCAAATCGTCTTCGATTTTAGGTGCTAACTCGTCGAAAGTAGATGCAGACAGATTTAGCTACTGGGCGACAGAACCTAAAGACGTATTTGAATTTAGGACCGGACACAAAAATCCATTTGAAAAACTGCATAGAATTCTAAATAAATATAAATTAGAAAACCCCGCGATGAATCGCGGGGCTAAACGTTTAGCCCCAAAATCCTTCGACCTGGCTCAGGACAGGTTTATTTGGGGGTTGCCCAAGGGTATATTCTGCGGCGGATGGATCGGATACTTCAGCTACGAGCTTGGCAGATATATTGAAAGTCTGCCGGAAACGACAACAGACGACCTTGAAATGCCGCTTATTCGCTTGTGCTTCTATGATAGATTCATTGCCTACGACCATGTTGAGAAAGCCTGTTGGCTAATCGCTTTGCAGCTTTCCGGTGACGGCGAAGAGCCGGAAGAAAAATTAGCTTGCCTGGAAGAAGTGCTTTCTGACTCGCAATCAATTAGTGTGGAGCAACCTGCTTCAGCCGACCTTGAAACAATAGATTTTTCACGAATCCGCTGCAACATGAACAAAGACTATTACCTGCGGGCAATCGAGAAAATAAAACGCTATATTTATGATGGTGACATTTACCAGGTCAACTTTTCACAGCGGTTTGAATGCGATTTCAATGCTCGTCCGATAGACCTTTTCCACTGGCAGAATTGTTATAATCCCAGTCCATACGCGGCCTATATCGACGTCGGTGGTTTTCATATCGTTAGTGCCTCACCCGAGATGTTTATAACAATCGCTGATGGCTATATAAAAACAAAACCCATCAAAGGCACTCGACCGAGAGTAAGTGATGGCGGTCTATGCAATCAAATCAACACCGCTAACTTCGATGAATTGCTCAGTAGTAAAAAAGAACAGGCGGAGCTGAATATGATAATTGACCTGGAGCGTAACGACGTGGCTAAAATCTGTGAGCCGGGTACCAGAAAGGTAATACAGCCAAGAGCTATTGAGAGCTATCCGACTGTTTATCACGCTGTGGCGACCGTCGGCGGCAGGCTTCGCAGTAACATTACATTCTGTGACGTTATAAAAGCGATGTTTCCAGGCGGCTCAATCACCGGCGCTCCTAAGATCCGCTCGATGGAGATTATCGATGAGACCGAGCCTACCGCCAGAGGCGTTTATACCGGCAGTATCGGCTTTATTGGCCTTGACGGGAGTGTCTGCTTGAATATCGCTATACGAACGATTATTATCAAAGACCAGAGGACATACGCCCAGACCGGCGGCGGTATCGTAGCGGATTCCGACCCTGAAGCCGAGTGGCAAGAAACAATTACAAAGGCAAGAGCACTTATCGCTGGAATACAAAGCGTCGTGCGTCGTGCGTGATGCGTCGT
>CAZRMQ010000362.1:0-2072 GCA_964601185.1 uncultured Pirellulales bacterium
ATTTTAGGCACTTTAGTCACTTCAAATCCTTCGACCCGGCTCAGGACAAGCTTTAGCTCACTTTTGCGGGATCACGCTCCCGCGACTCGACGAATCTCGCCGAAGTCAAAGCGGTGTCCTACGGTATAGTGGCTAATGGTACCATTGAATTGATTAACTCGTCAATAGTGTATGTTTTTGTCAGGTTGATGGGAAGCAAACAACCATGGTTATGGTCGGATGCAATAATTATCAAGTTCTTACCGGCTTTGCACCAGCCACTTTCTTGCGGCTGATGGCCGAGAACAAAAATATCGACGTCGAATAGATCAGCCATTTTATCGAGCAGAGCCTGACTATGTTTTCTGCCCCATGTTAAAATGTAGGCAGATCCAGGCTTTTCACAGTCACTGATTTTCAGTAGCCGGTCAAAAATCTTTGGATCAAATTTATCGACGAGATAATCACTGGGCAGCGAATGTGACAGCCATATTCTGTTATCACACCTGACTGCTAATGGCTGTGAAAATAAAAATTTCCTTATAGTTAATTGGATATCTTTGTAGTTCTGCTTGAATTCTCGCTCCAGCGATTGGCGCAGTGCACGATTCATTTCTTTGCCGTCTTTCATTATTTCACAATTGCAGACGAAGGCAGCAGCGTGGTTTCCCATGACGAAATGCACACGGTCAGGGAAATTTAGCTTGTAACGCGCAACGTCGAAAAGTAGCTTGTAAGATAGACAGCCGCCCTCGGTGTCTTCAGGACCTCCATGTATGATTTCCTGTAGGAGGACATGTCTATCCGGATTAGTTGTCAAATCGGCAAAAGCGACTATTCTTTCAAAATTCCGCTGATGTCCATGAAGGTCGCCGGATATAACCAAAGAGCCCTTAGCAGGCAGACGGATCAAATTGCCCTGTCGGAACTTATCCGCATAATTTGCTTCTATTCCTTTATTGAGCAAGTCGATTATTGTTGTTTGAGACATTTTTATTTGTTTTTATTTTACTGCCAAATATGCTATGTATCATCAAGTCCAGCCTGGATACGACCGTCATCATATTTTGTGGGCGTTCTGCCGGATCTTCTTTAACACAGTCCACAACTAATTTTGAGACACGCAACGGTATTTGTTCCTTTAGTTCATGAGGTGCCAGGAAAGGCTCGGTTACCGGCAGGCCATAGCTGTTGGTCTTGGGTATCAGAGTCGGGACATTTTTTCCTGTAAGAGCCCAATACATAGTAGCACCGAGGTTGAAGATATCGGTTCTTGGTCCAAGTGCTTTTCGCCTGACTTGTTCAGGTGCAATGTAATCAGGTGTTCCCTGAATGCGCGGCTTGATGGTTCCAATTTTACAGCTTTGGCCCAAATCGATAATTTTGATCGAGCCGGACTTGCTCAAAAGAATATTATTGGGCTTTATGTCACAGTGAATATATCCCTGCTGATGCATGGCATAAAGACCGCTGGCAACCATTCTGAATACCAACAGCACATCTCCTAAACTCAATGTAGGACTATTTTCAAGAGGTTTTCCATCGAAATATTCCATTGAAAGCAGCAGCTCTTTCATCCTTAGCATACTGCGGATTTTCTTTAGTTTGTAGCACTTGCGGACATAGGGGTGGTCTATCTGCCGAGCTACTTTAAATTCATTTTCTGTCTGCTCGAAGACTCTTGAGTCTTCTCGCTTTTCAAATATGACTCGTTTTAGAGCTATGTGATTTTGCTCTTGCTCATCAGTTGCCAGGTAGATTGTACTGCGAGCGCCGGTTCCGATACGTTTAAGTATGGTAAATCCACCAACGTTGAGTATATCTTTAGCCATGTAAGCAACTGCCTGAAAATTTAACTATCAGCTTTAATTTACTGCCTAAATATAGGATACGTAAAAGTGCATTCTTGTTCGGTTAATTTTGCTCTTCAATGTTTTTGCATCCATAGTATATCGAAGATTTTTGTGCATAAATCTACAAACTAAAATGATAAAAACTCGTAAACGCGGCAATTTACGATAGAATTGCTTGTTTGTCCAGTATTATGGCAGTTTTTGATACTATCGGCAAAAACATGTATGTCCTGAAAAGGT
>CAZRMQ010000363.1:0-2069 GCA_964601185.1 uncultured Pirellulales bacterium
ATAAAATGAAATGCCGTTTTTGTTCCGCCGGGTCGTCTATATTTATAGGATAAACGGGTTCACTGATGTACGTATTTAGCCGGTTGCGCAAACATGGCCTGCTACAAGTTTGCCAGTTTCCAGCAAAAAACTATAAAACATCTATAATACCAATTGCGCTTAGTTGTTGCGCTCTTTAGGTCATTGCGAAGCCATCGGAGATGGCTGTGGCAATCTCTAGGATAAGAATTGAGATTGCTTCGCTGCGCTCGCAATGACAAGCCGAAGCGCATTTATTAAATACAATTGGTATAATTCCCAAAATTTCTCTGATGGATACTGCAACAAAATGCTCATTTCCTGTCACATCAGCACGACCATTTTAGTAACACAAATTAAAGTGGGCAAAAAACTTAACGGATACACTTTGAAAAAAGTTGATATGCTTTTTTACTTCTGCAAATTAAAACGCAGCATTGGGCTGAATTTCCCGCCTTTGTTTTCCATTGCGTAAAAAGAGGCATTTATAGCGCCAAGGGGCCGAATAGCCAAGCCTAAGGTTTTGCCTTCAATCATGCGGTCAAGGACAGGCTTGGAGATTGTAATTAGTGTTTTGCTGTCACGCCCTTCGGCCACACCAATATCAATAATCATCTGGGAATTCAATACGCTATCTATGGCCTGTCCCTGGCATAGGCTATTGTAAGTGACAGTCTCCTGGTTCCAGTTAGGCTCTCCACCTAATATCTCGACAATTCTTACCTGACCGAAATCCTTTATATCATCACAACAGCGCTGCAGCGAATGGGTCGTCAATTCCAATAGGCCGAGTCCAGCCACTTGTCTTCCGGCAAACGCACTGAAATCCCAGCGCATGACTACAAATTGAGTTCCACTGACAGTCAGCAGTTTTACCTCTCCTGCTTCATCCTGGGCGAACCAATCGTTAAAATTCATGTCAGGATATTGGACATCGATAATACAGTCCTGAACCACTTTGATTTCGTGCTCAAATGTATTCGGGTCCGGGATGGGCGGATGGTATGGCACCTGAACGCCTTTATCCGGCCCGGTTAGCTCTCCGTAAGGAGTCCATAGGACTGCCACAGGTAAAGCCGTATTTACAATGTCCACCTTCATGTAATCCACATCCACGCGGTATTTGCCCAATCCCCAATCCATAAGGGCGAGCTGCCCGAAGACCATGTCCCCCGGCTCAGCCTCGAAATCATGGGTGGTCATACTGATTGTATGCCAGCTCGTCGTGTCGGGAATATCGAATTCCATAAGATGAGTATGGAAATCCACGGTCTTTTGAGTATTTAAACTCAGGTTCACTCGGCGTGGCGCATGACTGACGCGGATTCGAGCTTCGATGCGAATTTCATGACCTGGCTTCTTTAGTAAGCTCAAGTCGAAGTTGGATGAAACTCGCCGTTTGATAAGTGCCCACCAGATATTCCGCTTATCTTTTGTAGCATCCACAAGAATTGAAGCAAATCCATCCCCTTGCCAAAAACCCATTGTTGCCTCACCATCTCCTGTAAAAAACGCCCAGCCATCTATAGCACGTGGGTCTTTGATAATGACAACATCGTTAAAATCGTCGATGAATTGTGCTGATGCGTTACTATAGATTAAGAATATGAAGATTAGGAATATAATGTATTGTTTCATGCCGACACATTTCATTCGATAATCCCTCTTAATTTTTTCCTGGTTCGGCGTGTGCGTCGTTGTTTCTGTTTGCGAATCTTTTCTGTTTTTAACGCCGCCGGACCCTTACTGCCCAATCTCTCTTGTTCCAGCAGCTCACACAATCGCTTCCGTGCATAATACCGATTTAGAAGCTGCGAGCGCTGCCGTGACATTTTCACTTCCAAGCCTGTTGGCAGATGCTTTAGATAAACACAACTGGCTGTTTTATTCACCTTTTGTCCGCCCGGCCCGGATGAATGAATGAATGACTCTTGAAAATCCTTTTCACGCAGTCTCAGTGCTGCCATTCTGGCCTCAAGCTCTTCCTGCTTTTTCTTTGTCACGCCAAAATTCATTTATCATCATGTCAAAAAGTAAAATTGGTGACCGAC
>CAZRMQ010000364.1:0-2066 GCA_964601185.1 uncultured Pirellulales bacterium
AGGTAAAAGTGAGGATGAAAATACCGGTGAATGCCACAGACACGCACCCCGACCAAGTCCTCGTCCAAAAATGCAGATAGAAGGCAGAGACCTCTGGGCGGACATCCAGTGGCCTAAAGTCGGTGTAAGCGCCTGGTGCGGCGAGTTTGAGAAGAAATGAGCGTCAGCCGAACGGATTTAATCCGGTTCTCTTTTTGTTTCTTTTGCCCCGAAAAATAGTTTGACAGTTTTAATAAACTCGCTAATATATGGGGTTTCCAGTAGCAAAGGAAGTTTATCTATGAAGACCTTTATGGCAAAGAAAAACGAGATTGAGCAAAAATGGCTGTTAGTGGATGCCGAAGGGGCCATTCTGGGCAGAATGGCTGCCAGGATTGCACCGATTCTTATGGGCAAAAATAAGCCGCAATATACGTCGAATGTTGATGTCGGCGATTATGTCATCGTAGTCAATGCCAAGAAAGTTAAGCTTACCGGCAAAAAGGCACAGCAGAAGGAATATGATTATTACACCCATCATCCCGGCGGCCATAAATACATCAGTTTCGCCGAAATGATGGCAAAGAAACCGGAAAAGGTAATTGAGTTAGCGGTCAGGAGAATGCTGCCGAAAAACAAGATCGGCAGAGAAATGCTGAAAAAATTGAAGGTGTATCGCGGGCCGGAACATGACCATCAGGCCCAGAAACCGGAAAAGATAGAACTGTTTTAGGGAAAATAATAATTATGGCGGAAAAAACTGGTAAGCTGGATATCGGCAAAACTCGCCTCGTTGTGGCCAGTCAGCCTAAGCCGACGCCAAGACCGGCCGGCGAGCCGAAGGGCGGTTACTGGTGGGGCACCGGCAGAAGAAAAAGCTCCGTAGCACGAGTCAGAATAAAACCCGGCGATGGTAAATTGCTGATAAATAAAAAGCAGTTCAGCGATTATTTCAGGCTCGAACAGGATAGACAAGCAGTTGTTGCTCCTCTTCGAGCAATCGAGGGCGAAAAGAAATTCGATGTTTTTGTGAACGTCCGCGGCGGCGGCATCACAGGCCAATCCGGTGCCACCAAGCTGGGAATCGCCAGGGCCTTGAAGAACTACGACGAAAGCCTGACCCAGATACTACGAGACGGCGGACATCTGACCAGAGACCCCAGGATGGTCGAAAGGAAAAAGCCGGGACAGCCCGGCGCAAGAAAGAGGTTCCAGTTCTCCAAACGTTAGTTTGCAAGTTTACCCCGTTAGAGAAAGCCATCGACTTTAATCGGCGGTCATTACCAGTTGAAGCCGACTGTGGTTTAAAGCCACCGTCGGAGCAGGCCGTTAGAGAATGTTGTTCTCTAACAGGGTTTACTTTTTGAGTATTACAATAGCCGCTGAGAATCGAACTTGGCGGCTGTTTTTGTAAGAGGAGCAAGCTATGATAAAAGTTGCGATAATCGGCGCGAGCGGTTACACAGGGGCTGAATCAATCGAGATTCTGTTACGCCACAATCAGGCGGAGCTGGTTTATTTATCTGCTCTGCCCGAGGAATGCGGAGCGGCTTCGGATGTCTTTCCGAAATTTAAGGGCCGATGCAATCTGCAAATTGAGCCGTTGGATTTGGACAAGCTCGCGGGCTTAGCTGATGTTGCTCTTTGCTGTCTGCCGCACAAAGTCTCTATGGGCTTTGTGCCGAGATTGTTAGATGCGGGTCTGAAGGTTATAGATTTCAGTGCGGACTATCGGCTTAAAGATGTAGCGGTCTATGAAAAATTCTATCAGGTTAAGCACACAGATACCGCCAATCTTGCTAAGGCAGTTTATGGGCTGCCGGAGCTATTCCGCAAACATATCAAGGGTGCTGAGATGGTGGCCAATCCCGGCTGTTATCCTACCGGTGCTTTGCTGGCTATTGCACCACTGCTTGCCGAAGGTCTTATTGAGACAGATTCGATTATCGTCAATGCCGTGACGGGCGCATCAGGAGCAGGCAAAAATCCATTGAGCAAATTTCATTTTCCCAATATGAATGAAAATCTGTTTGCCTACGGAATTGGCACACACCGTCACATGCCGGAAATGGAACAGATCGCCAGCC
>CAZRMQ010000365.1:0-2057 GCA_964601185.1 uncultured Pirellulales bacterium
GCCGTTCAATTTCAGCAATTCTCTTTTCAATAATTTCCTGTTTTCTGGTCTGAACAGCAAAATATGTCTGGGCAAAGGCGATCTGGTCTTTTGACGGGTCGCCGTTTTGGGCTATCAGGTAGCAGGCATAACGGGTTAGAGCAATATCATCAATTTCACGTTCCGCCCCGGAGCCCAGAGAGACCTTTTTCGTGATATCAAGAAAATGGTCTGCTGCTTCAAATCCTGCGGTTTTACAGGCTGTCTTGGCCTTTTCTATAACCTTTACAAAATTTTCCCATCGGGCATATCCCAGCAGACCCTGCAGATCGCGGGCAAGCCAGCACTCAACATCCGTCGCCAGTTTATAGATACTTTTCTCAAAATCTTCATGCAGCCGGACAATTATATCCTTTTCCATTTTATTACTTTTCCGCCATAAAATCTTTCAGATCAAATTGAAGGGTCATAATTCTTGAATTAGACGAAAAAATTCAAAACAATACCCACCATAAGGCATTTGATTTTTCGGTTTAGCATAATTAACTTATTCTTTCGCTCTTTTATTTTCAAAAAAAAGTTCAATTGTTTCTTTGATTGTTGATGCATCAAATACAAATCCAAGTCCAGCATAAGAAGGAGTGTAGTTGATTTTGTTTGGATCGTTTGGATCGTTTGAACTGATATATGTTTTACGTGTTTCCGAAACTATACCTAAAAGATAGGGACTAGTAGGCTTTATCTGCAGTTCCTTTTTTACATACCTTCCAGTTACTGGCTTTAAAATAACAGGACTTCCACTTGAACCTGGAATTACTCCACCATCAATGAGGAATCCCCTGAGAATCCTTTTTTTATTCTTGTATTCATCTTCATATTTGTCACCTATTTGAGAGGCTATTATGCCTTGACGAACAATCGGCAAATTACTTTTATATCGTGGAATTGCATCGGGATAACCAAGAACAAGAATTTCTTCGCCAATCGTTATATCCTGCTGAGAAAGAATATCTTTATCTGCAAATAAGTCATAAGTGGCCCATTTTTTTACCATATTGGGTCGCTGAATTATGAGGTCTGTTATATCAAAGACCAGCACATCCACATCTTTATCAGGGTGTTCTTTCCAACGTTTCGTTCCGTTTGGAAGCATGAGAGATAACTCATGTTTTGCGTTAACTATTTTGTTGTCTTTGGTGGTTTCATTTAAATGGCATATTATTTTTGTTGCAGTTTGCCTTTTTTTCTCATCTTTATTTAATACGTGTTTATTTGTGCAGAGAAAAATTCTACTGCTATTTGCATCGATTGTTCTTGCAACTAAAAAACCTGTTCCTCGTTCTCCCCATTCATTTTCAATACGTATGGTAGCATAAAACCAAGTATCTGCTATGGGGGATGCTTTAATATTATTTCCCAAAAAAGATAAATGAAAAATAACAAACATAAGGCTTAAAGCTTTTTTCATTCAAGAACCCTCAATTTATAATAATCATATCATCTTAAACTCTATCTTCGCTGATTCCACTCGCCGTGCCTGCGCCCGTCGCAGCAGGTTTGCAGGGAGGGCAAGCTTTATAAATCCAACCAGCATTTTTAATATTGAATGTGTAGAGTTTTTTGCAATTTCTCCGCCATTTTGCTGTTTCTTAAATTATTTCCTTATTATATCGGCCGCACAAGAACCATATTAGCTCAAATATAGTAGTTTTCAATATTAATCCTATAAACAGCAGGCCCACCTATAAATATGGGATAGGCTGCTACAAAAAACAAGCATTGATTCATAAACCTAAAAATGTTAAGATAGTAATGATTTTTATATACTTATATTTTGGGACCGATATTAAACAGTCTAAGAACATAGAAAGCAGGGACTTAACAAATGTTAGTATCCAAAAGAATTCCAATGATTAGCTTGATAGTGGTGGTATTTGTAGCTGGTTTTGCTGATTTCGCATTATCGGCTGATGATATACCTTTGGTAATTAATGAGCTGATGGCCTCCAATAACAGCACTATTCAGGACCCACAGGGCCAGTACGATGACTGGATTGAGATTTATAACTTCGGAAGCT
>CAZRMQ010000366.1:0-2054 GCA_964601185.1 uncultured Pirellulales bacterium
ACGTCCGGCAGCATCAGGCATATATTGGCTTACAACCTCAAGGCGAAAGGAACCAAAATCGGAATCAGATTCAAATCTGCCCGAACAAGAGGCGGAACCGTCGAGGATATTCATTATAGGGATTTCGAAATGGACAGTGTCGGCACTGCTATTGAGGTATCCATGAACTGGAATCCGAGCTATAGTTATTCAAGTCTGCCTGAAGGATACAGCCCCGAGAATATTCCCAAGCACTGGAAGACCATGCTGCAAAAGGTAGAGCCTCCGGAAAAGGGCATACCCGAAGTAAAAGATGTGTATTTGTCACGTATTAAGGTCACGGGTGGCACCAGGGCGATATCGGCTTCCGGAATGGCCGAATCCATCGTAAAGAATTTCTGCTTTAAGGACGTTGATATAGAAGCCGACACCGCAGGCAGCATTTCCTATGCAAAGGGGTGG
Source organism: uncultured Pirellulales bacterium (assembly GCA_964601185.1). Lineage (GTDB taxonomy): Bacteria > Planctomycetota > Phycisphaerae > Sedimentisphaerales > Anaerobacaceae > CAZRMQ01. The sequence goes on from CAZRMQ010000366.1 coordinate 442, forward strand.
AAGTTCGATGACGTCTCAATTAAGACAAAAGACAACAGTGAATTGAAAGTAGAAAACTGCACTGATATGAAACTTTAATAGGGATAAATTAACAATAGTGTGATTTCGTTTTCGATTATCCGATTCTACTCTGCGAAGGCCGGAAGCTCGCTACGTAGCATGAGAGTCTGCGTCCGGCGCCTTGCGCACCTTGGCATCTCAGTGGTAGTGGTATAGCTTGATACGCTGGATACCGAAGCTGTCAGGTGGTAACCTTAGGTGTCTTCCCTGATGGCTCTGGTCACCGTTCATCCAGCGCCCGCCAATCCATCGGCCATTTTCATACTTGCCCTCTTGTATGCTGACAATTCCTGCAATCGGCTCTCCCGGCGAGTTTGGGGTAAAGGTGACGATAATGCCGGTGCCGGCGATTACATACTCGTCAGACTCCACGGAAATCATTATACCTCCGACACGGGGCCACTGTTTCAACTCTTTTGGCCCGGACGACCACGCCCAGGTGTAATCATGAGAAACATTTAGAGCGTAGCCACCCAATTGTATCTGCTGAGTCTGGTTATCTCTGTCTAATAGCACACCTGCCATTGTGCCTTTGCCCTGATTTTCCAGAATCAGAGGTGCCAGTTGCGAAAGAACCTCGTAGCTCTTGGCGATAGGATTATTCTCCGGGTCGCTTATCGATTCGATTGAGAAGGGACAAAAGCCGATGGCATCATGCTGTCCAACTGCATAAAACACGTTTACAGCGCTCTCGCTACCTCGGACCGCTTCGGGTATAAATAATGGGTTGCCGCAGCGTTGATATTTTTGACACCACTCGGCAAAGTTAGGAAAGTAAATATCAGGCGATAGGAAATCAATCAACGGCCCACCAGCTCGCCAGACGTCCATCAGATGAGGCAGCGGACCGGCGCTTGGATATTGGCCCGGCTTATAGTTCGGGCGGATCAGTGCAGCGTTCACGAACATCGGCAACGGGTACTCAGCTTTGCCCAGTTCTACAATATGGTTGACGTAGCACGCATAGTGCCAAGCCATGAAGATTTCATCCGTTCCTAAACCTTTGCCGAATATTTCTTCCCATGTGCCGGCTGTCTTAAGGCCGCCAGCCTGCCACACTTTATGGAACTCTGGAATCAGCGTGTCCTTGTGCTTAATAAGGTAGTCCACCAGCTCTTTCGGCACCGGCTTATTAAATAGATTGTTCGCCATGATGCTGTGGTCTCGCGCATCAGGTATCATACCTATCTCGTTTTCCACCTGAACCATAATGACCGTATGTTCTTGGCCGTCTACCTCACGGATGTGTCGCATCAAAGCCGTAAATGCACGGGCATCGGCTTTACGGTTCTCGGAACTTATGGCTGAGAGGATTTCCATACCGTTGCCGTCTTTATTCTGAGCGCGAGGGAACCGATCCTGGTTCGTCTTGACCCAGATGGGTGCATAGCATGACATACTGTTCTTCCAGCTTGCGAACCACAGTAAAACCAAACGCAGATTGTAATGTCTGGCATCTTGTATTAGGCCGTCCACTAAAGTTAAGTCGAACGTTCCTTCTTCAGGCTCAACGAGGTCCCAGTAAACCGGGGCCAGGACAGTATTGAGATTTA
>CAZRMQ010000367.1:0-2054 GCA_964601185.1 uncultured Pirellulales bacterium
CTGACTTCAGTGCTTTATATTATTTTTGCTTCGATGGCCGGTGCCCGTGAAAAATTCAATGACAAGACAGAGGAACCGAAGAATAAGCAAAAAGCGACAAGCGAAAGGCAGCAAGAAAAGAAGAGTGAATATTTAGCCCCCAGTTCCACTGGGGGTTTTATCATGCAGATTTGTGGAATTGTGGCACTGGCGTCTTTACTGATATGTCTTATTCTGTCGATCCGGGTATATAATTCAGGAGGTACGGGATATCAAAAGGCGCTGATTCATTTCAAGCAGGTATTACTTGTACCTACATTGCTTTACTTTGTCTCCAGCACAGCCTGGATATTCCTGAAAGATAAAAAGGAGCGAAGAGCTCAAACATAACCAGAGAAAGGAAAGAATCATGCCTGAGGCTGATGTTGCAAAACAAGAAAAGAAGTTTTATGAAGATGTCCCTATGAAAGCCGAGGGCTTTTTCCTAAAAGGAGCGAACGCTCTCGATTGGGGCATGAAGAATCGGCTTTCACGAATATTTAATCCCAAAACCGGACGTACGGTAATGTTTGCGATTGACCACGGCTACTTTCAAGGCCCTACCACAGGCCTTGAGCGAATTGACCTGACAATAGTACCGCTGATGTATTACGCCGACGCTATAATGCTCACACGTGGAATTTTGCGAACCTCGGTACCACCAACTCTGAACAAGCCTATCGTGATGCGCTGCAGCGGCGGGCCGAGTATCCTAAAGGAGCTATCGAACGAAGAATTAGCCGTGGACATCGAGGACGCTATTCGAATGAATGTATCGGCTGTGACATTGCAGGTATTTATCGGTGGCGAGTACGAGACCCGCTCGGTTCACAATATGACCCGGCTGATAGATATGGGATTGCGCTACGGCATTCCCACAATGGCGGTGACAGCGGTGGGCAAAGATATGGTCCGGGACGCCAGATATTTCCGGTTGGCCTGCCGGATATGCGCCGAGCTTGGGGCTCACTTTGTCAAGACCTATTACTTGGAGGAAGGTTTCGAGACGGTTACAGCATCATGTCCGGTTCCGATTGTGATGGCCGGCGGCAAGAAAATCCCTGAGCTTGACGCATTGACTATGGCTTATAGAGCAATCCAGGAAGGCGCAGCAGGCGTAGATATGGGACGCAACATCTTTCAGAGTGACGCTCCCAAAGCCATGATGCAGGCTGTCCATAAGATTGTTCACGAAAATATAAAGCCGAATGAGGCCTACGAACTGTACGAAACTCTCAAAAACGAAAAGAAGAAAAATTAGCACCGGAAATGCAAAACAAACCTCTTTTAGATGAATTACGCAAAGCATGTCCGCTTGTCAGTGTGGGTATACTCACCGCGGATTTGATGTCACTGGGCTCCGAGCTGAAACTTATGGAAAATGCAGGAGTAAAACTGCTGCATTTTGACGTTATGGACGGATGTTTTTGTCCTATGATGACCGTTGGGCCTGACTTTATAAAGGCTGTGAAAACCTCGCTGTTAAAAGATGTGCACCTGTTGATAAATGAGCCTTTGGAAAAGCTCCAAGACTACGTTGCTGCCGGTGCCGATATGATAACCGTGCAGGTCGAGTCCAGCCGTCACATACATCGAGTCCTGCAGGTACTGGGGGAAATGGCTAATGCCAACGACCCTAACAAAGGTATACTGCGTGGCGTTGCCTTGAATCCGGGAACGCCGCTTGAGGTTATTATCCCGCTTATTGATGAGCTGGAAATGGTTTTTCTCTTGGCGGTCAACCCAGGCTGGCGCGGACAAAAGTTTATCCCTTCTACTGAATCCCGACTCAAAAAGTTAAAACAGATGATTCGTGATGCAAAAAAAGACATTCTGGTTGGCATCGATGGCGGCATTACTCGCCACAACATCGCGGACGTAGCCCGAATGCAGGCCGATATTGTTGTCACCGGAAGCGCAGTTTTCGATGGCAAAACGCCTTTGGAGAACGCCAAATTTATGATGAGCGCCGTAAGCAATTCGGCGCGAGTGTCTTAACGTATATTGTAACTTCACAAAATACTATATACTGAATG
>CAZRMQ010000368.1:0-2053 GCA_964601185.1 uncultured Pirellulales bacterium
CCCACGGGTAAAACCCGTGGTACCATTTTACTACGCCTTGAGGGCGGATAAATTTTTCATTCACCCACGGGCAAAGCCCGTGGAACTCTGCCCTGCGGGTTATTAGATTGTATGTCTGGGTACCTCTACCGGAAGGTGGATGTTTGAGGTTGGGTGTTGTTAGACAAATAAAAACAGCTTGGGCAAAAACTCATTCTGTATTCGCTTGTCCTTGAGATGGCAAAATCGCTGACTTTTTAAGTTCATGCATATTATACCAGCATATAATCGAAAAACATACAGAGAGTATTGTTATCAATATGGAAATATATTGAATCCATCCATTTATACCTCGAAACTGCCAACATAACAGAAAGAGCGTTAACATTGGCAAGACTGGAATTGATATAAAGCAAAGCACCCACGCAATTTTACCTGCAAATAATGGGAGCCAAGGGAAGGTGCGTAAACTATGCAAATCATTTTTACAAATGTGTCTGAGGTGTAAGACATCACACAGTAAATACCATAATATAAATAGAATAAGTAGCGGACCAACAACAACAACCATCGGCACATTAAGCTCAACTCCAAAAAATGAGATTTTCCTTTGGGCCTTTTCGGAAAGCATACGTTTTGCATCTTCGGGAGTTTTGTCTTTTACATCAGACCATACTGTCCTTAGCTGCGGAAAGACAGACTCCGCAGAATAGAATTGCCCACATTTGTCTTGCTCATCCACAAGCCGGTTAAGGAGCTGGTGGTTTCTCAGCCAATTCTGGAATTCTGTGCCTTCAAACGTGTCCACTCGCCAAACAGGTGGAGCTGGAATAGTCACATTTACAGGCGCACGTTTGAGCTCAGCAAACTGAAACCCTAAAGACATTTCAGCACTAAAGTTTCTTGTCCCAGACGGATCATGGAATGGCAGATCCATGTTAAATACCATCAATCCGAGTTTGGTTCCTGAGATGAAATCCGGCTGCAGGATATTAGGGTCCTTCAATTTTTCGGTGAGAGCTTCGGCCACCCTTGCAGCGCCGAAGTCCACTGAATCGACTCCTATATTATCTATAAGAAAGTCTCTATAATCTCTGACTATGTGCGACCTTTGGAGGGATCTGACCCGTTCCAGATCGAAGGAGGCGCAGAACGCAAGGACGCGAGTGTCCGAATCTGATACATCAAGTCCGATCTTGTCCAATTCGTACCTCATAAACAAGCCAAATCCGGATGCCCATCCGAGAGCAAACTCGGAATCTCGGCCTAGTCTGTTAGTTTCTTGGATGGAATCCTTAACGAACTGGTCCATATCGATGTCGAGGATCGCATCCAGTTCGTTAATCGCGCCTGAGTAATCCTCTCGTTGATGAACAGCAACACTAAAGAGCGTGGCACATACAAGTATGAGCATCCAATGTGTAAGACGAGCCGATTTTAAGCTCTCCTCAGCTTGGCACTCTTCTAATATCACATTTTTGCTATTTTTGAACATATTTTTGCAACGAAACACTCGCCAACTTCTACTCATCGAATGCTTTTATCTTTTTACTACAAATCTTTTTGGTCAATCTCTGTGATACTTTCACTCTCTTAGCCAAGTATTCAATTTCGATTTTTCTCGCCGATGTTTCCCTCAGAACAGCTAATTAGATTCTACCAAACTTGAGCTTATCCATCAATCCGTCTGTCTTCTGTCTTCTGACTCCTGTCTTCTGATTTTCCCGTTACCTTACTTTCAATCAAATTTTCCTCTGCAAGCTCAGTAATCAGGAAATCGCCCACCTCGATATCCTGCGAAGTTCTCAAAAGTTGACCCGTTTTTTTAGCCGTAGTAATACTGTAACCTCGCCGTAGAACCGACTTCGGATTTAATCCTACTAAGCGATTCTCTTGAGCCGTCAATTGCATCCGGCGGCTGCCTGCAACAGCAACCATAGCAGCAATTGCCCGGCTGCGAATTTCGTTTAGCTCAACCGTTTTTTTTGTCATTAACCGATGAGGCTCGAGCTTTACTACCTGCTCGTATGCGGCGTGCAGATTTTCACGAGCTATCGTCAAGAGCTTCCTCATC
>CAZRMQ010000369.1:0-2009 GCA_964601185.1 uncultured Pirellulales bacterium
AGGAGAACAAAATGGCTGATATTGACCCGGCAAAATCCCTGAAGGATTTCAAACCGGAAAAGAAATTCTTCGTCGGCATCGATTCAGACGGATGTGCATTCGACACGATGGGTATCAAGCAGCGGGAATGTTTCTGTCCCTGGCTGATTGGCTATTTCGGTTTGCAGCCGGTAGCCCAGACGGCAAGAGAATGCAAGGATTTTGCAGATTTATTTTCAAAGACGCGGGGAGCTAACCGCCACAAAACCGTAAAACGCATAATAGCAGAGCTGCTGCCGAGCCATCCGATGGTCAAGGCAAGGAGCTTCCAGGTGCCGCAATTTCCGCATTACTTCGCCTGGGTGGATGACCCCAACAGCCTATTAAGTAATGACGGTCTGAAGCAGGCTATCAACGAGGCCTCGAACCCCGAGGTCAAACGTGAGCTGGAGCTTGCTCTGGCCTGGAGCGAGCGGGTCAACTGGTCTATAAAGGAGATTGTCAAAGACATGCCGCCGTTTCCCTATGTGCGGCAGTGTCTTGAAAAAATCCAGCCTTTGGCTGATGCTATCGTTGTTTCTGCGACGCCCAATGAAGCGCTTAAACGCGAGTGGGAGGAACACAAAATCGCCAGGTACGTAAAAGTTATAGCAGGACAGGAAATGGGCACAAAGACTCAGCATCTTGAATATGCTACAAAGGGTAAATATGAAAAGGACCACATTCTAATGATTGGTGACGCACCGGGTGACATGAAAGCCGCCAGAGCTAACAACGCCCTGTTTTATCCGGTAAATCCGGGCGATGAGGATAAATCCTGGAAGCGATTCTATGATGAGGCGTTTGACAGATTCATCAAGGGCCAATATGCCGGCAAATATGAGGAAAAACTGATCGCTGAATTTAACGCATGTCTTCCCGAGAATCCGCCATGGAAGAAGTGATGATGAACAGATGGTGATAGAAAGACAAAATAAAAATGGTAGTGTCTCGAATAATGAAGCCCGCGAAGCAATCACGGAATTCTTCGCGCAGAACGACTATACCGGCAAACAAATCCTGTTTATCATCCCCGACAACACACGTTCAGGTCCCGTAGGGGACATATTCAAAATCATTTGTGATTGTCTGGGGCAAAAGGTACAAAGCATAAATTGTCTGGTTGCGTTAGGAACTCATCCGCCGCTTACCGAAGAGCAAATCTGCACAAGGCTGGATATAACACTCAAAGAACGGCACAGTAAATACGCACAAGTAAAATTTTTCAACCACGACTGGCAGGAACGCCGAACGTTTAAATCCATCGGAATAATCACCGCCGACGAAATCGAAAAAATAAGTAATGGTTTATTTCGTGAAGAAGTTGACGTAGCCATCAACAAGTGGATTTTCGAGTACGATGAGTTTTTCATCGTGGGGCCGGTTTTCCCACACGAAGTTGTTGGCTTTTCCGGGGGACATAAATACATTTTTCCTGGAATTGCCGGCGAAGAAATCATAAACTTCTTTCACTGGCTCGGAGCCGTTATCACAAATCCCGTTATAAACGGCAACAAGTGGACACCGACCCGGCATGTTGTTGAAAAGGCCGCTTCGTTTATAAAAACGCCTCACAAATTATTTGCCATTGTTGCTGTTGAGAACAAGCTCAAGGGGATATTCATCGGCGATTGCATCCAGGCGTGGGAAAAGGCAGCAGATTTATCCAAAGACGTCCACATTGCCTATAAAGATAAGCCGTATAAAACTATCTTGGGCATTGCACCAAAGATGTACGATGATATATGGACAGCCGGCAAGGTAGCGTACAAACTTGAACCGGTAGCCGCCGATGGTGCGACGCTGATTATATACGCCCCGCACATAACGGAAATATCATACACACACGGCAAAATGCTGGATAAAATCGGCTATCATACGAGAGACTACTTCCTCAAGCAGATGGACAAATTTGCGGATGTCCCGCGGGCCTCGCTGGCGCACTCCACGCACGTCAAAGGTATCGGCACGTACATTAACGGCGTTGAAAA
>CAZRMQ010000370.1:0-2000 GCA_964601185.1 uncultured Pirellulales bacterium
ATTTCTTCTGTCATTGCGAGGAACGCAGTGACGAAGCAATCTCGAACCTGCCGGACGAGATTGCCATGGCCTGCATAGCAGGCCTCGCAATGACATTTTTGGAGTGGATTGTGGGCTATTTTCGGGAAAATGTTGAAAAGGCAAAAGGTTATGAGCCGGGCTTTCAGCCGAGTCAAACGGATGAGGCGATAAAACTCAATACCAATGAGAACCCTTATCCGCCCTCGCCGAAGGTCCTGAAGGTGCTGGCGGAAATAACCGCGGAGCAGCTTCGCCGCTATCCAGACCCGCAAGGTAATGCCTTTCGGCAGGCAGCGGCAGAGGTCAACGGCGTTCAGCCGGACAATATTATGTGCTGCAACGGCGGAGATGAGCTATTGAGTATGGCCATCCGGGCGTTTTGTGATGAAAATCGCCCTGTTGCGTATCCTATTCCCACATATTCGCTTTATCCGGTTTTAGCCAATATTCAAAATTGTAAGGCCATTGAAATCCCCTTCGATGGTGAATTTAACCTGCCGGCCAAACTTTCTGCGACCGCAGCGGCTTTGACCATTGTGTGCAACCCGAATGCCCCCACCGGAACCTTTATAAGTGTTGGCGAATTAGCGTCATTGGCCTATGAATTGACAGGAGTATTGCTTATCGATGAGGCATACGTAGATTTTGCAGAAGCTAACTGTACATCGCTGGTCAAGGATCTTGATAATGTGATTATATTGCGGTCGATGAGCAAAGGCTACTCACTTGCAGGATTGCGCTTTGGCTATGCGATTGCCCAGACGGAATTGATTGCCGGCCTGATGAAGGTCAAGGATTCTTATAATGTAGATGCGGTAGCCATCGCCCTTGCAACAGCAGCGATAAAAGACCAGCAGTATTTCAAGGAAAATGTCGAAAAAATAAAAGAAAACCGTAAAGAATTGGCAGAGCAGCTACGGCTATTAAACTTCGAGGTTCCAAATAGTTCTACGAATTTTGTATTGGCGAAAAGTAAAAATGGCAAAGCAGGCGAGATTTATGATAAATTAGTGCAGCGTAATATTTATGTAAGGTACTTTGACCTGCCCGGAGTTGATGATAAATTGAGAATAACTGTTGGGACAAAAGAGCAAAACCAAAAGCTGCTTTCCGCTTTGCAAGATATTTTGTCAGGAGAGATTGCTTCGCTTTGCTCGCAATGACACGACATAAGGATTATTTTTATGGCTGACAGAGTCGCTCAAATTCACAGACAAACAAAAGAAACCAACATTAACTGCGAGCTTAACCTTGATGGCCTCGGCAAATATGAGCTCGATACCGGCATCGGCTTTTTAGACCATATGCTCAGCCATTTGAGCAAGCACGGCAAGATAGATTTAATAGTTAAAGCCAAAGGCGATTTGCAGGTCGATGCGCACCACACGGTCGAAGATATCGCGATATGCCTCGGCGAATGTTTGACCAAAGCTCTTGGCGATAAAAAGGGAATTGCCCGGTACGGCCATAGCTCTGTGCCGATGGAGGATGCTCTGGCAAATGTGTCGGTGGACTTATCCGGGCGACCTAATTGTGTATATAACGTAGAATATCGAACGGATAAAATCGGTGATTTTGATGTCGAGTGCCTGCAGGAGCTGCTGCGGAGCTTCTCGAATACCGGCAGATTTAATCTGCATATAAATGTACCGTATGGTATAAACAGCCATCATATCGCTGAGTCGATTTTCAAAGCGCTGGGCCAGGCACTCGCTGAGGCTGTTAAGATTGTCGGGACGGACGTCCCCAGCACGAAGGGGAAGCTGTGATTGAAGAGCCAGAGGCTGAATATCGAAGTGGTATAGGCACCGATATACACAGGTTTGCCGAGGGCAGAAAGCTAATGCTCGGCGGAGTTTATGTACCATACCCAGCGGGCCTGGCGGGTCACAGCGATGGCGATGTATGCCTGCATGCCGTGATCGATGCTCTGCTGGGGGCAAGCGGCATGGGTGATATAGGAACATTGTTTCCCGATA
>CAZRMQ010000371.1:0-1993 GCA_964601185.1 uncultured Pirellulales bacterium
CCTGTTACCTATGTTCCCGGTTTAAAGTGTTACCCATGTACCAGTTGACACAAACATACAGAATGTGGAAACTGAAAAATCCTAAACCGGTAAAGCTCATTATCGGCATTTTAGCCGCCGACCGAAAGTCTCTGCTCGCTGCGATGGAGCTAATAGAAGACAAGTTCGACAAGGTTGACCTGGCAAGTGAGATATGGCCATTCACCCACACCAAATATTATCAAGAACAGACCGGCTCAAATATCCTTCGGCAATTCGTCAGCATCGAACGGTTGATCAATCCGGGTAACCTGTTCAGAATAAAACATAAGACAAACAAGCTCGAACAAAAGTTAGCTGCAAGGCTAAAAGTCCCGCTACCCAGGCCGGTCAATCTGGATCCGGGGATAATTGAGCCTTCCAAGCTCATTTTAGCCTCAACAAAAAACTACTCGCATCGTATATATATCGGCAAAAAAATGTATGCTGAGGTTACTCTTATTTTCGACAAAGGATATTGGCGTCCTCTGCCATACACCTATCTGGATTATAGGCAAGAATGCTATTTCGAATTCTTCGAGAAGGTTAGAACCAGATTATTGGAGCAATTAAAGCAACAGGCCCAACACAAAAAGTGGAAATCACGACTTTTTGGTTCTTCGGTATCGTAATGTTGATTAAATTAACAGCAACTTTATTTTTTGGCTCGTTCGCCCTTTCGGTTTTTTTTACAGCGATTGTAAAAAATTTGACCTCCCGTGTCGGTTTTGTCGCACATCCTGTTGCTGATAGATACAACCGCAGAATCGTCCCTCTGGGCGGTGGAATAGCAATCTTTGCTACGCTTTTAATTTTCATGCTGGCTGCCACGGCTGTGATAAAATTTGCAACCAGCCGGATTGATTCGTTAGCACAAACCGCCAATATCGATCCTTCCGATTTTTTAGGCAAAACGGATGAGCTTTTAATCATACTGCTCAGCATATCTGCTTTATTCGTGCTCGGCTTGTGGGACGATAAAAAACATCTCAGCCCATTTTTAAAGCTGGCTGTTCAGTTCGCAATTGCGATGGCAGCCGCTGTTTGGGGCGAGGTCAGGGTCGAGCTTTTTATTGAAAATAGAATAATTGCCTCTGTGCTCTCGGCCTTTTGGATAGTCCTGATGATCAACGCCTTTAATTTTCTCGATAACATGGATGGGGCTTCAGTGGGTATTGCAGCCATAGCAAGCGGAATACTATTTTTCGCTGCCGCTTCAAGTGGCCAGGTCTTTATCGGCGGCCTTGCAATTGTTTTCATAGGAGTGTTGCTTGGTTTCCTGGTCTTTAATTTTCCACCGGCCAAAATCTTCATGGGTGACGCCGGTTCGTTAGTCGTCGGATTTTTCGTGGCACTATTGACCTTGCGCACCACCTACTATCACGAAGCACAAAGCGGACAATGGTATTCGGTTTTTCTGCCGTTAGTTGTTATGGCTGTACCGCTATATGATTTTATCAGCGTGACACTTTTACGCATAAGCCAGGGCAAAAGTCCCTTCATAGGCGACACTCAGCATTTCTCCCATCGGCTAAAAGGACACGGCCTAACCGATACGCAAACAGTTTTGGCACTATATTTGGCTACACTCTGCACCGGCCTCGGAGCAACTTTTCTGTATCAGGTTAATCTGGTCGGCGCAATTTTGATTTTTATTCAAACAATTATGGTATTAGCCATTATTGCTGTTCTTGAAACAACCGCCAGAAATGACTAAGGCAATGGTTAACTCGACCTTAACAAAAAGCAAAAGCCAAACTATCGTCGAATATATCTTACTTACTTTCTGCCTTTGCATTCTTGCGCTTCGCATTACGTTTACCGAAGGCCCTGGTGCGCTGTCATCCTCCCTGCCTGGTAATATAAGCGATATAGTCTATAGCCTATCCGTGTCAGGGGTACTGATATTCTCCTGTATTTTCTACTTTTTGCCGGCTTTCTGCCGCAGGAGATTTTCATACCGAGGCAGCGGCAT
>CAZRMQ010000372.1:0-1975 GCA_964601185.1 uncultured Pirellulales bacterium
ATCATCTGCGAGTCAAGGCCGGCAGCCACCTCAAAAAGATGCTGAACCATGTCCCTGCCTGTGCTCTGTGTGCTGTATTTTCGCCATACATCGACGGCATCTGGTTTTACTTGCTTTATAAGCTGAGTTAAAAATCGGCTGCAATTAAAATCTTTTTTCGCATATAGATAAAATTCAAGCCGATTGCAGGTCTCCAGGATCACCGCCTCGCTGACGGCCTGCTCAGCGTGCATTTGTTTGAGCATAAAGCGCCGCTGCTGGGCGGTGAAAGCAACCTTCTCACGCACCTCAACAGGGCAATTGTGATACGTTATATTGTTTAGTATAAGCTTCATTGGCACCGTCTCTATCCTCAAGTGCCTAAAGTGTAAAGTGTCTAAAGTGATCTAAAGTTAGAACATAATACATAATTTTAAGCGCTTTAAGCACTCCCAATTTTAGTCTCTTATGAATATTCTTGCAAATAATCTTTAAAGTACCTAAAGTGTAAAATTATAATTCGTAACTTTAGGCACTTTAGTCACTCCAAATTTTAGTCACTTTCATTAAAGGAGTGTCGATGAGCAAGTTTAAACGGGCTGTGTTACGGATTGGCCTGGCGCTGATTATATTGTTGATTTTCCTGTCTGTTTATGGGGCATTTATCGGTGCCGGGCGAGCAAAGAGCTTCTTTAACTCACTGCCTTTGGCCGTTTATTGGATTACCCTGATACTCCTGTTGATTGTAGGTATTTTAGTCTTTCGCAGACTAATTTGCGTACCCTGGCTTTTATTTATTCACGCCGGCTGCATCCTAATCCTGGCTGGGGCTGTATGGGGCTCACAGGCAGGTCTCAAGCTGCAAAGCAGGCTCTTTGGAGCCGACAAAATTCCGGTGGGCCAAATGGCAATCTTTGAAGGAGAGAGCGAAAACAGAGTCGCGTTAGAAAATGACGACGAGGTCAGGGAATTGCCTTTCTATCTCAAACTGAAAGATTTCCGAATCGAATACTACAAGCCGGAATATTTATATATTCAAAACCGTGGGGGCAAAAGCTGGAAAATCCCCGTTGAAATCAACGCCGAATTTTCTTTGGGTGACAATATAGGCACAGTAAGAGTCGTAAGGAAGTTCGAAAACTTCAAAATCAAAATCGAGGGTGACAATCGTGTCCCCTACGATGACCCCCAGCCCGGCTCCAATCCGGCGCTTGAGGTCGAAATTCAATCACCCGACGGCCAGGTCGCCACCAAGTACGTTTTCGAGCGTTTTCCCAGCCATATCCACCCCGAAGATAGATTTTTACTAAGCTACAAAAGAGTCATCAGCGACTATGTAAGTGAGCTTCAAATCATTCGGAACGACAAGGTTGTCGCTGAGAAAAATATCGAGGTAAACCATCCATTTCACTTCGGCGGATACCATTTTTATCAGCATTCATACGACGACCAGGCAGGCCAATACACTATTCTTATGGTTGTTTCCGACACGGGCGTAACCATCGTCTATGCCGGATATTTGATGCTTTGTGTCGGCGTTTTCTGGCATTTTTGGCTAAGACATATTTTCAAAGCAAAAAAAGCAGATGGAGATTAAATACACAATTCAGGGTTTATTGATTTATATTGCCATCGCGGCATACCTGCTGGCGTTTGTAACTAGCATGCTCGCGTTCATAATTAGGTTGTTCGCAACGAACATGCTGTTTCGAAGAATTGGACGTATTTTGTACCTGTTCGGGCGGGTCTTGTACTTGTTTGGGCGGATCTTGTACCTGTTCGGCTTTGCGTTCGCCGTTTTTGCTTATGGCTATCGCTGGTATGATGTCCGGCATGTTCCGTTACAGAATTTGTTCGAAGTCTTCCTATGCTTGGGTATGATTTGTTATCCGGTTTCGTGGTTCTGCCGGCGTTTCCTGCGCGTAGGGGGCGGATGCGGTGACATGCTTATCGGCGCCATCGTGCTTTTTCCAGCCGGCTTTATCTTTAATGCTCA
>CAZRMQ010000373.1:0-1940 GCA_964601185.1 uncultured Pirellulales bacterium
CTGATAGAGATTTTAGTAGTAATAGCCATCATCGCTTTGCTGATGGCGGTCTTGACGCCTGCCCTACGCAAAGCCAAAGAAAGCGCACGTCAAACAGTCTGCAAATCAAACTTAAGAGACATCGGATTAGGTTTACTGCTGTACTTACAAAGCAATGATTATACAATGGCTGACTCAAGCCGAACCAATGGCTTTTTCTGGCATAACTTAAGGGGTGGTTTTCAACAAACCAATGATTTTGAGGCTTATTGGGGTGTAGCATACATAGACTATATAAAAGATACCAAGGTTTTCGGATGTCCCAGCTTCAGGCAGGTTGCTGAATTAATATATCCTGTTGACCCCTCATTAATCCGTGAGGCAGCGTTTGGTCTTAACGCGAATGTCAGCGGCAGAAAAACAACCGATATAAGGAATCATTCACAATTTATTGTATGCCACGACCATGTCGAACCAAAGATGGAGCAGGGAAGTGAGGATATGTTTTATAACGATGGCCCCGGCACTATGAATTTACAGCATTATCGTCAAGGTGGTTTCCGTGAAGAATTTTATCGGGGGATTTTCAGACATAATATACGCTCCAGCGAGGCCTTCGAGACCGGCGGAAGAGCCAATATCCTATGGTTGGATGGACACGTTACGTCCCTCGAAGAAACTACAGGGGACAATGTGCCTAAACGTTGGTATACAGACCTTGAGGAAGATTAGCCACCTCGGCGACAATCTTAAAAATCAGCTTAAAAACAGGGATAAATAAGTAAAAAAATATCCTTTCTTGCACCAAGACCTAAAGAATCTTTCTTTGAACTCTTGCAATCCTGACTTCCGCAGTATACTATGGAGCTTCGATTATGACCGGTAGCACAGTAAAAACTCGCTTTACTGGCGTTCTGCCAACAGGTGTGGTATATTGTTATCAAGATGTAACTGCGGAAAAACTTAATACTAAGATTATGCTTTAAGCCCGAGTTTGGTCTTGTCGGTTACATTAAAGCTTGCGTGACGGTAGTGCCAATAGGAAAATACTTTGCTTAGTGAAATGGTCGGTACTCAAAGGAAAAATGAATCCCAAAAAGCTCCTCCGAAACTCTATCGGATCGGTGAAATCATAAAATACACTTCTTTTTCACGACAAACAATTCACAACTATACCGTAATGGGCCTTATACATGAAGCCGAGTGGACAGAGGGTGGACATCGGCTTTATGATGAATCTATATTTAACACGCTGTCCCAAATTGCTCAGTTTAAAAAAGCAGGGAAAACGCTAAAAGAGATACAACAGCTCTTGTATGGTTCTGAAAAATAGATGCTGAAATATACTGAATTTATGTTCTTGCATACATAATAGCGCAAACAAATTATGCTTGAAAAGGCCAGACCTAACAGTAAAATTGTACTGAATTCTTTGTCAGGTTCATTCTGTAAGAAATTCTGTCTCTTACGGAAATAAGCTTTAATTTTTTTATTTGGTTAAATATTGAAAGGAAGGACATGGGTTTCGAAGCTTTAGACTGGTTGGTACTCGGCGCATATTTTGCCATTCTTTTGGGCATTACCTGGTGGGTGATCCTCAAAAGCAGGGACACTGCTGCCGACTATTTTCTTGCGGGGCGAAATCTTGGATGGTTTGTCATAGGTGCGGCCATCTTCACTTCTAACATCGGCTCAGAGCACGTGGTTGGTCTTGCGGGGTCCGGTTGTACAGATGGTGTAGCTATGGCCCACTATGAGCTGCATGCGTGGTGCCTGTTAGTACTGGCCTGGGTTTTTGTGCCGTTTTATTCACGGTCGCTGGTTTTTACGATGCCGGAGTTCCTGGAGAGAAGATTCTCACCGATAGCCCGCTCAGTGTTGTCCATGATTTCACTTATAGCCTATATTTTTACAAAAATCGCTGTCGGTATTTTTGCCGGCGGTATCGTATTCAGTGCTCT
>CAZRMQ010000374.1:0-1930 GCA_964601185.1 uncultured Pirellulales bacterium
TCCATCGGCAAAACTCGACGAGCAGCCACTCAGCAGTATCGCTATAATTATTAGCGAGGCGTTGAATAGTTTTGTCTAATTCACCGGTTTCCTCGCCGATTTGCCAGAGATTGAGAAAATCCGCCGGCAGCTTGCGAGAGAAACCTTCATAAACCAGCTTTCCGGCCTGTGCGCTTTCGGCTCCACCTTTGAGCAAGTCTGTTATAATGCAATTGCCTGTTACGTCTGTGGCTTTTTGTACAGATTGTGTAATTGGAATACCTGCTTCGTAGAGCAGGTTAAATGCTCGACAGAACCGGCTAATCGCAAGCTGCCGAACAGCCTGGCCTAAACCAGGAATCCAAAGAATTACAGTGTCAAAGACTCTTCGAAGCTGGCCTTTATTGGGCATGAGATGCAAGATTGCTATGATTACCACAACCGGTACATAAAAAGCGGCTAAAGTTCCTAATACTTGAAAAAAAAAGCCGATTACACTGGTTTGGCCCAGAACCAGTCGGGGCAGTGGAATAATGAAAGCGGCAATATGAAAAATCGCAAGCGGCAGCATCAATCCGGAGATGATGATATGCTTTAGCTTGATGCGGAATTCGTACCATTGTGACAGGTGTTTAAAAGATTTTGGCAGATTACCCGACGTTTCCGCCACTTCCACCAGCATGATATCTATAGGAGCAAAAGTCCACGGAAACTTTTTCATTGTCTCCGCCAGGCTGTCGCCTTCTGAGGCGCCTTTGGCTAAGGCGGCAAAGGCCTTTTTTAGATTTCCAGTTGCTCCTGCCGTGGTGGTTTCAAGAGCCTTGAGAACCGGCATGCCGGCATCGAGCATAATCGAAAGGTTGTAATATGCTACCGCGAGTTTTCTACTCATACCCAGCTCTTTGTTTATTGAAGGTTTTTATATGCAAAAATTTCATGTTGATTGTATCGTTATAGTCGTTTGCGGCAAGCAAATTAAAACGCCGGTATTCTATTGCTAAATTTGCTTTGGTCATTTAGCATATCTGCTGTGAATTTGAAATGGCAAGGGTGATGTTCGTAGGAAGGATGCTATGAAGTTAACATGGGCCAATCGGATGACTATCCTCAGGATTCTGCTGATAGTTCCCTTCGTCATTTGTATGTTGAAGATAAATGACCTTCATCTTAGTGCCAACCTCCGTAATACTATGCGGCACATCGCGACGGTCATTTATTTGTTTATGGCAGTTAGTGACGGCCTTGACGGCTATTTAGCTCGTATAAAAAAGCAAACTACCAAATTGGGTGCGTTTCTGGACCCCGTTGCTGATAAATTACTTATCACATCTGCGTGTCTGCTGCTGGCATCAGAGCGAGCAAATGTAGGAGGGTTCTTAATCCCGCCGACTGTGGTTGTTTTGATAATTGGCAAAGACATATTTTTGCTGCTCGGTTTTGTAACTGTTTATTTTATCACGTCACAGTTTCTTATCGCCCCGGCATTAATCGGTAAAATTGCAACAGCCTTGCAGTTATCAATGGTGGGGGCGATTCTGCTTGCTCCTGAGATTTCCTGTTTTATACCCGGCTGGATATGGTTCTTGCGTTTCCTCTGGTGGTCGGCGGCGGTAGCTGCTATTTTAGCGACTCTTATTTACATTCGCAACGGAAGTCGATATATTGAAAGGTATGAACAGAACCAGAACGAGAAATCCGAAATCCGAAGCACTAAATTCTAAACAAATTCAAATGACCTAAATTCAAAATCCAAAATGTTTTGAACATTTGAAATTTGATTTTTTGATATTGTTTCGGATTTCGAATTTAGATATTAGGATTTTTTAGTAAATATGGCGCAAAAAGGAAAATTTCTAACGGGGTTTAGTGAAATACCGGAAATTTTGGAAGACCTTCGACAGGGCAAAATGATAGTCCTTGTCGACGATGAGGACCGTGAGAACGAAGGGGA
>CAZRMQ010000375.1:0-1929 GCA_964601185.1 uncultured Pirellulales bacterium
TTTTCATTGAAGCCACGCAAGGAAATGCCCGAAGGGCTGTGGATGCGCTGTCCCGGCTGTGAGCGCATGCTATATAGAAAGAGCGTCGAGGAAAATCTTAATGTCTGTCCTAAATGCGATCAACATTTTCGTATTGGGGCGGCCACTCGAATTGAGTATCTGGTCGATGAAGATTCTTTTCAGCAGGTCCTTGGCGATCTGACGACTAATGACCCGCTTGGCTTTAAGTATAGAGGAACCTCCTATAAAGAGCGTCTGAAAGCGGATGAGAAAAAAAGTGGCGCAAAGGAGGCCATACTGATCGGCAAAGCCTTTATTAAAGGAAGAGGCATAATTCTGGGAGTAATGGAGCCTAACTTTCTGATGGGCTCTATGGGTTATGTGGTCGGCGAAAAACTATGCGCAGCGGTGGACATGGCTCTGAAGGAATCACTGCCATTGGTAGTAGTTAGCTGCTCCGGCGGAGCCAGGATGCACGAAGGCGTTGTGTCACTGGGACAGATGGCCAAGACCTCTGCGGCGGTGGCGAAATTTAATGAGGCAAAAGGGCTTTTCATCTCGGTTCTAACCGACCCCACGACCGGTGGAGTGACAGCGAGCTTTGCCATGTTAGGTGATGTTATAGTAGCAGAGCCGGGTGCACTAATTGGCTTTGCCGGGCCTCGCACCATCGCCGAGACAATAAAGATAGAGCTGCCGGACGGATTTCAGACAGCCGAATTTATGCTTGAGCACGGCTTTGTCGATATGATTGTCCACCGTAAAGACCTGCGAAGTGAAATCGCCCGCCTTATAGATTACTGCCAAAAATAAAATTTGAGCAGAACATGATAGCATTAGGTATTTTTCTTCATTGCGTCGGCGGCTTTGCAGCAGGTAGTTTCTACATACCCTTCAAAAAAGTTCGCAATTGGGCATGGGAAAGTTACTGGCTTATAGGTGGTATCTTCTCCTGGATTGTTATGCCCTGGGTTGTAGCATTTCTAACGGTGCCGAATTTATTTTCAATTCTGCGCGAAGCACCAGCAAGCAGTATTTTCTACAGTTACCTTTTTGGTTTGCTATGGGGTATCGGGGGTTTGACGTTTGGGCTTTCGATGCGCTATCTCGGAATGTCGCTCGGATATGCAATCGCGTTGGGATTTTGTGCCACTTTTGGAACAATCATTCCGCCGATATACTTCGGCACTTTTGATGACTTGCTCACTCACGTATCAGGTTTGACAACACTCACCGGCGTGCTTGTCTGCATTATTGGTATTGCAATATGCGGTTGGGCGGGCATATCCAAAGAAAGAGAGCTATCAGAGGAGAAAAAGAAAGAGACTATTAAAGAGTTCAACTTCACCAGGGGACTCTGGGTGGCGATATTTGCCGGTGTAATGAGCGCGTGTATGGCATTCGGTATAGCAGCGGGAAAACCTATTGCTCAGCTTGCAGTACAGCGCGGCACACCACATTTGTGGCAGAATAGTGCGGTTTTTGTCTGCATCCTCGCAGGCGGCTTAACAACGAATTTTATATGGTGCGTGTATCTGAATATTAAAAATCATACGGCGAAAAATTATCTTGATAGCGGCAGCACATCACTTCTTGGCAATTACATCTTTTCAGCACTGGCTGGAAGCACCTGGTATTTTCAGTTTATGTTCTACGGAATGGGCACCACTAAGATGGGTAAATACGACTTTTCAAGCTGGACCATCCACATGGCCTTTATCATCATCTTCAGCAATATATGGGGACTGATTTTCCGGGAATGGAAGGGGGCCAGCCGACGGACGCATCACATTATTTTCTGCGGAATACTTGTGCTGATTGCGTCAACATTTGTCGTCGGGTTTGGAAATTATCTCGCATCGCTTGGAAAGTAAAAGGGTGAATTATTGGTTTGTCACATGTGAAACAATGGGTGTCATTGCGAGCGAA
>CAZRMQ010000376.1:0-1928 GCA_964601185.1 uncultured Pirellulales bacterium
CAAATCAGGAGAAACAGCCAGCTAGTAGAGAATTGTGTATTGATTCAATAATGGGCATGCCTCAAAGCGGCACTTTATATGGGCGTAATTTCGGCCAGGTTCCTGGAGGTATCTACTCGCAAAGCGGAGTGTATGATCAATCAAGCCATTTGAAAAGCGACGAAGAACCTCTCGGTGGAAACGTTGGCTTTTTGGATGGCCATACGGAATGGAGGCATTTCAAGCCGGACATCGAAAGCGGTGTTGCAATGCCTCGATATGGAGATAATCCCGGTTTCTTCTGGTAATATATACAATCTAAAATCACAACAAAACCACATCCGTGAGGGAGCGGTCTTTATTAAGGCGGATGTCTGCCTGCGGTGGATTAGACGGTGGTTTGCATACAGGGGACATCTGGTTTATTGTTATCAGTCGAGCGCATATATTAAAACAGGATTCATACCGAATATATCAGTATAAGCCCTGAATCCCGCACTAAGTGTCAGCCAATGCAGGAACCTACCTCGAAGTCGATCGAGTAATTCCCGTGGGTTCAATTGGTGCGGGATGATAATAAGAGGTCGAAAAAGGTTAAGGTATAGAGATAATAATAAAAAGCGGGGCCTATATTGAATCAGTCAACCCCGTTAGAAACTCTTCGCCCTTCTAATGGGAAGGCTCATACCGTTAGAAATTTATAAAGGAGCCCATACGGGGCATTCTAACGGGGTCAATACAGGCCCCGAATTGTTACAGTAATATCTCCTGCTTGTCTTGCCGGTGGCCGTTCTTAGCAGTTTTGTATGAGAGAACCGACTACTCCTCGGCAAATGGTGGACGATACAGCCGAATGTCATCAAAATACAATTTACCTGAACCACCGGGCGTTGTTGTGCCTTTAGTGCCGAGGCCGATAGCGATTTTTCCAACACTGCTTAGGTTTACACCATCGTCGGCAAATGTTTGCAGTGGTATAATCCACTCCGTCCAGTTTTCCATATTCACCGCGTTGGGATCATCATTGTACACGGTAGAAGTATTGTTACCGCTTGTTACTGAAACATACATCGGCTCAGTGCTGTTACTAACTATGCCGATGTCCTGGTCAGCCCAATGCGCACTAATCGAGGTATCGGGGAAACTGACATTGGAGAAAGTAGCCTCACACACTTGTGTTACATCGTGGCTGGTCACAGCCAAGCCTATGTATATAGGCATAGTCATCGTTACTACCTGGATAGGGAACTGCGTCCACGTGTCATTTTTGCCATCAGGTGAACGAAATGCCCTGACAATTCCGCCTGTCGTACGCTCAAATTTCAGCCAGTAAGGTGCCATAGCATTCGGATCGAGATTGGCATTCGGGTCAGCAGTAGTTCCTCTTATCGTGGTTCCATCGGTGGTTTGACGGAACTGGAACCGCAGACCCTTTGTTGCATCAGGTGTAAGCAGAAGCGTTACATTTTTCGCACCCGGCTCGAGTGAATCACGAATCATTATCCCCGCCTTCGAATCTTTGTAAATAGCATCCAGACTTTCAACCTTAGCAATAATTGAGTGGGCACCGCTGGCAACCTCCTTGTATGCGAAGTGGAACTGGTCGGCGTTGCTCCAGATATCCGCGCCGGCGGCTTTTACCTTGTAAGTGCCTGCTGGCTGCTCCACGAAGCCGCCGCGATATGGAGAATATCCCTTGTGCCAAAGCGATAATGATGTAACTCCATCTCTGGTCCAATCCTGCCCGGATGCACACTGGCGTTCGACCTCAGAATATAGCAGTGTTCCGGCCGTTTCATAGTCAGTGCCCTCGTTCACGGTACCATCGTTATCGTAACGCAGGGGCATAGATTGTTCACCACTGTGAACTACGGTTTGCTCAGCAAACGGAGGTTCGAAGTAACCTACAGTCATACCCGTATTATTCACGAAGTAATCCGACCATGTAT
>CAZRMQ010000377.1:0-1900 GCA_964601185.1 uncultured Pirellulales bacterium
CCCCATCGTCACTTTGTGACTTTTTAGCTGCTTTTGCTTATATTCCCTAATCTGGACCATCAACTAACTCCACTCAATCATCAATATGTCATGATTCTAAATATCGCACCTTTACCTGTCAAGCATAAATATCGACAAAATTGCCGCAAATATGAAAAAAAATTTCTGAAGTAGCAATTGTAACCAACAATTATCCTAAAATATCCGTCACATCAAAAAATGGCTGATTATGCTCCTGTAATATTCGACTGCTTTTTCCAGATCGGCAATCTCAATATATTCGTCCGCCTTATGACAAAGCTCGGGCTCGGCCGGGCCCCTGGCAATGTTTAATCTGACCTCTGTCGCTTCGAGAATATATTGCATCGAAGAGATACAAAGCAATATACTCAGCGTGTCATGCGTTTCATAATATCAAACTCAGAAGGATGAATAATCCGAAACCTGCGATTACTATGCCTGAAATTCTGTTCAGCCACGTCAACTTATCGTAATCAAGTTTTTTCAAAAATACACCGGTAACGCTTGTCAATATAAACCACCAAAGTCCGGCACCAATAAACACACCGCTAACTAATAAGCCTGCTGAGGCATAGTGCACACGTACTTGTGTTACACCTAAGCTTGCGAATACCGCCGCGAATGCAAGAAACGTGCCCGGATTTGCAAATGTAAGAAATAATGCCGATACATAATTGCTAAAATGGCTGGCACCATCTCCTGGCGCAGCATTTTGTACCATCTTTGAACGACAAATCCTCACGCCGATGTAACAGAGATAAAGGCCGCCCACCAAACGAAACCATAGTTGTTCTTTAATCAGAAAGTTTGAAATAAACGACAAACTTGAAGCTGCAAAAAAACCATAAACAGCATCTGCAGTAGCTGCTCCCAGGCCCGAAACTATTCCATGAATCCTGCCCTCTTGCAGGGTTCGTTGCATGCAAAGCACCGCAATCGGTCCTACAGGGGTTGAAATCAAAAAACCTATAACTATTCCCTTAAGAAAGATAACAGTCGTCATAAATGTCACCTTTGGGGCATCAAACGTAAATCAAACTCTGCATAACAGAACCAAAATAATGCCAAATCTAATTTCTACCTCCAGTAAATATCAAAGCAAAAATTTAAAAATGATTTTTCTATAGTGCTCAACCGCTTTTTCTACATCGCTGATGTCAATGTATTCGTCCGGCTTATGGCATAATTCAGGCTTACCTGGGCCAAAGATCACTATTGGCGTACTAAGCCCTACCAAATGTGGCGCATCTGTTGTAAAACCTACCGCTTTTGTCTCGCTGGTTCCGACTACACTACAAAAATCCTGCACAAATGTGCAATTCGGGTCGGTTTCCATCGCCTCTACTGCTCGTAGTATAGACACCTTTGCATTAAAATCGGGGTTACGTGACTTGATTAAAGCGAACATCTGCTCGATGTCACTAATGATTGCCTGGTGGTCCTGTTCGGGCAATGTGCGAATATCTATTCCAACGCCGCATTCATCCGGCACAACATTCATTGCTTTGCCGCCGGATATAGTGTTGACGCTCATGGAACAGTTACCCAACAGCTTGTGAGGTTGGATATTGAATTCGTACTTATCCAACTCATCTAAAAATGCACGCATCGAGCTTATAGCATTCACACCAAGCTGTGGTGCGGAGCTGTGGGCGGCTTTGCCTCTGGTGGCTATCTTTAGCCACATCATGCCGCGGTGAGCGGTAACGACGTCAAAATCGGTTGGCTCCGGAATAATTATTCCTACAAGTTTTTCCAGCGAAGTGGAATTTTTTATAAATCTTTTTACTCCACAGCTATCGGTCTCTTCGCCTGCTGCACCAACGAAGATAATATCTCCCCGCAGGCTGATGCCAGATTCCACAATCTGTCGGATAGC
>CAZRMQ010000378.1:0-1865 GCA_964601185.1 uncultured Pirellulales bacterium
GATAAGCTGATTGAGAAAAATGCTAACTTAGCCGGCTTCGGCGCCGTGTATTTGTATGTCATTGTCATGTCTTTCCTGCCGATTGGCATCCTGGGCGAGGAAGCATCTATACCAGTGACATGGTGTCCGGTGCTGCTTATAGGAGCCGGATTCTGCTAGGCTTTTGCGCAATCACTGGCGATTTTGATTCAGTACGGCCGGGATGCAAGAGGAGAAAGATCATGAATAAAACAAAAGCCGAATCATGGATATGCTTTCCATTGGGATTACTTTGTTTCCTCATCCCAAGCGTAGTCGCCGTATTTATTGCTTATGACAGGGGAATATCCCCGGCGCCGGTATTGATGTTTACAGGCATTGTCGTTTGGGGCGGTCTGTTTTGGCTGTTTCCTTTCATCGAAAAAAAGGTCCGCAAAGGACAAAAGAAAGTCAGTTTCGATGAGCGAGACCAGTTAATCCACAAGAAAGCGGTTATGGTCGCATACGTTGCACTTTGGTTATACTTCGTTGCGGCTTGCGTGATTACATGGTGCATCGTCGGCCCACATGGCTCTATCTCGGTTAACGTGATGCCGTTGACTCTTATCGGAGGGCTTGTCATATTTACGTCTGTGCAGGGTCTGGCCTCCCTGATTCAATACGGCTGGGGGGGCAAAGATGGCGGGAAATGAGCTCAGCAACAAGATTCGTCGGCTGCGTTTTGAAAATGGTGAGATGACCCAGCAGCAATTAGCCGACCGCGCAGGCGTGACACGCCAGACGATTATCGCCATCGAGGCTGGCAAATGCGCACCATCACTGCCTTTGGCCTTTAGAATAGCACAGACCTTCAAAGTGCCGATAGAGGCCGTATTTCAATACCAAGATGAAGAGGCTTGACCTGTGAGGATTGCTCATGAAGCTACCTATTCGAATTCCTGCAATAGCGCCAGTAATTTGCGGTCGAGCTTGTGGCCATGGAAGTCTTCGTACTGCACATCTTCTCGGCCTGAATCGATGATGCCGAATGAGCCGCGGAAGTTCCAAATCGCCCAGCCGATATTGTGACTGGTGAGAATTTCAAGCACATCACGCAGCCAGGCCAGCACGACATTATGCGGAGTTTTGTTATACGAGCCGCCTTCGCCACAGTGAACGCCAACGCCCATTTTCGCAAGGTCCACCCATTTCTGGTAGTGTTCTTGGAGACGTTTTCTGTCCCAGCCATGACCGGGCCAGGCGGGTTCTGGGTAATTCTTACTATCCACCCAAGAGGCCTTGTGATGACTTATAAACATTGGGTCATAAGCCCGGCAACTCTGTGCGATTTTAAGGTCAGACAACTCAGGTGCTGGCTCTCTACCATAGTTCATACCGTCGGCGATGATCGTACGTTGTGGGCTTACATTGCGAATGGCAGCGACGGCCGCACGAATGACGCGTTCGTGGTCGGCTCGGCTCATCTGGTCGCCAATTGCAGGTGGCTCATTGATGAGGTCGAAACTCAAACTGGACGACGGGATGCCACTGTATCTTTTGGCGAAATGCTGCCAGTGAAAACAAAACGCATCCAGTGCCTCCTTATCCTTCCAGAGCTTGAACGGTTCTGTCCAGCCCATGTTGACGCAATAACCCGGCCCGCGGTGAAAATTCAAACTGATGTGAATTTTGTACTTGCGCCCCCATTCGACTACTCGGTCGATATTGTCGAAAGGTTCTTCCTTAATTTTGTGAACATCATTGTCTTCAATCCATATTCTGTAATCCATCGGCAGGCGAATGAAGTCGAAGCCAAAATCGGCTATCCAGCGGAAATCATCTTCCACCGGCTCGCTGTATCTGCCCTTGGTAAATAGATTCAACAGATTGAATCCTCGCCAGCGGGG
>CAZRMQ010000379.1:0-1832 GCA_964601185.1 uncultured Pirellulales bacterium
GCGTGCTTAAGAATGGTTGCTTTTACGGCTTCGGGAACCTCGTCAATTGAGACTACATCCTCGTTGTCTTCGTCATCTTCTTTCTCAACGCGGCGACCATCCGGAGTCAGAAGCAGCTCATGCTGCTGGCTGCCTTTTTGGAACTTGACTTCATAGAGGAGCATCGTCTTTTTCTCAAACACCAACTGGGCGTCTTTATCGGCTGCCTTCTGGGCCGTTGCCAGCACCGCTGCCGGGACCTGGTCCGCGCCCACTTGTTCCTCGATTTCCACCAGGTCACCTGTCGACGTGACCAATACGTCTACATTCCCTCCGGCAGGGCTTTTCCACGAACCCTCGTAGAATGTGTGGCCGTGCTCGATTTCCTCTGCAAATTCGGTGATCTTGGCGCCAGCAGCCAGCTTTTTAAGAGTAGCCAAGGCAGCAGTTGGGACTTCTGTTTCTGTCACCTTGCGTTCAGTATCGTCTTCCTTTTCCTTAACTGCTTGGGTTGCGTATACTACTACACACAATACGACTCCGATTAAAACTGTAACAAAAACCAATTTCCAGTGCCTCAATTCCATTTTTTTGTCTCCTTATTTAAAAATACTCACAAATTTGTAGCCTGCCACGATGGTCAGGCTGTTCGACTCTTATTAGTAACATTAGCAAAGCAAAGATGAGAGAATTGTGAGAAAAACACCTTTGAGCAGAAATATTTACCTAATCAGCAATGTATATTTTAGATGTGGGAAATTTATATGTCACTGCTTTTGTTTTCTTTAATGGTCTTTGACGTAAGCTGTGACACATTCTTTTGTTCGTGCTCTGCTTTTTGCTCGTCAGGCATGCCGGGTTTGTAATTCAATACAAAGTCAATTATGCTTTTCCGCTTGGGAACATAAAGTTTATGACCGAACATCTTCATTTGTTTCAGGGTTTCTTCATTACCCCTGCGCAGGAACTCAATTTCATAAACAGCAACCATCACGCCTGTGCGGGTAGCTCCCTGAGCACAATGTATGAGAACAGGAAGATTAGAACTATCTTTAAGCAAACTGAGCCATTCAGAAGTCTGCTCCTGGGTAGGCGGAGTGTTTCCGACCATCGGCAAATTTATAAGCTTTACTCCATTGTTTCGGCAGATTTCCTGCTCTTCAAGATAATTATTGCTTTTAAGATACGTTTCCTCCGAAGGAAGACAAAGGTTGACTACTGTTCGAATATTATAATCCTTGATGACTTCGTTCATACCGTGAGGTTCCATCCAGCCGCTACGGTATAGAACCTCTGGGGTTACAGTAACGAAATGGTATGCCTCTGTTATTTCATGCCAGAGATATCCTGCGAAGGCAAGAGTTGCCAAAAATAAAGATATTCTAAGAATCCGAAAGGTTTTGCTACGATTTGAAGCACCTAAATTTACCATTTATCTGTTTCCCAATTTATTTGCACAACTTCGTATGAGAAATCCGGCTTTTAATCATCCATTTCATTATTGTCATAGCTATCGTCTTCATCACCGTCCACTTTTTTGCCGAGCAATGTTCCATCGGCAGCTACCTTTATATCGACATTTTATCCATTTAAGATAATGTCAGCCTCGTAAAAAATTTGGCTATTCTTAGTTTCCATCTCGATTTCCTCGATAGCTCCACCTTGCGTCAGGATGGTTGCTTTGACGACCGCAGGCACCTGCTCAATTGAGACCTCTTGCCCTTTTTCTGCAGCCTGCCACCGTGGTAAAGCTGTATGACTCTTATCAGTTTTGTTGACCGCAATATTAGCGAAGCAAAGATGAGAGAATTGTGAGAAAAATAATATCATTAAAAAAGTTTATCTATTGTAAA
>CAZRMQ010000380.1:0-1809 GCA_964601185.1 uncultured Pirellulales bacterium
AAGTGCTTCGCCCGTATATTTACCCCGTTAGAGATCGAATAACAAAAAAGTGATTCTAATGATTAATCCTGCCATCCTTCGATCCAACTCAGGCCTGCCCTGAACACAGTTGAAGGGATGGATTTATAACAAGGTTCCACCTCTTTAACGTTTGCTGTCCCAAACAACACTCAGCGGCTTCATAATCTTGTTACTTATAACATTCCCTTAAAATCCAAAACAAAAAAAATACGCATGGAAAAATCGGTCGAAGTCATACAAGTTTAGGTTAAAACAAAGGAAGCTCTGCGATCAATTTTGAGATAAGCTCCCACACTTGTTTAAAACGTTCACATGAAGACCTGAATAGGCCTGCTTTAAAAGGTGGCCAGTTATTCCTTTCTTGGTCAGCTTCTTTCAAAAGGTGTTCATATATTTTTTCGCGACCACGTTTTGTCTTCCACCCAAATCTTCCTATAGGTCCCCAATCGGAATCCGTAACATCGGCATACACGAGTGCTAGAAACATTTCGAATCGGTCAAATAGAAATTCATAACTGTTTCCCAAATATAATTCCTCTTCTAACTCAGGCTGCAGGAGTTTGAAGATATATTCACTGCGAGGGACGTAGTTTTTTTCGTGACCAGGAAATATTTTGAAAACATTGAAATTATCTGTCATTGCATCCACCATAGGGACAATTATATTTCTTATCTTGTCACTTCCTAACTTACAGTTAACCGGTGTATTGAATATTGTTGATAAGTTATCGTATCGGTGTGCTGCTATAGCAGATATGCCAGCTATATACTGAAGGAGGCAAATTGGATACCATCTCATGTCTAATAATACTGTCAGTCCCGATTCTGAACCATTATTATCAGTCAGTCGTTTTAGCATCTTTTCTAACAATTGAGTTTGTTCGCTATTTCCCCAATGTGAAACTATACAGAAGAACTTGGATAAGTTCTCTACAGCATCCTCATAGGCCTTAAACCTCTCGATTAGCATATCGTTGTTTAGAGACGAAATTTGAAGCGGCATCTTCGTTTTTGATGTTGTGTCCAAAAACCTCCTTACCTCCTGCATGGCAAAGTCGTGGAGTTCTATTTTCTTTGGCGGTTGCGAAATAAGTTCTTTAATCCCTTTGGTAATTGAAACGTCAGGTACATATGAACTTAGCGTCGAAGGAATTTCGATTAACACATCATTATCATGCTCCGGCTTCGGTTTTATTTCATTAAGAGCTTCGTCGGTAAATATAAAATCGCCATCCCCTTCGACATATCCATAATGAGGCGTTTTGTGTGAATGAGAGTCGTTGCCCACTTTTTCATATACATAGGCCATAATGCCGTTTGCAGTTATGATTTCCTCTTCTGTGGAAGCTGCTCCGTTGAGACCTTCGAGCAAGTGACCGGTGAATATTGAATGGCCAACCAATGGGCCACCTGCGTCAGCCACACTTTCATTGGCTTTACCTGCGGTTATGACTTGGCGTGAATATCGTTGGCACATATCTTTTAGGAATCTTCTGCTACCTACTGCTGGTGCTCTGGTGATTGCTAATCCCCCGTAGCAGGCATCCATTATGAATAAAATATGTTTGGCTTTTATCAGTTCTGCATTTCTAGTCAGATCATCCCATCGAATCAATGTAGAAGTTTTAGCGGGCGTCCCATCAACTGGGACAAGAAATCCTACTTCTCCACGGTTACCCATGATTGTGTGGCCGTGACCAGCGAAAAAGATAAGCAATTTGTCATCAGGGTCGGTGTTATACCCATCCTGATTGATATTTCGGTATAGTATTTATGTTATTATAGGAC
>CAZRMQ010000381.1:0-1783 GCA_964601185.1 uncultured Pirellulales bacterium
ATAACCTGCAATGTTAAAATGGGCAACATATCTTTCGCTTTTCAAGCACGTTGGTCTCTTTCACGCACCGTAGACCCACAAACTCGTCAATTACTGGTTTGCCGCGCTCAAGGTTGCTGCTATGTTAATTCCATTAAAAAGTGCATGGATGAATATAGGTCGAAATAAAGAGCCGCTCTTTTCGTATGCGTAGCCCAAGCATATTGCTAATACAAATAACGCCGGCCAGTGCCCCATTTGGTGTACACTGGCGAATAACACCGAGCTTATCAAAATCGAGAGCCAGGGCTTGTACAAAAAAGAGCGCAGCATTGTTTGAAATAGGCCGCGAAACAGCATCTCCTCGAACACAGGCGCTATAATCACGGTTGTAATGACAACTGTGATTCGAAGAGGCAATTGTTGATATGCAGTAATGCTGTTAAGCTGCTCATGTTTTTGCATCTGGAAATCCTGTCCCCAGATAAATCGCCCGATATACAGCGTCAATATTACTATTGCCACTACGATGGGCCATACTGACAGCAGATTCACTATCGCTGTTGGGATATCCTTAGGGATTGTTTTTGCGTTTAGGCCGAATCCTTTTAACCTGCGGGTAAAAGCTGCTTTGACTAAAAAAATCATTACTACAATAGTCACTATCTCAGCGATGCCCAGAACGAGGTTATAGAAGAATGTGATCTGCCAATTGTTGGCCGACGATTGGTAGTTGATTTTATCGATTAGCCAGTTACCGATTGAAATGAGCCAGAACCAGATAAATAGTGGAATAAAGGGCATATAAAAAGGCATATTATTTCTACGAGGCAGAGAATCGGCTAAGGCCTTTCTTCCCAACGATGTTTTTAGCAGCCAGCGGGTTAGTAGTGCCAATCCCAGCAGACAAATAAGATTGTCCACAGTTAAATTTTGGCTAAGCTCTCTGATAGTCTTTGAGAGGAGTTCGTCGAAGTTTACACTTGTCCATTTTTCTATAGTTACAAGAATAGGCATAGCAGAAAAATTAAAAAAGTAGATATATTTTAGAAAAGCTGGCTGAATGTTTTTTTGATAATAGAAACAGATACCGTTTTCTAAAATAAATGGCTGTTCTTCAGGAATCGGCCAGTCCTGCCTCGGCCCACCCCTGGCGGGACGAGTATACGAATTATAGTACCGTGAGCTTTAGGAGTAAAGTCCCGTTTCTGCCGTCGGGCATCCTGTGGAAATATCTGGTCGTCGGCCGGCGAACATTATCCGCATGTATATGGATTTCTAAAGACTACAAATTGCAATGTCTACTCAATTGCCAAAACCACAACTGATTTGGCCGGAAGCGTCGTTGTCAGGACGTTGCCTTCGAGTTTGCAGTTGCTAAAACTTGTGGGCTTTACAGCCTCAGGATTCTCAAAGGTATTATGGTCTGTCATGGCCGCAGCGGTTAAAACCCGCCCGGAGATTTCCTTAGGTTCGGCGCCCTCAAGTGCGCAGCGAATTTCAGCAGCATTGCTCGGATCCAGATTACAGAACGATATATGAATCCTTCCCGAACTGTCTTTTGATGCAGAAACGTTCAACGTGGGAATACTATCGTTACCAAACCGATAATCATTACTTTGCAACTCAACGGGAAGTAGTGTAGCGTCATGATGTACTGTGTATATTTCAAAGACATGATACGTCGGCGTGAGGATCATCTTTTCGCCTTTGGTTAGGATCATCGCCTGCAGGACATTAACCGTCTGTGCGATGTTTGCCATCTTGACACGATGACAATGCTCGTTGAAAGCGTTGAGGAATA
>CAZRMQ010000382.1:0-1705 GCA_964601185.1 uncultured Pirellulales bacterium
ACAGCTTCTCCAATTGCCGAACAAGCTGTGGGTCTTTGATTTGTCCACGTTCTTTAAGGAGCTTCAGTCGCTTAAAGTCATTTGGGTCACTATATATCTTGCGTATCTGGAGCTGAAGCTGCTCCAGCTCCTTGAACTTTTCGCTCTTGCCGGTGGTAGCTGCTTCCCAGAAAACAAGATTCGCTTTTGTTGATAAAGGCTCGACCTTCTCAACATGTGCCGCAATTATTGCCTTCAGCTCGCTTTGGTCTGACCCTTCGGCTATGGTCAGAGAACAGAGGACAGAAAACAGAGGACAGAAAACAGAGAACAGAAGATAGAATTTCTGCTTTTTGCAAACCCAAAATCCACTCATAATTAAGCCTCCCGGAAAACAACCTGCGGTGAAACCGCAGGCTAAATATTTAGCCCCCAGTTTTACTGGGGGTTATGTTCTAAAAAGTCTGCTGCTCTGTCCTGGTTATAATTTCATCCTGCAACTGGCGACCCACATCAACGAAGTAATCACTATAGCCTGCTACTCTTACAATCAGGTCGCGGTGCTGGCCGGGATTCTCTTGGGCTTTGCGTAGCATATCAGCGGTAATAACATTGAACTGAATGTGATGACCATCAAGCCGAAAGTATGCCCGGATTAGATGCGCGAGCTTCTCAATCCCATCATCGCCGGCCAACACCTGCGGATTGAACTTCATATTCAAAAGTGTGCCACCAGTTCGTGCGTGGTCGATGTGGGCTGCCGATTTAATCACCGCTGTCGGACCTTTGGTGTCAGCCCCCTGCGTTGGCGATATCCCATCAGAGACCGGTTCGCCTGCTTTTCTACCGTTGGGTAGAGCGCCTATCACCGAACCGAAGTAAATATGTACTGTCGTCGGAAGGAGATTGACTCTGTATTTTCCACCCTTTGTATTCGGACGACCGTTCAGAACTTCGTAGTAGGTGTTAAAGACTTCCTCGACGATACTGTCAGCGTAGTCGTCATCGTTACCATATTTGGGTGTATGAAAAGTGAGTTCGTGCCGCAGCTTTTCATATCCTTCAAAGTCAGCCTGCATAGCCGATAGCAATTCGTCCATAGAGACACTTCGTTTATCAAAGACCTGGTATTTAACAGCAGTTAGTGAATCGGTCAATGTGCCGATTCCCACGCCTTGAATATATGTGGGATTGTATCGAGGTCCGCCATTATGATAATCCAATCCGCGGGCAACGCAGTCGTCCATAAGTATAGACATAAAAGGAGCCGGCATAAAATTAGCGAACAGCCGCTCAATAACGTTATTGCCGCGAATCTTGAGGTCAACGAAGTATCTTAGCTGCGTTTTGTAAGCTTCCATAAATTCTTCGTAGGAGCCGAACCGGCGAGCATCGCCGGTCTGTGGTCCAACCTGTTCACCGCTGTTTTGATCCACGCCCCCGAAACAGGCCAGCTCAAATATCTTAGGCCAGTTTATGTAGCCCGTCAGCGTGCAGCTCTCTTTGCCAAAAGCGCTGATCGTAACACAACCGCTGGGACCTCCGCAACGGGCATCTTTGATGCTTTTGCCGTCCTGCAGCATTTCCTTAATAATAACATCGGTATTAAATACCGACGGTTGGCCGAAGCCGGTCCGAATAACCTGGCACGCTCGCTTGAGAAAATGGTCCGGATTTTTCGAGCTAATCTGGATGCAGGCGCTTGGCTGAATCAATCGCATCTCTT
>CAZRMQ010000383.1:0-1702 GCA_964601185.1 uncultured Pirellulales bacterium
CAGCAAAGTGGATGCTGAAAGGATATGCAAAGCAGTTAAGGAGATTCTATTGGCGGTCGGCGAGGACGTTGGCCGTGAGGGACTCAGGAAAACGCCGGAGCGTGTAGCCAGGATGTATGCCGAGCTTCTGTCCGGCTCCTACGAAGACCCTAAAGAGCATCTTCAAAGTGTCTTTACGGAAAGCTACGATGAAATTGTTCTATTGCGTGATATACCTTTTTACAGTATTTGTGAGCATCATCTGTTGCCATTTATCGGCTCGGCTCACATTGCGTATCTGCCCAGGGGTAAAATATTGGGAGTCAGCAAGCTGGCCCGCATTGTTGATTGTTTCGCCCATCGGCTTCAATCTCAGGAAAGGCTTACCTATCAGATAGCTGATTTTCTAATGGATAGTCTCAAGCCGCAGGGCGCCGCGGTGGTGCTGGAGGCTTCGCATAGTTGTATGACAATTCGAGGCATAAAAAAACCCGGCTCGACAATGGTGACATCAGCCCTTCGCGGAATATTCAGAAGAGACCCCAAAACACGAAGCGAGGTCCTTAGTTTGATGCACAAGTAGAAATTGAAAGGATACTCGATTCCCGTTGAGTATCGAGGATTTTTTTATGCACAAACTGGCCAGGCGAGTACGGTTTTCGATTAATCCATTCCTATCGCAGAATAATATAGGCTATAATTCATTTTCCTCCAAGCCTGCTGGTGAGGGATTATCAATATTCCTCGAATTATCTGTCGAGCTGGCCGGTGCGGTCGAGCCGAGCACCGGATTTGTCGTCAATGTCAGTGACATTGACAGACATGTCCGTGAATCTGTTGTGCCGATTTTCGCTGAGCGAATAAGAGCGGATTTTCACAAGGCTAAACACATCGGGCTTTCCGCTGTTGCAGAGCTTTTAGGATCGGCCTGGAGCCGGTTAGCTGATAAATTTGGAGAGGTACAATTGAATATGTTAAGTTTGAAACTGAATCCTTTCAGAGAGGTAGCGATGCATTCGCAGGATACAGGCTCGATTTATTTTAGTGAGAAGTTTGAATTTGCGGCGATGCACAAGCTGTGGAATGATGATTTTTCCGAGCAGCGAAATTTTGAGGTGTTCGGCAAATGTGCCAACCCGACAGGCCATGGGCATAACTACGTCGTTGAGGTTACGATAAAAAAGTCCCTCGACCCGGCTCGGGACGGGCCGATAGGGGACAGCCTCTTTTCCATAGCTGATTTTGAAAAGATAGTTGATGACGAACTTATAAAGGTTGTGGATCATAAGAACTTGAACGTGGATGTCCCTGAGTTTAACAAGCTCAATCCCACGGTTGAGAATATTGCTACTTTTGTGTGGGGAAAACTCGCCGGCAAGTTTGGCCAGGCGTCACTACACTGCATTACCGTTTGGGAAACCGACCGAACTTATTGCTCATACTATGGATGATTAAGATCAGGGACAGCCTATTCCGAAAAAGGCAACGGCACATATCTGAATTTCTGTCCGCCCAAGGATACATCGACCATCAAACCTGTATCCGGCATAATAAATACAGCCATACCGGCTCTATAATCCGTCTTGGCAGCAGCACCAGCACTGAGAGCTACGCCCGTTACTTGTGCTGAAAATGTATATTCATCAGGCTTGAACCTGTCCAAATCCTCTTTGTCCCTGAAAAAGATTATCTCTCTAAAATATTCTCCTCCGAACGAAAAACC
>CAZRMQ010000384.1:0-1687 GCA_964601185.1 uncultured Pirellulales bacterium
GTCTTCTGTCTTCTGTCTTCTGTCTTCTTATTTTCCTTTTACCTCAACATCCCCCGCAAGGCAACAAAATTTTAGAAAAGGCGTTTTTGATTTCCGAACGACTTTTACAACTGATAACCACGGATTTCACGGATTGGCACGGATTAAATACATGAATTGAAACGGATTACTATACAGACCGATACAGAATTAAGATGGACGATTAGCCCCACCACCTGTGGGTGGGGGGCGTTTCTTTTTGACACAGACGCAGTCCTGAGCTAAAAAAGCCTGCCCTGAGCGCAGCCGATGGGTCGAAGGAGAGCACAGAAATTTATATTGTTTAGCCCTGCCATTCTTGTCCTGAGCAATGTCGAAGGATATGGCAGGGTTCCTATCTTTTTTGACACGGATTCACACCGATTTACTTAACGAGGGTAATAATTTTTGGATTTTCATTGTTGGATTTTGGGGGTAAAATTCACCTCGTTAGATACTATGAGATGCACAATTATACTTGAGATAAGTTGGACCCTATAATGCCATTTATACCTTTGGAGAATTTGTTATCTTATAAAGGTAACAAGATGAAATAGCGACCGTTTTGGGTTTTATTAGAGAGTTCAAACAGAATAGAGATGATCTTTTATATATGGAATAAACTGGACAATAAAGGAGATTGAGATGCCAGAAAACTTTAACGGTCAAACTTACGTTGCTTTTTCCGACCTTTGTGGATTCAAACATATGATGAATGAAAATCGTAAAAAGGCAGTTAAAGCACTGGACCGGTTTTATGAATCTGCATATGAAATTCAAAACGATGAAGCCAGACTATTGAGAACACATGTTGATGCGATAGCAGTATCAGATTGCATCGTTTCTTGGGCAAGAGATGAAAGATTAGATACTATCGCCTCCTTTCTCAGCTGGCTTCATTCGAGAATGATAAATGAACGATATTTACTCCGCACGACTATTGCCTATGACGCTTTCCGCTATCAGCAAAGGCTCCAATTGTATAATCTTCAGAAAGCGTATATAGAAGGCGGTGCTTATATTTCAGCTTATATGGCAAATGATACGGTCGACCCTGGGATGATAGTTCTTCTCAATCCTGTAAATAAACCTAATTTATGGAAATGGAAACGATTCAATAATACGAAAAACTGGGAATACTTTTGGTCTGCACATCATTCTGGTGACATTCCTAAAATCAAGAAAGAACGCAGTAAAGCAAAAAATCTGAAATATGACCGACTCACGGGGATTTATCAAGGAAGATTAAAGGAATCGAGCAAGGTTGGACCTATTGGGAAATAGCAAACATTGGAATTAAAGAAGAAATTACGAAAACAAGAGGTTTGAGTCGAGGACAAGTTTAAGGGAATGTTATGGGTAATGAGATTATGAGGACGCCAATGAGAGGGAATGATTGACCGAAGAGGCGAGGGGATTTATAATGCCGGGTGAAGAACGCATTAAATTAAAACGGATATCCCTGAAGGCAATATCGTGATAACAAAAGAGGAAATCCTAAAGACGTTAGCTAAAGACAAGCCGGAATTGCAGAAGCAGTTTAAGGTCAGCAAAATGGCATTATTCGGGTCTTATGCAAGAGGAGACCAGCAGCCAAACAGCGACGTGGATATTCTCGTCGAGGTTGACCCGTCAATAGGTCTGGACTTTGTAACATTGGCGGAAAGAA
>CAZRMQ010000385.1:0-1646 GCA_964601185.1 uncultured Pirellulales bacterium
CTTATGATTCATCGGTTGAAACCAGGATGATTGAACTTTTCATACACTTTCTAAGATGCGAAACCTTGCAGACGGCTATTCCACCATCCATTTCAAAAGGATCATCTGTAAACTCGCCTTCACCCAAGTAGCCTTTTATCTGGCCCTTGGAGTCATCGGTTGAAATTCTAAAGAAAGTCATCGGCCCGGGGGCAACGTGGCCTTTTATGGCTCCGAAACACTTGTCCCGGCCGATAGTCTCACCTAAAATATCGAGATTGGAAATTTCAATCTCACCTCCCACAAAGCTCTTCGGGTAATTGCTGCAGTGAGTGCAGGCGCATTTATCTTTCTCATTGCCGTAATTATTATTCCAGTCGAGAAAGCCCGGAATATTTCCAGAAGCAAGCAGCAAGGCATACATAGAGACAACGCCAGCAACGTCCATTTCGCAGGCGCTTGGCATAAATCTTTCGCCCATCATACTCATCGATAAGCAGGCGGCACAGCCATAATTATTCTGTATGCTGGTCCAGCACTGAATAGCACTGGCATCGAGCTCATTCTCCTGTATCCAATTATCAATCACAATGGAGAGTTTGGCTTGCTTCAAAATATTTTTTTCATCAACGTAGTCGGGGACATTACCATAATCTTTTATCCGAGACAATCTTTCCTGAACCTTCTTAGCCTGGTCATCGAGCTTTTCGGCTCCGAAGATAATTTCAGATAAATCAACCGGTACCACCGTAATCCCGGAGGCCTGCAGCAGCTTCTCACTGAATCTGACCGTTTGAAAAGCGGCGGGCCTTGCGCCAATAGCGCCTATCCTTGCATTCTTTAATCCTTTTACGACGCGACATATTCTTGCAAAACGGTCTATGTCACTCTCGAACAACTTGTTGTCTATATCACATGTATGTTCAGAGGTGTCTGTAAAAGGTATGCCATATTGATACAGGTTATTGCAAACTGAAAGTTTGCCGCAAAAGGCGTCCCTTCTGCTCTTGACATCCACTTTATCCAACTTGTCGTTGCTGGCCTGAATCATAATAGGAACGCCCAATTTTGCCATATCCAGCGTTTGAACGACACCCAATTCATCTCCAAAATTAGGCAGTACTACAATGACTCTATCAATCTTGTCCTCGTTTTGTTTAAATAGGTGAGCGCATTTTTTAGCGTCCGAGAGAGTTTCAATCGCCCCGTTGGGTGTGGCGTTTTCAGGGGGGATAACATACTGAAACCCAAGCTTATTAAGCACTGCAAGTAATTGTTTTCGTCCCTCTTTGGCTAATTGGGCATTGAAAATGTTTCTGGTTGCCACAATCAGGCCAAAGGTTATTTTCTTTTGCATCATTTTCATTTTTGGCTTCCTATTTCACATATAAAGCCCGTTAGAAATAACACGACAAGTCTTGTACCCTTACATTCTCAGCGAATTTCTAACAGGGTAAATCTCTCACCCTTTAAATAAGTCAATCCAGTTAAATCAAAATAGCAGATTATCACATGATGTGTCCAGATTCCATATTAATTCACAAAGTTTAATGAGCCATTGGATTCGACTTGCAAACTTGATGCTCGATGCTGGATACTTGATACTCGCCGCGCATCAAACATCGAGTATTGAGAATCCCCGCCTGCCGGACGGGCAGGGAAAAATG
>CAZRMQ010000386.1:0-1604 GCA_964601185.1 uncultured Pirellulales bacterium
TCTGAACAAGCTATTTTGGACTTCTACACATACCCCCCTGTTGGTGGTGACGACT
This sequence comes from uncultured Pirellulales bacterium, assembly GCA_964601185.1. GTDB lineage: Bacteria > Planctomycetota > Phycisphaerae > Sedimentisphaerales > Anaerobacaceae > CAZRMQ01. The sequence goes on from CAZRMQ010000386.1 coordinate 56, forward strand.
GGCGATATGTTTACGAGACCGCACAGGTTAGGGCGATGCAGATTCAGATGCTCTCCAAAGCCACCCTTTTGGATATGGCCAATGCACCAAGTTTTGAGGCCGCGTCAGAACTATTATCATCCACAGAATACGCCCTGCCGCGAGGAGGCGGAAATTTCGCAGAAGTCGAGGATACATTGCTTAAGCTGCGCTCGGCGATTCGGCAGCTTTTTGCAGATTTAATGATAGATAAGCCGCTCGTCGAACTTTTCAGAACGCGGGATGATTTTACTAATCTTCGCCTGGCGTTGCGGCGGATGTTAACACAAAAGCCCATCGGTACGGATTACAGCGCCGACGGCAATTTCTCGCCGGAGCTTTTCGTACAGGTCTTTGAGCAGGAAAATTACGATCTCTTTCCTGAATATATGGCTGAGGCAGCAGAACAGGCGTTCTTAGCCTACTACAAAGATAAAGATATCCGCCGAATAGATTACGCAATCGACCGCGTCCAGGCTGAATATAATCTAAACAGGGCACGCCGGTTAGACAGTATTTTTCTCTCCGGGCTTTTCAGGATACAGATTGATTTGACCAATATTCGAACTCTTCTTCGGCTGAAATTTACCGAATCGGAGGAGCGAAATGTTTTTATTGAAGGAGGTTTCATAGAGCTGGAACGATTGCAGCATGGGCTGGAACTCGGCTATGAAGCGCTTGGACCGTTATTTTTTGTGACTCCTTACCATCGAATTGTCGAAGCCGGTGCCGGCTACTCAGCGGCAAACAAATCGTTCTTGAAGATTGAGCAGCAATGTGAAGAGCATTTAATGGGATTTTTAAGATCAACGATTCAGATTACAGCCGGCCCTCAGCCGATTATCGCATATTTATTAATGAAGGAAAACGAGATTCGCACAGTTAGATTAATTCTGACGGCAAAAAAGAATCATCTTGATACACAGCTTATTCTGGACCGTATTTCATGACACGGACGGACACTGACGACAACGGGTGGCAGCCTCAAGCGCAGCTTGGGGATGGCAAGCCTCCGAATTAAAGATATGAGGAGTTTAAGGGTGATTAAAATGAAACAGATAAAATTATTATGGTTGGCTTTGGCAATGATGTTTATTGCAGTGGGTTGTCAAAAGAGAGAAACTGAACTATCTCAGCAGGTGGACCCGGTGGTCGTTGAGAGTTTAGCTAAACGTTCTGATCAAACCGAGTCGCTGCGCCAGGCTGTTTATGACGGCGATACGGATATGGTTCAATCGTACATTTTAACGGGTGCTGATATCAATACTAAAAACAGGTATGGTCACTCGCTTTTGCACCTTGCGGCACAGAGAGGCCATAAAGATATTGCCAGGCTCCTTATTGATAAGGGAGCCGAGCTTAATGCGAAAAATTCGCGGAGCCGAACGCCCTTGTTCGAGGCTATCAATGCGGGCCATATCGATGTGGCTGAAATTCTCATAGATGGCGGCGCCGATATTAATACTGAGATTAACGAGGGCTGGACAATTCTGCATTTTGCAGCCGAGAAAGGTCGAAAGGACATAGCTGA
>CAZRMQ010000387.1:0-1593 GCA_964601185.1 uncultured Pirellulales bacterium
TTCGGCGTTTCCTCGAAGTTGCTGATTTGCGCGAGAAGCTCCCAGGTTTCCTTCGCTTCTTCTTCGTCAACCAGTGAGATAGCAAAACCGGCATGTATCAGAATCAAATCACCGAGCTTAGCTTCCGGCAGCAGTGTAGTCTTAGCCCGCCAGCGATTGCCCATCGCATCGACAACCGCGTTATCTTTCTCCAACTCTATTATTCTTGCCGGTATTGCCAAACACATTGTCCGTGTCCCGTGATTCGTGCCCCGTGACTCGTCAAAGCTTATTGATAAGGCTTACGAGCATACGGGTCTCATAATTTATATCTTCTACTAATTCTTCCATGCTTTTCTTTGTTATATAGTTTCTTCTATGAGCAATAAAAACCTGTGTGTCTAACTCTGCACAAGAACCTAATGAGATATATAAAAACTGCTTATATTCCTTAGAGTGATGCCTTACAAATCCTTCAGCCACGTTTGATGGAATCGATACGGCTGCTTTTCTCATCTGAATGACCAGACCATATAATTCTTCTTTAGGGAAACTGTTGGTCATTGAGTATATTTTATCTACAATCTCAATTCCCTTTTGCCAAACCCTCAAATCCTTATAATCTTTTACCTTCATAATTTTAGATAGTACTAATGTTTGCTTTTACAGTATCCTGAATATCCTATCTTTATTATTCGAAATAATCCAGATCCCCTTATCATAAGGATTATGAGATAAGACTAACATGTTCTTTATGTTTTCTATCACCATGTCCCAGTCCCAATCAACCCCCGATGCATGCCGTATTACCAAGGCAGTGTTAGGACCGTAGTTTTTCTTTAACTTTTTCTGAATTTGTCCAATAACCATCTCGCTAACATTTCCGGATAGGCAGCTTACACGTTCAAAAATACTTCTTTTTCCTTGTTTAACTTCCTCATACCAAGCTTCAAATGCTTTTGGGGATCGGTGCTCTGAGCGGCCTAGCATTGCTTGTATATCACCTGGGCGGTCTTCTGTCAATACGATTTCAAGGTGCATTTTGTTGCCTTCTTTGTCCTCGCATCGGAAATCAGGTGATTCACCGTGCTTAACAATTTTGCAAGATGCGTTCATCTTTTGGTTGTAGAGTTCTAAAAAGCCATCAGCAGTCGCTTTTTCTATGTTTTTTTTCTCATCTAATTGCATATATTTATTCTTAACCTTCTTATTCAACAAGTCTCCATCAACGAGCCACGAGTCACGGGCGACGGGTCACGGCTCTTGCGGCAATTGCCGCCTGGCCGATGGATAGGCCGCCGTCGTTAGATGGTACCTCTCGATTAAATAATACGCGAAAACCGTTTTCTCTTAATTGCTGAATCAACCGGTTCGTCAAATACCGATTACAAAATACGCCGCCACTCAATGCAACAGTGTCAAGTTTCGTACTTTCCCTGGCTTGTTTAGCCATCGCCAGCATGGCGATGCAAAGGGTGTTATGAAACTTAGCTGAAAGGATACTTGCATCCCACTCCTTCTCAACATCATCAACCAACTGTCTGAACATCATAGACAAATCAAGCTGTATTGGCCCTCCAGCTTCTTTTATAAATTCATAGTCATAGCATTCAT
>CAZRMQ010000388.1:0-1585 GCA_964601185.1 uncultured Pirellulales bacterium
CTGAGCCGGGTCGAAGGATCGAGAGATATTTTAGTGTTGTTAATCTGGTTGGGAAATATTTATACTGATGCATGTTATGTTTGAGAAAATCCTGTCGTTTTATACAAAGTATTTTGCTGTCTGGATAATTGTCTTCGGCATATTAGCGTACCAGTTTCCAAAGCCTTTCCAGGCTTTGGGGCCTGGGATGGACTGGTTCTTCGCCTTGACGATGTTCGGCATCGGTGCGGTGCTAAAAATCGAAGACTTCCGGCGCATCGCAGCCAAGCCAGCTATAGTTTTAATTGGCAGCGTTGCACAATTTACAATTATGCCCCTGGGTGCGTTTGCGATAACGAAGATATTTAATTTGCCGACGGAAGTAGCGGTCGGATTGATACTAACAGGTTCGGCGCCGGGTGCTATGGCAAGCAACGTGATGAGCTACATCGCCAAGGCAGATACGGCTTATTCAGTTTCGCTGACAACTGTTTCTACGCTGCTCTGTCCGGTATTGACCCCTGGGTTGACATTTATTTTGGCAAGGTCACGACTGGAGGTGCCTTTCTGGGATATGTTGTTTAGTGTCATCAAAATGGTGATAGTACCGTTATTCATAGGGTTTGGAGTCAGGCACTATTTAAGAGAAAGAATTGAAAAAGTATTGGCTGTATTCCCGGCGATATCGGTGACATTTATTATATTTATCTGCTCATTGGTGATAGCTCTGAATAAAGCACGTCTGGGTCAGGTAACGGGGCTGATTTTATTGGCGGCTATTATATTAAATACCTATGGAATGTTGACCGGCTATAGTGTAGGTAAGGCTTTTCGGATGGAGCTGGCAAGAAGACGGACGCTGGCGATTGAGATAGGGATGCAAAACGCCGGATTAGGGACGGTTCTGGCACTGAAGCACTTCGGCGAAGAGGCCGCCTTACCGGCAGCAGCTTTCGTCTTTATCTGCATCATTACCGCGTCGATAATGGCGGAGCTCTGGCGAAGACAGTCAAGTGAACCAATAGCACCTGTCCTCCGTAGTACTGCGGAGAGTGGAGAATAAATAATATTTATTGCCGATGAACTGTTGCATTTTGCCGACAGAAAAGATATAATCTTTCCTTAATATTTGGTTTTGTGAGTTCAAAAGGGCAGTCTTGTTTGGCTGCCCCTTAAATTATATATGTGTTCTCGATTGTGAAATTTGATTGAGGAGATTTTAGTATGGGTCCGAATTTGGCCATAGCGGGAGTGACGGGTGCGGTAGGGCAGGAATTTCTAAAAATCCTTGAAGAACGTGATTTTCCGTTTGATTCGCTAAAAGTTCTGGCAAGCAGCCGGTCAGCCGGCAAGAAAATCACATTCAAAGGCAGGCAATATACAGTTGAAGAAATGACCCAAAACAGCTTCAATCGGGTTGATATAGCGCTATTTAGCGCCGGCGGCAGCCGAAGTAAGGAATTTGCGCCGGCGGCGGTCCAAGCCGGCGCGGTGGTAGTGGATAATACATCGGCGTTCAGGATGGACCCGGAGGTGCCGCTGGTCGTTCCAGAAATAAATCCGCAGAAAATCAAGGAGCACAAAGGTATAATCGCCAATCCGAACT
>CAZRMQ010000389.1:0-1570 GCA_964601185.1 uncultured Pirellulales bacterium
AAAGAAAAGCACAAAAAACAAAAAAATATTGAAAAAAAATGTCGGATGGATGAGTGAAATAAAAAAAGATAATCCTTTGCTATATATGAATTTGTATTCAGGACCCAATAACGGGCGCATGATATAAGGACCTGTAGATCCTTGTTATGTAATATTTTGCACATGTTGAGCGAGATATTGTTTACATGGCCGTGCCTAAGACCTTAGCGGTCCGTCTTCAGCGGACCTGTAGTGGATTGGGGATAATTCTCTCCGTAAATCTATGAAATAAAAAAGCATATGTGAATTTCGACCTGTTTAGTACGATCCTTCTAACCGCCGCTGCGGACCGGAGCAGGGAAGGTGCTTGTGGAAGAATATCGACTTGAATATAATCACAGAAAGCCCCGTTAGAAATAAGTCCCTCTGGAGAGGTAACAGACCATTGGTCGATTTTCTAACGGGGAAGACCTGTGGATTTGTGCTAACGTACTTTATACTTGACACATTTAGATTGCACCGTCGGTAGTAATCACGGCAGTGATAAGGTTTAGGAAAATGGCGGTATTAGTGGGGATTGATGAAGCTGGTTTTGGGCCGATTCTGGGACCATTAGTTGTATCATCAAGCAGCTTTTTGGTTCCGGATCATCTTTTAACATCCAACCTTTGGCAGTTATTAAAAAGAAGTGTTGCTAAAAAGCACAAACAGCTATCCGGCCGGCTGCTAATTACCGACAGCAAAAAGGCTTACAGCAAATCGCGGGGGATAAAGCATCTGCAACGCACAGTTCTTTCAGCTTTTGAATGCCTTGACCCCGTTAGAAATTCCAAGACGGTTGGACATATTAGAAAAACCGAACAAACAGGAATTTCTAACGGGGTTGACAGAAAACCCGCCACTTTAGCCGAGCTTATAGAGCTACTATGTCCGGATTGTCTGGTGCGATTAAATGAATATCCGTGGTATAAAGATGCCTTAAACCGAGAGATTTTGGTGGATAATGCAGATAAGACAATTGCATCAGCAGTATTAGCTGACGACTTAAACTCAAACAGCATTAAATTACGAAAACTAAAGAGCATCTGTTTTGATGTTGGATATTACAATAAGATGATGAGCAGCATGAGAAATAAAGCGAACGTTCTGTTTTTCGCCACGTCACAGCTTATAAAGAACGCTTTTGATGACTGTCCCGGCAATAATGTGCAAATTATAGTTGATCGGCAGGGGGGACGTGTTCACTATCGGGAGCACTTGCAAAGAATGTTCTCCGATATGGAGCTAAGTATCATACGAGAAACTCCGCAAGAGAGTATCTATCAAATGCAGACTAATGGCAGAATCATGCGTGTACATTTTGTAGTTGATGCGGATGAGAATTTCCTTCCCGTATCTTTGGCCTCGATGGTGAGCAAGTATCTCAGGGAGCTTTTAGTCGATAATATAAACCGCTATTTTATAGCCTTTTGCCCGGACTTAAAGACTACAGCAGGGTACTGGAAGGACGGTTTGCGTTTCATCGAAGACCTGCGAGTGAAGATTCCTCACATTCGATTCAACAGCGATCAACTGATTCGTTGCCGATAGA
>CAZRMQ010000390.1:0-1531 GCA_964601185.1 uncultured Pirellulales bacterium
AAAGAATATTAACGCAATTCCAATCTTGACTCTCGGTGTCATTGCGAGGAGGCCGTAAGGCTGACGCGGCAATCTTTTTTCCTGTCATCTCGACCGGAGGACTGCCAATGGCAGGCCGGAGCGGAGAGACCTGCTCTCGAATGGAAGTCAATTACCGTCCGCAGCCAGATGTCTCGACTGCTCTCGACATGACAAAAAAAGGTTGTTATTCCGCAAAGCCTGTCCTGAGCATGGTCGAAGGAATACGAAATCCACACGTGAGATATGCTTCAAGAGATACGAATTAGCCACAGAAAACACATTCCCAAAATATTTAGCCCGCAAATTTATTTGCGGGTTCTCCTTGTGCGGGTATAATGTGAAACAACAAACTTGAGCGAAGCGAGACATCCAGGATTTGTAGTCCGGAGTAAGGCGTGCGAGGAAGAAAAAGCAGGCTGAAGCAGAAAATAAATTCGTATTGCGTATTGCGTATAGCGTATTGCGAGGAATTAAAGGAGTCCGCCTGCTCCATAGGGGGTACTTTTTCTGTGTTTGGTGACATATAAAATAAATGGTGCGAAGTATCGCACCCTACCAAAACTTAACAACCGACAGAAGGAGAAAAGCTCATACGTAAAGCGCGTACCTGTGGCAGAGCTACGCGCTTTACGTATGTTCATATAAGAATCTAACAAAAAGTAGCGTAATGACTTTCTTGAAAATCAAGCGATTTTCTTGTTCCAATGATCCTTTCAACAATTCTTTAGAACTCAATGTTGCTGCCAAGCCATGTAGTCTTAAGACTACATAGTAATTTCAATCGTGGTGAAAATTAAAGGTTTCCGCCTGCCCCCGCGTCCATCCGCGAAATCAGCGATAAGTACCTAAATATTTATTGTGTTTAACCCCACGTTTTACGTGGGATTTTTTGTTTGTTTTTTTATACTAAAACGGCCAGCTTAATTGTTATATAAGAGACAATCGATTGTTCAAAGTTTGAGAAAGTAACTTTAATGCTGCAGGACAAACTACTTGTATGGCAGTTTAATCACGGCAGAAAAGAAGTTCTGCGGCACATCTACGAAAAATACAAAGACGATTTGGTAACGTTGGCGGCTGCGCTGCTAAATGATGTAAGTTCCGCTGAGGATGTGGTACATGATGTCTTTGTATCTTTCCTTAAATCGTTTGAAAAGTTTCGGCTGACCGGCAGCCTGAAAGGCTATTTAGCGACCTGTGTTGCCAATAATGCGCGTAACATAAATAAAGCAAGGCAGAGACACCAGAGCACCGGATTAGATGAAGCAGATCAGGTTATATCAGGTGCAAACAAGCCGGATATTGCTGTGATATTTGGCGAAGAATTGCGTCAATTGAGCCGGGCTCTTAGACAGCTTCCATACGAGCAGCGGGAGGTTTTAATGCTGCACGTTTATAGCGGGTTGAAATTTAAGGCGATTGCCAGATCACAAGGCATTTCAATCAATACGGTGCAAGGCCGATACCGGTATGCTTTGGATAAATTGCGGTCACTGTTAAATAGTGAGGT
>CAZRMQ010000391.1:0-1531 GCA_964601185.1 uncultured Pirellulales bacterium
GCTGTTTGTCGTAATCTTTCAGAGCCGCTATCAATTCACCAAGATCGCCGGCTATTATTTTATCAAGATTATAAAGCGACAGGTTGATTCTATGGTCGGTCACACGATTTTGAGGAAAATTGTAAGTCCGTATTTTTTCGGATCTGTCACCGGAGCCGACCATGCTTCTGCGTTGTGACTCCCGCTCAGCCCTTTTCTTGCCTTCATATAGGTTGTAAAGTTTGCTACGCAGGACCCGCCAGGCCTTTGCTCGATTTTTGTGCTGACTTCGCTCATCCCGCATATTGACAGTGATTCCGGTGGGAACATGCTCAAGTCTGACGGCACTATTGACCTTGTTAACATTTTGTCCGCCCGGCCCGCCGGCCCTGCTGATATACTCAACCACATCGTTGGGATTTATCTGGATATCCAGCTCTCCCGGCTCCGGCAGCACTGCTACCGTTGCCGCCGATGTGTGAATTCTGCCCTGCGATTCGGTCTGGGGCACCCGCTGAACACGATGACCGCCGGCCTCGTATGCCAGCTCGGAATAAACGCCCGGACCCTTAATGCTAAATATCACCTCGCGAAAGCCCCCCATTTCAGATACGTGAAAACTAAGCGGCTCTATTTTCCATTTGCGGCCTTCGGTATACTTTATGTACATTTCATACAAATCACGCGCAAAAAGTGCCGCTTCTTCACCGCCGGTGCCTGCTCGTATTTCCATTATGACCGAATCTGCATCCATCTTATCAGCCATAACCAGAGTATTTTTGATTTCTTCCAGTTGAGCTTGTTTTTTATTTTCAAGCTGCTGTAGCTCTTCTTTCGCCAGAGATTTAAAGTCTTCGTCTAACGCTTTATCCGTTAAAATCTCCCGGGTATCTTTAATGTTAGCTATTATTTTTTGGTATTCGCGATATTTTGTAGCTATTGCCTTGAGCCTGCCCTTTTCTTTCGATAGCGCTACGAGTTTTGCGGAATCCCCGGCAATAGCTATGTTTGAAATCTGCTTTTCAATCTCATCATAGCGAGACTCAATCTGGTCGAGTTTGGCTAAGAAACTATCTTTTATATCAGGCATAGATATGATCCTATAAATGTACCCCATTAGAAGTATCGGATCCCGAACAGTCGCTTCTAACGGGACATAAAAAAAATAGCGAATAGTAACCACGGATTACCATATATCTGCACAATTTATGTAATTCGCGGTGCTAATCGCTTATATCGGCAAAAAAGCTATTGTTTTTGGTCTTTTACGTTCTTTTTGATATAGGTTTTGCCGTATTTCTTCTGGAAACGCTCTATTCGACCGGCTGTATCGACATATTTTTGCTTGCCTGTATAGAACGGATGGCACATCGAGCAAATTTCTGCGTGGATTTCTTTCACCGTGCTGCGAGTCTCAAAAGTGTTGCCACAGCCGCAACGAACCACTACTTTATCGTACTTTGGATGAATACCTTCTTTCATAACCATAATGCTCCGAAATAACTTATAATTTGAATTTTAACAAAACAAACATAAACTGCAATAAAATTTT